>DEIP01000051.1 GCA_002352605.1 Desulfobacteraceae bacterium UBA2771 | reverse complement strand
GGGAAGAGGGGGGAAGAGGGGGGACATCCTTGAAAAACTAAACAACGAAACCTCTTTTTTTTGTGCTATTTGAACGGGAATGCTGCGATTAACCGGATTGGATGAACCCGGGATTCTGCACCACGTGTTCATCCGGGAAATTGAACGTAGGGCCATTTTCAGGGATAAGATCAAAATGAAATCTATCAAAAGGGTCGCCAGCAAACGCGTGCCGATGCCGTGGCTTGTTTTGCTACTGGTGTTCAAGCGTTCACTTTATTTCGTCCCCAATCCTTACCATTTCCATCAGCATGCGGATCTCCTCGGCCCAGCGATCGTCATCGGGTGTCTCCAGGATCATGGGGATACCGTCGAAACGGGGGTCGTTCATGATCATCCGGAAGGGTTTCAGTCCCAGGGTGCCCTTGCCGAGACTTTCATGACGATCCACGCGGCTGCCCATGGCCTTCTTGCTGTCGTTCAGGTGAAACCCTTTTAAAAAGGAGAACCCCACCACGGCATCGAAATGCGCCATGGTTTTTTCGTAACCCCTCGTGGTCACCAGATCATAACCGGCCGAAAAAGTATGGCAGGTATCCAGACAGACCCCCACCCTGGATTGGTCTTCGACGCCGGCAATGATGGCGGTCAGGTGTTCGAAGCGGTGACCCATGTTGGTGCCCTGGCCGGCGGTGTTTTCGATGACGGCGGTCACCCCCGTTGTCTGCTTCAGGGCCAGATTGATGGATTCGGCAATCCTTGCCAGGCAGGCGTCTTCGGAAAGCTTGTTGAGGTGGCTACCCGGATGAAAATTCAGATATTTTAACCCCAGCCGTTCGCAGCGATGCATTTCGTCGATGAAAGCGGCCCGTGATTTTTCCAGTCCAGCCGATTCCGGGTGGCCCAGGTTGATCAGATAACCGTCGTGGGGCAGGATCTGATCCGGGGTGTAGCCGGCATCCGCGCAGTTCTCCTTGAACCGGTGGATGGATTCTTCCGTCAACGGCTTGGCTTCCCATCGTCGCTGATTTTTGGTAAACAGGGCAAAGGCCGTGGCTCCGATTTTTTTGGCGTTCAGCGGCGCGTTCTGCACACCGCCGGCGGCACTCACATGGGCACCGATGTATTTCATGGTTTCGTTCCTCTAATAATATCAGCTTCTGGGTAGACACCACTATCAATTGGGTCCTTTGGCATTCTCCAGGACAACTTCCACCGGTACGATGTTGCTGGTCTGCGACCGGGCGTCATAGACGACCACCGCCTGCCCCGAATCCAGCTGGCGGCGCACCATGGCTATGTTTTCCACGAGCGAGCCACGAGTGTATCCCGAATCGGTGCCGTCGCGGGTCACGAACTCCCTGATCAGCCCCGAAAGCGCCTCGGAACTCAATTGTTCGTAAGGAATAACGAGCTTCTCTCTTTGATCAGCCACGAATTTGACCTCCTTTTGGCCGAAACACCGGTCGTATCGTCTTTCCGGCATACTGTTTCGCGGAGTCGTGAACGGCGGCGATCAACCGGGCCACCTTGCCCATATCCTTGCGACCCGGTGACACCTCCACACCGGAGCTAACGTCGATGGCCGCCGGCAGACCGACACGGATCGCATCGTCGACATTTTCCGGCGACAGGCCGCCGGCGAGCACCAGGGGATACCGGTGTCCGAAGTCCCTGGCCGCCCCCCAGTCCCAAGCCATGGCGTTGCCGCCGGGAAGCGGCCCCCGGGCACACTCCACCAGGTAGGCATCGACATCAAATCTCCGCGCATCCGCGAAACCCGGCCGGCCATCGACGAACAGCGCTTTAATCACCCCCACCCCCTCGGCCTTCAACCGCGCCGCCAGATCAGATGATTCCCGGCCGTGGAGCTGCGCCATGGATAACCCGCAACGTTCGACCCGAGACATGATGAAGGAAAAACCGGCGTTGACGAACACGCCCACGGCAGCCACCGATTCCGGCAGGGAAGCCACCACGGCCCTTGCCTGGTCCGGGATGACGTTGCGTGGGCTTCTGGGAAAGAAAACCAGACCGATGGCATCGGCACCCAGATGGACACAGCGGGCGGCCTCGTGGGGATCAGTCAACCCGCAGATCTTCACCTGGGGATAAGGGCGGCCCATTGTGCACGCACCGGTCATGCAACACCATTGCCCGAGGGATGCGAACCGGATCCGGAACGAATCAACCGACGGATAAATCGGGCCGGATCACCGGAACGGACAATACTTTCCCCCACCAGAAAATTGTAGATGCCGGCGGACAGATTGCTTTGAATGTCGTCCGGTCCCGAAATGCCGGAGGCC
The DNA here is from genome assembly GCA_002352605.1 of Desulfobacteraceae bacterium UBA2771. GTDB lineage: Bacteria > Desulfobacterota > Desulfobacteria > Desulfobacterales > Desulfosarcinaceae > Desulfosarcina. The sequence goes on along the minus strand of DEIP01000051.1, from coordinate 5,757 downwards.
GCCACGGGTACCTGGTCGGGCGTCAGTCGGGAAACCAGATCCATCGCAATGGCGATGTCCGTTTCAAAGGTGCTCAGATTGCGATTGTTGATGCCCACGAGACGCGCGCCACAAGCGGCAACGATGTGGGCATCTTCCGGCGTATGGATTTCCACCAGGGCGTCCATGCCCAGTTCGCGGCACAGCATGTAAAGCTGGTTCAGCTTATCCGGAGAGAGGATCCGGGCGATGAGCAGGATGGCATCCGCGCCGGCCGCCGCCGCTTCGTATACTTGATAACGGCTGATAGTGAACTCTTTTCTCAGCACTGGCAGGGTACAGGCGGACCGCGCCGCCTTCAGGTCATCGAGGCTGCCCTTGAAGTAGGTGGAATCGGTGAGTACCGAGACGGCCACCGCCCCGCCCTTTTCATATTGGTCCGCCATCTTCGACGCATCCAGATCCACGCAGATATCACCCTTGGATGGTGACGCCCGCTTAATTTCGGCGATGATGTTCACCCCGCCGGGTCCCGGTTGTTGGAGCGTTCCAAAAAAGGGCCGGAAATCCGAGCGCTGCCGGGCCTGCGCTTCCAACCGGTCGCGGGAGATCACTTTGCGGGCCTGCGAAATCTCGTGCCCCTTCCGTTGAACGATCTGTGTCAGAAAATCTGTCGGCATAGCTTATCCGTTGTCACGGGTATAGGCAACCAGAGCCTCCAGCTTACCCATGGCAGCACCGCCGTCGATGGCCTGTTCGGCCCGGGCGATACCCGCTTTCATGTCCTCCGCCTTACGGCAGGCCACCAGCGCCGCGGCGGCATTGAGCAGCACCACGTCCCGCTTGGGCCCCTTTTCCCCCGTCAAAATCCTGCGGGTAATGGCCGCATTCTCCTCAGGGTCGCCACCGGTCATCTGGTCAGTTTCGGCCAGTTGGCCGAAATACTGCTCGGGGTAAATGTCATAGGTGCGAACCATGTCGTTCTCCAACTGGGAAACGCGCGTGGGCGCACATACGGAAATTTCGTCCAGCCCGTCGTGCCCGTGAACCACAAATGCGCTCTTGGTCCCCAGCAGGCGTAGCGCCTCGGCGAACATTTCGGTCAGCTGGGGAGCGAATACACCCAGCAGCTGGCAGTTGGCGCCGGCCGGATTGGTTAGCGGCCCCAGCATATTGAAGATGCTTCTCACCCCCACCTCCATGCGTGCCTTGGCAACGTGGCGCATGGCGCTGTGGTAAAGCGGGGCAAATAGAAAACCGATACCGATCTCCCGGACCGCCTCTTCGACAACTTCCGGATCCGTGTCCAGCTTAATGCCTAGGGTCTCCAGCAGATCGGCGCTGCCGCATTTGGACGAAACGCTACGATTGCCGTGCTTGGCCACAGTCACCCCGCAGCCGGCCACGACGAAGGCCGTCGTGGTGGAGATATTGAAGGTCTTGAGACCGTCGCCACCGGTGCCGCAGGTGTCTACCACCGGTGTGGTGGCCGCCTGGATGCGGTGGGCTTTTTTGCGCATTGCCCGGGCCGCACCGGCCAGTTCCTCAACGGTTTCCCCCTTGGTGGCCAGGGCCGCCATCATGGCCCCCACCTGGGCATCGGTGGTTTTACCCTCAAATATTTCAGACATCATCTCGGCCATCTGGGATTCACTCAGATCGGTTCGGCTGATAATGGCTGACAGGTGATCTTTGAACATGGTCGGGGTTCTCCTTTTAAGCAGTAGGGATCATTTTTAAAAAATTGCGCAGCAGCCGCTTGCCCACCGGTGTCATGATCGATTCGGGATGGAACTGAATCCCCTCGGAGATATGGGTCCGGTGCCGAAGCCCCATGATCTCCCCGTCTTCGGCCGTGGCGCTCACCGCCAGGCAGTCGGGCAAACTCTCCTTCTCCACCGCCAGGCTGTGGTAGCGCATGGCCTGAAAGGGCTGTTTGATGCCGGCAAAAACCCCTTTGCCGTCAGTCGTTATGGCCGATGTCTTGCCGTGCATCAGCCGCTTGGCGGCAATCACCTTGCCGCCGAAGGCATGGGCGATGGACTGGTGGCCCAGGCAAACGCCAAGGATAGGAATCTTACCGGAAAACCGACGGATCGCATCCAGGGAAACACCGGCAGAATTCGGCCGGCCCGGTCCCGGAGAAATCACGATGGCCTGGGGGGCCATCGCCGCAATTTCATCGACGGTGACGGCATCGTTTCTTTTCACCACGACATCCTCACCGATCTGTCTGAGGTACTGGACCAGATTATAGGTGAAGGAGTCGTAGTTATCGATCATCAGTATCATGGTGTTGCCTCCACCCCTTGGTGGGTCAGCTCGAGGGCCCGTTGAATGGCCATGGCTTTGTTGACGGTTTCCATTCGCTCGGTTTCCGGATCCGAGTCGGCCACGATGCCCGCACCGGCCCGAACGGTGAGTATCCCCTTTTCGATGCAGGCGGTCCGGATGGTAATGGCCAGGTCCATGTTGCCGCTGAAAGAGACGTAGCCGACGGCGCCACCATACGGCCCCCGGGGACTTTGTTCCAACTCTTCGATGATCTCCATGGCCCGCACCTTGGGTGCACCGGAAAGGGTACCGGCGGGGAATGACGCCCGCAACAGATCCCAGGCGTCGTAGGTGTCCTCCAGATCACAGTTGATGTTGGAGACCAGGTGCATGACGTGGGAGTACCGCTCCACCACCATCAGATCCGTCACCTGCACCGTGCCGGTCCGGGCGACCCGGCCCAGGTCGTTACGCCCCAGGTCAACCAGCATCAGATGCTCGGCCCGCTCCTTTTCATCGGCCAGCAGTTCCGACGCCAGGGCCCGATCGGCCTGCTCGCTATCTCCCCGGGGCCGGGTGCCGGCGATGGGCCGCAAGGTGGCCACCCGGTTTTCCAGGCGTACCAAGGTTTCCGGTGAAGATCCCACCAGAGCCGTTTCGTCAAAATGAAAAAAGTAGAGGTACGGAGACGGGTTCACATACCGCTGGGCACGGTAGACCGAAATAAGGTCCCCGGGCGCGTCGCATTGAAAGGGCTGGGAGATGACAGCCTGAATCACGTCACCTTGCTGGATGTAGTTCTTAACGGTGGCCACCCGATCTCTGAAGGTTTCCGCCTGAAGAGATGGGGTCATGGTCAGACTGTCGCCGCGATCCTCCGGTACGTCATCACCGATCCGCATGCTCATGCGCTTTTCCATGGCGTTCAACCGCGTCACGGCTTCATCGTAAACCGCACCGGTATCCGGACGCCCGTCGGTAAAAGCGATGGCCACACAGATCATGGTGTTTCGGATGTTATCGAAAATTAGCAGTTCATCGCAGATGATGAAATGGGCCATGGGTGTGTCGGCCGGCAGCCGGCTGGGAACTCGCTCGAAAAAAGAGACCATTTCGTAGGTGAGGTATCCCACCAGCCCGCCCCAAAACCGGGGAAGTTCAGCCATTTCCGCCGGCTGGAAACGGCCCATGAAACTTCTCAGGGTGCCCAAGGGATCGCCGCCGTGGTAGATTTTATCTTCACGACCGTTCTCGGTGATGGTCACCTGATCGGCAAACACCTTGACATGGGTCCTCGCCGATGTGCCCAGAAAGCTGTAGCGCCCCCATTTTTCCCCGCCTTCAACACTTTCCAGCAGAAAAATCGGCGTGCGCGCGCCCTGCTCTCCATCATCATAGCATTTTTTCAGCAGGGAAACCGGCGTATCCATATCTGCCAAAATCTCCCGGCAGACGGGAATCACGTTACAGGTTCGGGCCAGGGTGTCAAACTGATCCCGGTTTGGAAAATCCCTCAACTTCATCTTTTGTCCTCTCTCCCAATAAAAAAGGCCGTGACGGTTTCCACGACCCTGAATCCATGATGACTGCTTCCATTTCGATCCTCACCACACTTTTAGAGGCTTTTGAACGGGGTGTCAAGGACTTTTTGTTCTTATTGATAGAAACATCACACCCGACAATTTTCCGAAATTGATAAAATAGCATGCAAATTGCATTAGGAGGGCATAGGGATAACGGGGTAATCGGATCTGAATTGGAACGGCACCAAACCGATCTGTTCTGACCGAATATTACGATACGATGGTAAAACGTTGCATACCTCATTAAGGCAACATGTCTGAAAACAGAGCATCGCTGTGCACAAAAGGGAGTCCCGTGCGCAAAAAGTTGCCGAACGGGGTCCTTCAGTCAATACGAGGTGGATTATGCATCAACCGATTAACATCCTGGTAGTGGAAGATGATCCCAACGTATCCATCGTGCTCAGCGCCCGACTGGAGAGCCTGGGCTACCGGATCTGCGGCACAGCCGAAACGGGATTCGAGGCCATCAGCGGGGTTTTCCGGCACCACCCCGACCTGGTCACCATGGATATCATACTCAAAGGAACAATGAACGGAATAGAGGCCGCCGCCAAAATCGCCGAACGGTCGGATGTGCCCATCATCTTCATGACCTGCCTTTCCGACCAGGAGGTCTTCGAGCGCGCGATCCGAACCAGTCCGTACGGCTACATCACCAAACCCTACGAAATCAACGAACTGCGCTCAACCATTGAAATCGCCATGGTCAAACACAAAGCGGCCAAAGCGCAGGAATCACTGATCGGGCAACTGGAAAAAGCCCTTCAGGAGGTTAAAACCCTCAGTGGCCTGCTGCCCATCTGCGCCTCCTGCAAGAAAATCCGCGACGAGGACAAAAACTGGCAGCCAATCGAAGATTACATCGCCGACCATTCCGAGGCCGACTTCACCCACGGCATCTGCCCTGAATGCGCCCGACGACTCTACCCCGAGCTGCATTATAACAAGGGTTGAACCACCCACCCGAGGATGGTTACAGGCGGTTTACGATGGGTTTGTCGTCAACGTTGATATCGATACCGATGGTATCTCCGGTTTTAAAGCCAACCCGCTTTAAATCGTTCACCACCTCATCGTGCCGGTCCACATACCAATAAACGGACCACAGGGGGTTTCGCACCGTGTCGATTCCGTATGCATCGTGGCTGCACAGGTTGATGCGGACCTTGTTCTTGGCGATGAGGGTATCGGCTTCGGACAGGAAAATATCGATCTGGTACAGATTGTTATGCAGGGCCTTGGACAACCGTGCCTGCAGCTCCGGGATGTCGTCCAGGTAATGGTTGGCGATCTGATAAAGATCAACCGTATCCTGAATGGCAAGGCCGAGCACCGCGTATCGCTGGTGGCGCAGCGCAAAATCTTCAAAATCTGCTTTATAGGCCTTGATGGAATCGATGATCTGACCAACATCCGGTCGGCCGTGGGTGGTATTTCCGTTCACCATCTCTTCGCACCGGGAGATAACGCTGATATAAAAGGCTTTATTATCCATCACATAGACCGGTCTTTCACGATAGTTGCGCCGCTTACGGATGCGCCGGATGCCGTCCAGGATGATGGACTGCCGGCTCTCCTTTTCTTCCAGGATGTCGATGCCGGAAATGTCTTTGGCCTGCACCACGTGGATGCCGCCGTCTACCGAGATGATGTATTCGATCTCGCAGCAAAACCCCAGATAGGCCTGAATGTCCTTTGACAGCTGGACCAGGCGGCGGTCATGGGGGGTCCGGGTGATATAGGGTTCGCTTTGCACCTTGTGAATGCGGTCCCGGCAGTAGCCGAACTCCCATTGGCCACCAATCATCTTGGCCATGACACTGGACCCATCGAGAAAGGGCATCACGATCACCCCCATCTGTTCAAGATCCATTTCCGGCGCATGGTTGAACCGCTGCTGGCGGGCAATGGTCAGGTG
>DEIP01000052.1 GCA_002352605.1 Desulfobacteraceae bacterium UBA2771 | reverse complement strand
CTCCCTCCCTCCCTCCCTCCCTCCTGCCTTCGTTGGCCATTTCAATTGCTTCTTTGTCTCTTTCCATAGATAAACGGGTGAAGGTCTCTTCGTCTCCACGAAAGTAATAATGTCAATGCGGTGACGTTAAATTAATAAAATGACGATCACCAAGGATTCCGTTTTCCGAAAATGAAACGCATTCATGCTGAACCATTTTCCCTTAAAATTTAAATGAATTAAATACCGAATGGTCAGCTGCCGATTGGATGTCACACTTTCTCTACCCCACCACTGGCAACATAATTGCAGAGTCCGATTATCTGAAAAAGCCAAATTTATTTTTGTGACCCTAACGTGCATTGAGAAAATGAGAAAGATTTCCGCCCTACTGGTTGTCGACGATGTGAGGCTGAGAAAACATATTTCTGAGGTGCTTGTGAAGCATGGTGTCGATCGATGTGAATTCTACACGGCAGGGGAAGATGCGCTGGAGCAGGTGAGGAAGCGGTCTATCCAGATTTTGTATGCGGATTTGAGGCTGGACGATATCTCCGGTGTGGATTTGGTTCGACAGGTCAAAAAAGTATTCCCGGCGATCTATGCATTGATGGGGTCAACCCAGGGCACTGCCCGAGACGTGATCTCCGCCATGCAGGCAGGTGCAACTGATTTTATCATCGATCCATTTGAACCGGAGCTGATCGAAAAGGCATTCGAAAGGGCAGTCCGGGCGGTCTCAAAACATCCATCGCCCAACCCAATCAATAGAACCGATGCCAAATCACTGATCACCCAGGATAAAGCGTTGTTCGATCTTTTGAATACGGCTAAAAAAGTGGCCCCCAGCACGGCCACCATTCTGGTTACCGGTGAAAGCGGTACCGGCAAAGAGCTGCTGGCATCATTCATTCACGCCAACAGCAGTCGTCATCGTGAACCCTATGTGGCCATCAATTGTGCTGCCCTGCCGGAACAATTGGCCGAAAGTGAATTGTTCGGTCACGAAAAAGGGGCTTTCACCGGTGCCGTATCCAGAAAAATCGGCAAATTTGAAAGCGCTGAAAAAGGAACGCTGGTGCTGGATGAAGTCACCGAAATGGCCTTGCCGCTTCAGGCCAAATTATTACGTGCGCTGCAAGAGAGAGAGATCGTCAGGTTAGGAAACAACCGTCCGATTCCAATCGATGCTCGGGTGATTGCCATCAGCAACCAGAATATGAAAAAGGCGGTCACCGCCGGCGCATTCCGGGAAGATCTTTATTATCGGCTAAACGTCATTCCTTTGACGATCCCCCCCCTGCGGAAACGGAAAAGCGACATCCCGCTGCTTGCCGACTATTTCTTGGAACGTTTTTGCAACCGGAATGCGACTGTGATGCGTCGTATTTCCGAATCTGCAATGGAACTGCTGATCACCCAGCCCTGGCCGGGTAATGTTCGCGAACTTGAAAATACCATCGAACGCGGTGTTTTGATCGGCAGTGGTCCGGAACTGTTGCCGGAGCATTTGATATTGGAAGAAACCTTTTCCGCGCCGTCACACCGGCCTTCCATATCCACGGGGATGACCGTGCGGGAGATGGAAAAAGAATTGATTTTCAATACGTTGAATGCAGTAAACGACAATCGGACACATGCCGCGAAAATGTTGGGAATCAGCATCAGAACCCTTCGAAACAAGTTGAATGAATATCGTGAGGCGATGACCGACGGATGACGATGCCGTTGTTTTCCGGTGCATCCATTTCATCTTGCTTAGGCGAGTTCCGGCCTGATTGGGTGATCCATGGAGGCATGGTTTTTTAGAGAATGGTAAGGCGCTTGTGTATGATGGTACATAATTTGCTCAGTTTAATACGGAAACGATGAAGAGGGGTTTTTATGGACAACCAGCCGGTCAATTTATTCAGCGGCACGATCGCCACCTTGTCTCGGTCACTGGATTTGCGGGCACGCAACCATGGGATGATCCTGAACAATGTGGCCAACGCAGACACGCCCAACTATAAGCCGTTTGCCTTGAACGTCGAAGAAGCACTCCAACGGGATTCCCAATCGCCTCCTTTGGCGCCAATGAAACAAACGGACGAACGGCATCTTCCTGGACGACAAATGCCCATCGATGACACATCCGCCAAGACAGAATCGGCCGCCGATGACCCGCTGCTGTTTCGCGGGGATCACAACGGTGTCGACATTGACGCCGAAATGACGGCCCTGGCCAAAAACAGTATGCTTTACAAAGCATCGGCCCAGTTGGTTGCATCCAAGTTCAAGGGTTTGAAACACGCCATCACAGGAGGATCCAGGTAAATGAATTTTCTCGACAGCCTGTCCATCAGCGCGACCGGATTGAGCGCCCAGCGCCTCAGAATGAATCTCATTTCCAGCAACATGGCCAACGTGAATACGACACGGACGGACACCGGAGAGCCATACAGACGCAAGGATGTCATCTTCGAAGCGGTTCAAGAAGGCGGTTTCAAAGATGTTTTGGATGAACGTCTGGGTGACGCGGGCGGCGGTGTCAACGTGGCACGTATCATCGAGGACGACAAACCCTTCGTGGAAAAATACGATCCCGGCCATCCGGATGCCGACGAAAACGGAAACCTCCGGCTACCCAATGTCAATATCGTTGAAGAGATGGTGAACATGATTTCGGCCAGCAGAAGCTTCGAGGCAAACGCCACCGCGGTGGGCGCCACCAAGGATATGGCCGCTATCGCACTGGAGATAGGAAAAAGCTAATGAATGACCTGACAATTTCGGATTTACAGAGGATTCTTCCGCCAATGGATGCGCCTAAGAAAGAGACCGGCGAGGCGTCACAAGTACCGTTTGGCGATTATATCAAAGGGTCGTTGGCGGATGTCAATCGGCAAATGATAGATGCGGATCAGGCCATTGAGGATCTATCCACCGGCAAGAATCAGGATATCCATAATACCATGATTGCCATGCAGAAAGCCGAGATCTCGTTTGAGCTGGTGATGCAGATCCGCAACAAACTCATTTCCGCCTATGATGAGATTCGTAGGATGTCCATATAGGACAAGATCCTAAGGAGTAGCGATGGCCTTTTCATTGTCCACCCTGCCGCAGCAATTAAAATTGGCCCTTAGCGGACTTTCCACGGGAAAACTGGTTGCCATGACCATCCTGATTGGCGGAACCATCGCCGGGTTGGCCTTTTTACTGACATGGTCGGAAACCGGTGACTTGCATCCGCTGTACAGCAATTTGGCGCCGGAAGATGCTGCCGAAATCGTGGGCAGGCTCAAAGAAAACAAAATCCCTTACCAGCTTACCATGGATGGTACCGGGGTGCGCATCCCCTACGAAAAGATTTATGAAACACGGCTGGAATTGGCATCCCAGGGGTTGCCGCGGGGCGCCGGAATTGGGTTCGAGGTTTTTGATGACGCCAAACTGGGCATGACCGAGTTCGTCCAGAATGTGAATTACCAGCGGGCACTTCAAGGGGAATTGAGTCGGACCATCAACACATTGATGGAAGTGGAAAGCACCCGGGTGCACATCGTCATGCCCGCCAGATCCTTGTTTATCGAAGAAGAAGAACCGGCCACCGCATCCGTCATCCTCAAGCTGAGGCGCGGCAAGTCCCTTAACAAGGAACAGATCCAGGGCATTGTCCACCTGATCGCTTCAAGTGTATCCCGCTTGGATCCGGAGGATGTCACCATAATAGACAACAGCGGTAAAATGCTGGCCGGATTTAAGGAAAAATCCACGGTCAGTCAGGTTACTTCGAACCAGATGGCTTTTCAGGAAAAAAAGGAACGTCTGCTGGAAAATCGCGTCAAGACGATGCTGGAGAGTGTTCTCGGCCTGGATAAGGCCATCGTACGGGTATCTTGCCTGCTCAATTTTACCCAGCAGGAAAAAACGGAGGAACTATTCCTCCCCGACAATTCGGTGATTCGCAGCGAGCAGGCGTCCAGTTCGGTTTTAAACGATTCAGCCTCCGGCGCCTCAGGTGTTCCCGGACTTCAGGCCAACGTCGTTCCCAACAATACGGGAACAGCGACAACCGGTGACCCGGACAACAGCCGGAGACAGCAGTTTACCAAGAACTACGAAGTGGGCAAAGTGACCAATCGCCAAATCATGCCCATCGGCAGCATCCAGCGATTATCGGTGGCGGTGGTCGTTGACGGCACCTACCAACAGCCTGAAGCGGAGGCCGAAGGGGAACGGGCGCAATATGTTCCCAGAACCACCGAAGAGATGTCCAAGCTTGAGAGTATCGTCAAAAGCGCCATCGATTATGATATGGCCAGGGGTGATAAAATTGAAGTGGTCAACATTCCCTTTGAGGTGGCGGCGGCGTCCGATATGGCGTCTGAGCCGGAGCCTGCCGGATGGGTGGAGACCATCAGGACCCATCAGACCTTGATCAAATATTCGGCGGCGGCGCTTTTTTTTCTGTTGTCCTTCATGATGATTATCAAGCCGCTGGCCCACTGGCTGACATCAACACCGATCGAGGAGATCCAAATGCTGGAGCAGCTTCCCCAAACGATCAAGGAACTGGAACGACGATATGCTGAATCAGATAAAGAGAACAGCTACACACGGCAAATAGAAAATATGATCAACGAAAACAGCTCCGGTTCTACCCAACTCATGAAAACGTGGATTAAAGAGACGTGATTATGGATCCCAGAAACCTTATCGGATCATTAAAAGCGGCGATTCTTGTTCAGGCGTTGGGCTGGGATGTCATCTCCCCGGTGGTCAATCAGCTCAGTAAAGCTGAGCGAAATTTGATATTCAAACTCCAGTCCAAACTGGGTTCAATCTCTCCTTCCCTGGTTGAAAGTGTTGCCAAGGAATTCCTCCAAAAAGCAGCACCACCCAAGAAAATTGAGAGTAAGGAGAAGGATAAAGGGACCGAATCGGAAGGTGATGGTTTAGATGAGCATCAAAAGAAAAATCTCAAAGCGATTCAATCCACTCCGCCGGATGTTCTGATCCAACTCATTCAGAATGAACACCCCCAAACCATATCGTTGATCATTGCGCACCTGCAACCCCACATTGCCAGCGAGGTGATGGCGCTTCTTCCCGACGAATTGAAACCTGATGTCGCCTACCGTATCGCCAACCTGGATAAGGTGGCTTCCGAGATGCTGGAGGAGATTGATCATGCTTTTGAAGAAATCCTTTCCAACAAGGAGACCTCGACTTCTGAAAAAGCCGGCGGTGTACCGCGTTTGGCTGAAATATTGAACATGATCGATGGGACTGCGACGGAACAGATTATCGAAGAGATCGAAGAGATCGATCCCGATCTGGCGGAGGAGATCCGCCAGAATATGTTCGTCTTTGATGACATCGTTCTTGTCGATGACCGGGGCCTGCAGAAGGTGCTTCGTTCCGTGGAATCTCAGGAGTTGGCCGTTGCCCTCAAGGCGTCAACGAACGACGTAAAAGAGAAAATCTTCCGGAACATGTCTGATCGAGCGGCTGAGATACTCAAAGAGGAGATGGAGGTGTCGGGTGCTGTCAGGATCAAGGAGGTCACCGATGCACAGCAGAAAATAACCAAGATCGTCCAGGATATGGAGAGAAAGGGAGAATTGGTTATCAGCGGAAGGGGAGGGGAGGAATTTGTTGGCTAACGTACCTAAAGATAACCCATCGCCATCGGTCCAATCGTGCGCACCATACTATTTCCCTGAAATACCCTGCAGCACGGGAAAAGGCTACGCAAAAGTGCCCGCCCAGGGACATTTTGTAAGTGGGACACTCAACAGAAACGATGACCGTTCGTCTCAAAATGATGAATATCAGGATTCAGAACAGGTTCGGTGCCTGATTGAAGAGGCATTTAATAAAGGCTCGGATCAGGGCCGTGCCGAAACAATTGCCGCTCAGCAGAAAAACGTCGATCAAGCTGTGGTTGCGCTTAAAGCGGCTGTGGAAGAGATGGTCCGTATCCGCCGGCAGGATGTCGAACGGATGGAAACGGAAACCGTTCGCCTGGCATTGGCCATTGCCAAAAAGATCATCGGGCATGAGAGCGCACATGGCTCGGCAATCGGTCGCGTGGTCAAAACGGCGATGCAGAAAGTGACCGACCCCCGTCATTTGAGGTTGAGGCTGAATCCCAAAGATATCGATTCGGTCAGGGTGTTCCAAAATGACTTGCTCCCGAACGATGACGTTGGCGCTGCGTTTTGTATTGAAGCGGATGCGTCCATCCAACAGGGTGGTTGCATCGTCGAAACCCGACTCGGGGATGTGGATGCCAGGATCGATCAGCAGATCAAGGTCATTGAAGAACTGCTGACCGCCCAACTCCCCAAACACCCCGTTCAACACTGAGACCGATATCATGCTCCTTCCATTTTCCGTCGCCAAATACCACGAAATTGTGGAGGCCGTAGTACCCATTCGGGCCAACGGACGCGTGCAAAAGGTCGTCGGCCTGGTTATCGAAGCCAGCGGACCGGCATCCCAGATTGGATGTGTGTGCGATATCACCACCGCCGGCGGAAACGCCACGGTCAGCGCTGAGGTCCTGGGATTTAAAGAAGAATCGGTCTTGCTGATGCCATTGGAAGATATTCGAAGTCTTGGCCCCGGGTGCAAGGTCGTGGCGCGCAAAGATAAGGCGCATGTGGGGGTAGGACCGGCGCTGCTTGGCAGGGTGATTGACGGGCTGGGCAACCCCATCGACGGAAAAGGACCGATTGTGGTTGATGATGCGTATCCCATATACGCCAATCCGGTGAATCCCCTGCTCAGAAACCGCATTAAACAGCCATTGGATTTAGGCATCCGTGCCATCAATGGCTTGTTGACGGTGGGTTGCGGCCAGCGGATGGGCATTTTTGCCGGTTCCGGTGTCGGCAAAAGTGTCTTGCTGGGAATGATCGCCAGGCATACTTCCGCCGAGGTGAATGTGATTGCCCTGATCGGTGAGCGGGGCAGGGAACTCAACGAGTTCATCCAGAAGGATCTTGGGGAGGAAGGACTAAAAAAATCCGTCGTCGTTGTGGCCACTTCAGATCATCTGCCATTGGTGCGCCTGCGTGGGGGATTTATCGCTACCACCATTGCCGAGTACTTCAGGGACCAGGGCAAGCACGTCAACCTGATGATGGATTCGATAACCCGCCTGGCCATGGCCCAACGGGAGATCGGGCTCTCTTTGGGTGAACCACCCACCACCAAAGGCTATACACCTTCGGTATTCTCAATGCTGCCCAAATTGCTTGAGCGGGCCGGCACCTCGTCGCATCGGGGGACCATTACCGGTCTTTACACCGTATTGGTGGAAGGCGATGATATGAACGAACCCATCGCCGATGCGGCACGTTCGATCCTCGACGGTCATATTGTGCTCACCCGGAACCTGGCCGATCAGAATCACTATCCGGCCATCGATATTTTAAGAAGCATCAGCCGGGTCATGGAAGATATCACCGACCTTGATCACAAACATCATGCCGGTCGGATCAAAGAGGTGTTGGCCACCTATCGAAAGGCCGAAGACCTCATTAATATCGGCGCTTATGCGACCGGCAGCAATCCCAAAATCGACCGTGCCATCCAGATGATTGATCCCATCAATCGCTTTCTTCGACAGGGCATCCACGAAAAGATGACCTTTGAGGAGAGTATCGATGCAATGAAATCGATGGAGGGAAAAAATGTCCCGTGTCGGTAATTGTTGCCGATTCATGTTTGGGGAAAAAATGGATTTTACGCGCCATCTGATAGCATTCCCTATAAAAACAAATTCATATGGAATGTCTAAAGGTTGGCATAAGGGTTGCTGTAAAAACAAGTCGGGCAAACCACACGTGCCACAATCACAGATGCATGCACAGGTAGCAGGATAACGATGTACACTTTCAAACTGCAAGGGGTTCTCGATCATCGGCAGTTTCTCGAAGACAACCATAAAAAGCAACTTGCCGAAATTCGAAATCAGCTAATCGCCGCTCAACAGAAACTGCAATCGCTGAAAGGGAGAGAGATGAATACGACCGCAGCGTTGAAAAGAGAACAAACCACAGGGCTTTCCAGTGATCAGGTGGTTGCTTATCATGTTTATCTCAAGCGACTCATTGAACGCATTACCAAACAGAAGACAGTGATTGATGAGATAAAAAAACGGGAATCCGAAAAGCAGGATGAGATGCTCGAGGCGATGAAAAGACGGAAGATCCTGGATAAACTCAAGGCCCAGGGGCTCGATCACTACCGGCAGATGGTGTTGAAAAGGGAGATGAAATTCATCGATGAAATCGCGGTCAATCAGTTTGTCAGGAACGCCATTGAACATCGTGGAGATGTTGAATGATACTTTTTAGCAGCTTTATGCAGGACATCTCCGGGTCCGCCGCCGCACTTGGCGGCAACGGCAACTGCTTTCACGGACCCCAAGAGAGAAACGGTGCATTTGTCCCTTTCGATGATGCCCACGGTTCTTTTCTGAAATCGGTTCAAAAGCTGATCAATGAAAATGCCCTGCCGGAGGGAGACGGCGAAGGTCTCCTCGGATCTCAGAATGGAGGCCATGAATCGGAATTATCCGCCCATGGTCAAATGCTGGCGCTTATCGTCGATGCACCGGATCGCCCACCGGTTGCGCGATATGCTGCCCGAACCCGGCGCGTCGAGGATCTTTTCGATGGTCAAAATCTGGACCCCACGGGGATACGGAACGCAGGTGTCGCTCATGAAGCGGGCACGCCACCCGGTCTTTCGCCCATTGCGCCGAAGGATGCCCACACCCAGCCAGCGGCTCCCCGTGACGCCGG
>DEIP01000136.1 GCA_002352605.1 Desulfobacteraceae bacterium UBA2771 | reverse complement strand
ACCAAATCTGAGCGCCAATTCTACGAAGTTATTTTTTCGCGAACCCTAAGGGACCGGAAAATGTCAACCTGACAATTCAACAAAAAGCAGATCGGCCAATTGCCGCAGAACTTTAAAAAAATACGGCCTTCCCGGTCCCGCTGAATTGAAGCTGACCACATCACTATCCTCAAAAAACAAAAGCGCGGTGATCCCCGATTCAATCGGTAAACACCGCGCTTTCAGTTTTAACGTCCGGTCAAGATCGGGTGAGTGGAATTCTGATGCGACCACGTTTCTCAGGCGCTCTGATTCCCCTGCCAGAACGGCGACATCCGGCGCAAGCGCTCGATGATCGACGGCATCTTGTCGATGACGAAATCAATCTCTTCTTCGGTATTGTAAATGCTCAGGCTGTAGCGGATGGAACCGTGGGCGGCGGTGAAGGGAACGCCCATGGCCCGTAGCACATGGGATGGTTCCAGGGAGCCGGAGGTACAGGCGGAACCGGATGAGGCGCAGATGCCGTACTGATCCATCAGCAACAGGATACCCTCACCCTCAATGAATTCAAAAGCGATGCTGGTGGTGTTTGGCAACCGGTTGTCCGGATCCCCGTTGATCATTGCGTTGGGCACGCGCTTGAGCAGTTCGGTTTCCAGCTTGTCGCGCAACGCCCGCACCCGGGTGTTCTCGTCTCGCAACCATGCCATGGCCAGTTGCGCGGCACGGCCCATGCCGATGATGGAGGCGGTATTCTCGGTGCCGGCCCGGCGTCCGGCCTCCTGATGCCCACCCACGAGAAAGGGAGCGAACCGGGTGCCCTTGCGCAGGTAGAGTACGCCGATGCCCTTGGGGGCGTGCAGTTTGTGGCCGGAAAGCGACAGCATGTCGATGGCCGAATCGGCCATGTTGATGGGAATCTTGCCCACGGCCTGGACCGCGTCGGAGTGAAAGACGATGCCCCGGTCCTTGACCTTGCGCGCGATCTCTTCCACGGGGAAAATCGTTCCGGTTTCATTGTTGGCCCACATGACGCTGACGACAGCCGTGTCGTCGGACAGGTTCCTATATAGAAAATCCAAGTCGAGACGCCCCCGCCGGTCCACAGGTACGAAGGTGACCCGGTACCCGTTTTGGGCCAGGTGTTCGCCCAGGCTTTTCACCGCCGGATGCTCCACCCGGGTGGTGATGATGTGCCGTTTATCCGGATTGGCCCGGATGGCGGCGTGGATGGCCGTGCTGTCGCTTTCGGTACCGCAGCTGGTAAACAGAATCTCTTCGGGCAGGGCCCCCAGAAGGGTAGCCACACGTTCACGGGCCGTCTTGAGCGTGGCCCCCACGTTGCCGCCGAAAGCGTGCATGCTGGACGGATTGCCGTAAAGGTCGGAAAAAAAGGGCAGCATCTCCTCCACCACCTCGGGTGCAACACGGGTGGTGGCATTGTTGTCCATATAGATGGTTTTCATCCGCTATACCTCCTCAACAACCAGATCCTGGGAAACCAGATCCTTGAGTTTGGTCTCTACGTAATGTTTCAGGGTAATCTGGGATTTGCTGCA
This sequence comes from Desulfobacteraceae bacterium UBA2771, assembly GCA_002352605.1. Classification (GTDB taxonomy): domain Bacteria; phylum Desulfobacterota; class Desulfobacteria; order Desulfobacterales; family Desulfosarcinaceae; genus Desulfosarcina. The sequence continues at coordinate 18,901 of DEIP01000136.1, read as the reverse complement.
CGACGCACAAGTACCGCGAAGTTTGACCAGCACCCGGTTGCCGTCCACGTCCACCAGCTCGATATCCCCGCCGTCCTGCTTCAGCGCCGGCTTGATCTCGCGCTCCAGGGTGGCGTCGATCATCTTGATCTTCTGAATGTTGGTCAGGGCTTCGGGTTTTTTGGCGGCCCGGGGAGCGTTGCCCAGAACCGTATCGATGATGAACTGGATCTTGTCGTGGCAATTGCCGCAAGCGCCGCCGGCCTTGACGTAGTCGGTGACGGCATCGATGGTGGTCAGGCCGTTTTCCTTCACGGCCCGTTCGATCTGCAGATCGCTCACGCCGAAGCACTCGCAGACGATCTCGCCCTCGATCTTCTTCTCGGCTTCCCCGCGATAGTAGGCGATGGCCTTTTCCATGGCGTCCCGACCCATCACCGAGCAGTGCATCTTCTCTTTGGGAAGGCCACCCAGAAAATCCGCAATGTCATCGTTGGTGACCATGGCTGCCTCTTCCACGGTCATGCCTTTGATTATCTCCGTCAGTGCAGAGGAGGAGGCGATGGCGCTGGCACAGCCGAAAGTCTGGAACTTGGCGTCGGCAATCCGCCGGTCTTCACCCAGCTTGAAGGTTAGTTTGAGCGCATCACCACAAGCCAGGGAGCCGACCTCTCCGATTCCGTCGAAATCGTCGATGAACCCGACATTCCGCGGGTTGAGAAAATGCTCCTTCGTTTTTTCCGTATAATCCCACATGGTATCCTCCAGGTTGAATAGGGTCGCGTCACATCGCATGGCGAACAAGGTAACGGTCGACATCTCTCAAAATACGATAAGCACGATCTTCCAAAAAAAAAGTCGTGACCCTGTCCTTTTTCTGTGACAGAATCTTCATGGTGGCGGTTTCGTGAAACGCCCGATACCTGCGTTACGTTTCATCCCATATTAGTGGCCGACATCATGAATCTAAGAAAATCCGTCTTTTCGGGAAGCTGGTATCCTTCGGACCGACAGGCCTGCGAAGACCAGATTCTTCAGTTTCTCGCTGAAGGAAAAAACCAAACCGTTGCCGTGGAAAATCCGGAGGGTGGCATCGTTCCCCACGCCGGCTGGTATTTTTCAGGCAGCATCGCCTGCAATGTAATCCATCGGCTGTCCCAGTCCGCATCGCCCGATGTGGTGGTGATCTTCGGCATGCACCTGCACAGCGGTTCACCGCGATATATGATGCCCGAAGGCCGATGGGAGACCCCTTTTGGTCCCATTTCGGTAGATACGGCCCTGGCCGAAGCGTTGACCAGCCGGTATGCTTTCGAATTGGAAACCCCCACCCGGTTCCACCCGGACAACACCATTGAACTTCAGATGCCCTTCATCCGCTACTTCTTCAAGGATGCCCGGGTGGTTGCCATGGGCGTGCCGCCCGCCACCGAGACCCTATCGGTAGCACGGTCGGTGGTGGAGATTGCCCAGGACCTAAATCTGAAGATCGTGGTGGTCGGGTCCACGGACCTGACCCACTACGGCCCCAACTATGGATTCACCGCTAAGGGTGTCGGGTCCAAGGCCGTGGATTGGGTGCGCGACCAAAACGACCGGCAGGTCATCGATGCCATGATCCGAATGGACCCGGAAGCCGTTATGCAAGAAGGACTGGCCAATGACAATGCCTGCTGCTGTGGGGCGGCGGCGGCGGCCATTGCCACGGGAAAAGCACGAGGAGCCCAAAAAGCCGAAGTGTTGGTTTATGCCACCAGCTACGATAAAAGCCCGGGGGATAGTTTTGTGGGGTATGTTGGGATCCTGTTCTAGGGATAAGGAGGAAAAGGATGAGGTATATTGTTTATCTTTTGGGATTTCTGTGGATCGCGGCAGGTACCATCGCCATCCTTTACACCGAGGATTACAAGGCTTTTTTTAAGGGGCTGTTAGTCCGGTTGGATCGCATGATTCTGGCCATCATCCCCGCCGTTTTCGGCCTGCTGCTGCTCATTGCCGCATCGTCAACCAGCCACGGCGTGTTGATCGGTTTGATCGGCGTCCTGGGAATCATCAAAGGCGCGCTGATCTATCTGAACCCCGGCGGCCTTTTTGAGCTCAGCAAGAACTGGCTGGACGCGCTTTCGGATCAGGGCTACCGATTGATAGGCATCATTGCCCTTGTATTGGGAACCGTGGTTATTTCCTGGATCCAGTAATATGAATGCTCGTTTACGGGATAGCCCCAACACCCTCTGGATCATCTTCGGCCTCTTGTTGGCCGGCTTGCCGCTGCTCGGCATCATTGTTTCCGGCCGGGATGCGATGCCCTATCTGGAAATGCCGCCGACTACCCGCCATGTCCGGCACGCCGGCTTCTCGTGGCCTTGGTTTGCCTTTTTTGCGACAGCCGATCTACTGCTGATCGGCAATCTGATGTGGGCGGTTCGTTGCGGGAAAAAAAACAAACCGGAAGCGGCCGAACCCCATGATTACAGAAACAGGGCCTTCCCCTGGTGGGGATGGGTCGGAATCACCCTGTGCCTGATCATCTGGCTCCTGGCCTGGCAGCGGTTCACCTGGTTCCGGCACTTCCAGCCCCACACCTTTCTGCCCATCTGGGCGGGCTTCATCCTGGCCGTCAACGCCCTCTCCGTCAAACGTTGCGGCAGTTGCCTGATCCTACGCCGACCGCTTCGATTTATGTTGCTCTTTCCGGCCAGCGTCGGGTTCTGGTGGATTTTCGAGTACCTCAACCGCTTCGTTCAGAACTGGTATTACACCGGCATCGAGGGCATGGGACCGGCCGAATACAGCTACTTCTCCAGCCTGGCATTTGCCACGGTGCTTCCCGGCGTGCTCAGCATGATCGAACTGCTATTGACCTTTCCGACCCTGGGACGAGGCCTGGCCCACTGCCGCCCCATCCACCTGCCATCCTCCCGGTGGATTCCCACAATCTTCCTGTTGGCCGCATGCAGCGGACTGGCCCTGATCGGCATCTTCCCCGATCAGCTCTTTGCCCTGCTGTGGGTATCGCCCTTGATGATCATCCTCTCCATCCAACGACTGGCCGACCGCCCCACCCTGCTCTATCCGTTGAAGAAAGGCGACTGGCGCCCCGTGGTGGTGCCGGCGCTGGCGGCACTCATCTGTGGTTGCTTCTGGGAGACGTGGAATTTCTTCAGCCTTGCCCGCTGGACCTACAGCATTCCTTACGTCCAGCGCCTTCACCTGTTCGAAATGCCCATCCTCGGGTACGGAGGATATCTGCCCTTCGGGTTGGAATGCCTGGTAGCCGGAACCCTGATAATCGGCGATCCGTTCCGCAGCGACATTATTTAATTTCACGGTTGTCCAAATTAATTTAATTTGTTACTTATTTGGCAATACGGAATGACACTGCCGTTCTTGGCCACTTAGGATCGGGGACGAAATAAAGTGAACTTGATTGCGCAGGATTTGCGTTCGCCGGTTTGATTAACAATCAGGCAAAACGGAAGCCGGACGAAAAGGCAAGTAGTTATATTCACTTTATAAAGTTCACCATCCTTAGTCACCTCGGCAAACGATACCACGCATGCTTTCCGAGAAAAGCATTGACCATGGTTCGGCGTGGTCAATTGTTCTTTGTTTCTCTTCCTCGCAGATGATCATCCCGCACAACCATAGGCCAAGCCGGTTACAAAGGACAATCAGTAGGAATAATTGAAATGGAAGAGGCGGTATCTCTTGGGGACGGTACGATGGAAACAGTTGGAATTTACCTTAAAAAAGAGAGAGAAGCCAAGGATATCAGTTTGAGTGAAGTTTCCCGATTGACCAAGATTTCAGAATTTTATCTGGATTACATTGAAAAAGATGAGTTTGAGAAACTTCCGCAAGGTCCTTATATCAGAGGGTATATCTCCTCTTATTCCAGATTAATTGGGGGCAACGTCGATGAAGCCCTCAAATTGTACGATTCCCTGAATGAAAAGCGGAATCAAACCGAAAAAATTCAAACCGAATTTTCGAAGCATATCGGCAGGGACGACCCATCCAAGAAGCCCAAAAGGGAGGTGCGGAAGCAACCCACCGTTTCCCTGGTTGGAAAAATCAGATCTTCATTCAATGCCGTTTCATCCAACCTAAAGGCCAAAAGCGCATCATTGAAGGCGACAACCCCGCCACTGAAAAAGTTCTTCATTCCATTCAAAAGGATTCCTTCATCGCTAATCGCAATCAGCTCAAAACGAAAAGCGCTTGCCTTCTCATCACTGTTAAGGGGCCCTTCGGTAAAGAGAGCGAGCGCCTCGATCAAAGCGATCGGTCCGTCGATACAAAAAAAGCGCGATGCTTTCAAAGCCATCGTTCCGATCTTCAAGAAAACCGCTTTGGCTGTGGTTACCCATTGCCGGTTAACCGATCGGCGAACCTGGCTGGTTTTTTGTGTTGCGCTATTTGGCGCCGGTATTCTGGTGCTGGCCGGTTTCGGATTTTATCATCTGTTTATCTACCAAGAAAATCCACCGATCGTTGCCGAAATGCATACTCTGAAAGATAAGGCGCCTCCCCCCCTCCCTGCCGTGGCTGCCGGAAAAAAGCGCTTTGAATCAAGATCCAATGATGCATCCGTAACTTCCAATGAACGGGTAGAACCAACCCATAAAAAGGAACTTTTTGCTCCTCTCAGCCGGCCTGCGGATCAACAGCTGCCATCCTCATCATCGACCAAGTCTGAATCATCGACCAAGTCTGAATCGGCGAGCAAGTCTGAATCGGCAACCACCGGTTCAAATCTAAAGGTGTTGAGGGCCGGTATCTGTTTAACAATAAAAGACCGGATGCCGGTCGGTATCGGCACCTCTTTTACCGCTTCCGTCCGACGGGTTTACGTGTGGAACCAAATTGGCGCCAAGCAGATTCCATCCCAGATTCGGCATATCTACTATTTTAAAGGCAATAAAATCAGTGATGTCACCCTGGATGTGCGGTCCACCCACTGGCGGACATGGAGTTTCCAGAGCATTTCAAATAATCGTTATCGGGGCGAATGGCGAGTCGACATCACCTCGGCCGGCGGAAAGGTGCTGCGACGCCTTTTCTTTGAGATCCGATGAGGCTTTCCGGAATTCATCGGCCTAAAAAATCAATCTGAATCACCCCGAAAGGAGCCTCATGAAAGACCGGCCCAAACCGCTCTCCCGCCACGACGGCACCGAACAGATCCTGATTCACTTACCCTGTCGGTTGGCCGAACGTGCTGAAAAATACGCCAAGGAAAACGGAAGCACGGTCACCGGCGTGGTGATCGAAGCCCTGGATGCGTTTTTAAGGGACCGGAAGGGGGATTGATTACCCACGGTCCGATATTGGAAATACGCATCGCGTTTACACTGACCGCCACCACCAGCCATCCGATCAACAGTCTGTGGATGGGAGAGATTTTGCTGGGATGGGAAGGTCGAGCGTCGATGATATGCCGGCTGTTGCAGGTAGATCAGTTGATGCCGTAATCTTTGAGCTTCAGCTGCAGGGTCCGGCGGCTGATGCCCAACACCTCGGCCGTCCGTGTCCGGTTGCCGCCCATCTCCTCGAGGGTTTTCAGGATCATCTCCTTCTCCACCTCCTTCAGTGATCGACCCGACGCCAGCACCGGTGCCTTGGCCGGTTGATTGGCATCATGATCCAGGAGGGCGGTGGGCAAATGTTCCGGGCCCACCGTATCACCCCTATCCATGATCACCGCCCGCTCGATGACGTTTTCCAGTTCCCGGATGTTACCCGGCCAGGCATGCCGCAACAGAAGATCCATGGCCCGGGGGCGGAAGCCTTTGAGGCGGCGGTGGTTCTTTTTGGCATACCGGTCGAGAAAATAATCGGCCAGCAGTGGTATATCGGCTGAGCGGTTTCTCAGGAGAGGCACCTTGACCATGACCACATTGAGCCGGTAGTAAAGATCCTCCCGGAATCGGCCGGCGGCGATCTCCGCTTCCAGGTTGCGGTTGGTGGCCGAGATGATCCGCACGTCGACGTGGATGGTCCGGGTGCCGCCCACCGGTTCGAACTCCCTTTCCTGGAGGACGCGCAGGATCTTGGCTTGGGTGGCCGGGGTCATTTCCGCGATTTCATCCAAAAAGAGGGTGCCCCGGTCCGCCAGCCGGAACCACCCTTTTTTCGGCCCGCTTGCACCGGTAAAGGCGCCTTTTTCATGTCCGAAAAGCTCGTTCTCCAGCAGCGTTTCGGGCAGGGCGGCGCAGTTGACCTTCACGAAGGGACGGTCCTTGCGGAGGCTGTTGTGGTGAATGGCGTTGGCCACCAGCTCTTTTCCGGTGCCGCTAGCGCCCTGAATCTAAACCGTGGCCTCCGACGGGGCCACCAGTGCCAGGGTCTCGAAGAGTTCCCGCATGGAGGGACTCCGGCCGATGATCTCCCCGAAATCGAAGCGCGCGTCCAGTCGCTCCTTGAGGTTGAGGTTTTCTTCTTCCAGCATGCGGTGATGCAGGGTCTTGGTGACCAAAATTCTCAGCTCGTCGACATCGATGGGTTTGGTGAGGTAGTCGTGGGCGCCGCCTTTCAGGGCTTCGACGGCCGAGCGCACCGATCCGTAGGCGGTCATGATGACCACCGGGGTGCCGGGGCTGATGACGGCAATCTTTTTCTGGGCCGCATCGCCGTCCATGCGCTTCATGCGCAGGTCCATGAGCACCAGATCGAAGAGATATTTTTCCACCGCCCGGCAGGCCGTGTCGCCGTCGTCGGCCTCCTGCACCTGGTAGCCCTCGGCCGACAGGACGGCCTTCAGCATGGTTCGGTGGGAGGAGTCGTCGTCTACTACGAGTATCTTTGCCGTCATGGGATCGCTCGTGTCTGCATATTCCGCAGGAAGAGGGTGAATCGGGTGCCGCCTCGTTTTCCCGGCGGCGGGCTCTCCACACCGACTCCACCGTCATGATTTTCAGCGATTTTTCGCACCATGGCCAGTCCCAGGCCGGTTCCCCGCTCCCGGGTGGTGTAGAAGGGTTCGAAAATTTTTTCCTGAACTTCCGGGTCAATTCCATGGCCGTTGTCCTCCACCTGGACTTCCACCCCTTCCCCTTCATGGAGGACCGAAGTCCGGATCCGAACAGCGCCTCCGGTTTCCACGGCGTTGATGGCATTGAGCATCAGGTTGAGCAAGGCCTGGGTAATCTGGTTTGGATCCAGCGACACGGGCGGCATCCCGGTTGGGCAATCAACGTGGATATCGATGCCATGGGTTTTTGTATCGGCGGATACCAGGGAGACCACATGATCGACGAGATCGGAAAGCATCGTGGCTTCCGGCTCCAGTACCATCGGCCGGGAAAAATCGAGCAGATCCGTCACGACATGGTTGATCCGGTCGATCTCACGCACCATGACATCGGCATATTCCCGTTGGGGGGTTTCCTTCCCGTGGTCCCGCCCGAGAAGGTAGGCAAACCCACGGATGGAACTGAGCGGGTTTCGGATTTCGTGGGCCACCCCGGCGCCAGGCCGGCCGACCGCCGCCAGTCTTTCGGTGCGCCGCACCTGCGCTTCCAGCCGTTTGATCTCGCTCAAATCCCTGAGCACCACCACCGCACCGTTGCGGTTTCCCGCTTCATCCTGAATGGGCGTCACAGTCAACAGCAGCGGAAGCCAGTCATCTTGGTCCCGGTGATACCGGATCTCCCGGTTCATTACCGGGACCCCTTGGTCGATCGTCTGCGCGATGCCGGTTTCCTGAAAATCGAAGACCGTTTTCAGGTCGATCGGGTCGATGGTCGTTGCCGGCATGCTCAGCAGAAACAATGCCTGCCGGTTACAGGAAACCACCCTGCCGCCGGTGTCGATACTCAACACGCCGTGGACCATGCTGGCGATGACCTGCCGGGTATAGTCCCGGGTTTCCTGGAGGGTCCGGTTGAGCAGATAGTAGCTTCGGAGCACGATAAAAAAATAGATCCCGCCGCCACCCAACGCCAGGACGATGCCCCCCATGATCATGGCGTGATGAAGGTCCGACTGCCGGGCGGCTTCATAGACCGCCATGGTCATTCCCAAATAGACGGTGGCGCGGGAATGAATATGGGCCGGGCGTGTGGATCCCTGATCTCCTGCCGATGACCCGCCGGGATCCAAATGGATGCCCATGGGCATAAAGGGCTTGGCCACCTAGTAAACCCGGGTGCCGTCAGCCAGCCGACGCACCCGGGTGCGGACATTATCCGCCCGGACCAATTCAGGTCACCACAGGGCCCGGGTGCCCTCTATGGAGGGGATGGAGTGGTGCACCACCTCACCAACCGCATTCACCAGGCAAAGGTAATTGACGTCGTCGGACCTGCCGATTTTGTGGACCAGATTCCCGATGGCATCCTTGCCGGCCATCTGCATCATCATGCCGGCCCGGGCCCCGGCTTCCAGTGCATTAATCAGGGTCAGAGCCTGGCGGTGGACCGTTTCCATGGCGGCGTTTCTTTCACGATTCAGGTTCCGGTAAGTGGAAACGCTGATAAAGACCAGCAGCAACAGCACGACAAGAAGGATGAAAAGGGCCGTCAGATAGAGTTGTCTACGGGGGACGACGGTCATGGCCGATATTTTTACCTTCGTCGAGAAAAATTGGCTGTTTGCCTGAGGACTGCTCGTTATCTTTACTCAGTCCCACCGCCCAATACCGCGTAGAGCCTCACCTGGTTGGCAAGCCTGGCAAGGCGTAGCGAGATCAGGACCTGCTCCTGGAAATAGAGCGATCGATGTGCATCTAACACGCTAAGATAATGATCAATTCCTATTGTGTAACGTTTATTTGAGAGGCGATAGGTTTCTGCGGCCGCACCCACGAGAGATTGTTGCGCCGACACCTGCTGGTTGATGGTGCCCTGCACGGCAAGGGCATCGGTCACTTCCCGGAAAGCCGTCTGGATGGCTTTCTCATACTCGGTCAGGATAATTTTTTGATCGGCTTCGCTGACCCGCAGCGCGGCCCAGGTGCGGGCGTCAAAAATCGGCATGACAATCCGCGGCGCAAAGTTCCAGGTCCCCGAGCCCGAGCTGAACAGCCCGGATAGCTCATCGCTTGCGGTTCCCAGCGAGGTAGTTAAAGCAATGCGGGGGAAGAAAGCGGCCCGGGCCGCTCCGATAAAGGCATAGGACCCCTTGAGCCGGTGTTCCGCCGCTACAATATCAGGCCGGTTCAAAAGCGCCTCGGAGGACAGCCCGGGAGAAATTTCTTTGGGCGGCATAACGCCGCCCAAGTTTACCGGCAGGAGATCTTCGGGCACCGGAGCGCCGGCCAATAGGTTCAGGGCGTTCAGGTCCTGTGCCGTCAGTTGCGTATAGCGGGGGACATCTCTTCGCGCCGCCTCCACCTGGGTTTGCGAACGACGCAGATCAATTTCCGTCGCGAGCCCAATTTGATAACTCTTCCGGATGAGATCATAGGATTCCTGCTGGGTCTCAAGGGTGGATCGGGCCAGCTTGAGGTTTTCCCTGTCCGCGGCAAGGGTCAGATAGGCCCTGGCGACCTCGGCCATCAGTGCGATCTGTGCGCTGCGACGAGCCTGCTCTGTGGCCAGGTACGCTTCCAGTGCCTGATCTTTCAGACTGCGGATCCGGCCGAAAAAATCGATCTCCCAGGAAGCGACACCCAGACCGACACTGTATTGTTCAATTGTCCTCGAATCCCCGGGGCCGATAAGATCGGCGGACCGACGTTGTTTGCCCCCCGCCCCCACCGCATTGACCGCAGGAAACAGTTCCGCCCGTTGAATACCGTACAGGGCGCGCGCCCTTTCCACATTCAAGGCGGCCAGCCGCAGGTCGCGGTTGTTGCTCAAGGCGGTCTCAATAATCTCTTGAAGCTTTTCATCGGTGAAAAATTCCTGCCATTTCAACGATTGGACTGTCGGTGTTCCGGATATGGCCGGTGTGTCTTTGTAGGCTTCGCCCTGAGGCCACTGCGCCGGTATCGGCGCCCGGGGCTGTTGGTATTTCGGAGCCAGGGAGCAGGCGCCCAGAAAGAGGCTGATGCCGGCCAATAGAATCAATAACCGCCTATTCATGTGATTGCCCCCCTGACGTACTTTCAGCAACGTGCTTCATGGTTACTCGTTTTCTGTGTTTTCCCAATGCTTTATAGATTATCACATAAAAAAGCGGCGCGAACAGAATCACCAGAAGGGTGGAGGTCACCATCCCTCCCAGTACGCCGGTGCCGATGGCCCTTTGTGCCCCTGACCCGGCCCCGCTGGCAAGAGCCAGCGGCAGAACGCCGAATCCGAAGGCCAGTGAGGTCATGATGATGGGGCGAAGCCTCAATTTGGCTGCCTCCAAAGTTGCCTCAACCAGTCCAACCCCCTCATCGACCCTGGCCCTGGCGAACTGAACGATCAGGATGGCGTTCTTGGTGGTCAGCCCCAGGGTGGTCAGCATCCCGATCTGGAAATAGACATCATTGGGCAGCCCCCGCATGCTCGAAGCGACAACCCCGCCGATGACCCCCAGGGGCAGGGTCAGCAGGATCGCGATGGGGATGGGCCAGCTCTCGTACAATGCCGCCAGGCACAGGAAGACCACGAAAATGGAAAATGCGTACAGCAAGGGCGCCTGGGAGCCGGCCATCCGTTCCTGGTAGGAAAGCCCGGTCCAGTCAAAGCCGATCCCCTGGGGCAGCTTCGATACGATCTCTTCCATGGCCTGCATCGCCTCGCCGGAACTTTTTCCCGGCGCCGGCTCACCCCAGATGCTGATGGCCGGAAAGGCGTTGAATCGTTCCAGCTTGGGAGAACCCTGGGTCCACCGCCCCGATGCAACGGAAGAGAAAGGGACCATCTTGCCCATGCTGTTACGAACATAGAGTTTTTTCAGATCGTTCGGCAGCATGCGATAAGGGGCGTCCGCCTGGACAAAGACCCGTTTGACCCGTCCGGCCTGGATAAAGTCGTTAACATAGGCGCTGCCGAAGGCCGCCGCGATGGTGTTATGAATGGAACTGATGGGAACCCCAAGGGCGCCGGCCTTGTCCCAATCCACATCAATCCGGTATTCTGGCACGTCTTCCATGCCGTTGGGCCGAACCCTGATCAATCTCGGATCCTGTGCCGCCATGCCGAGGAGCTGGTTGCGGGCCGCCATCAATTTTGCGTGGCCCAGGCCGCCACGGTCCTGCAGCTGAAAATCAAACCCGGTAGCTTGGCCCAGTTCAATGACCGCCGGCGGCGGAAAGGCAAACACCATGGCGCCTTTTATTTTTGAGAAGGCTCCCATGGCCCTGCCGGCAATGGCCTTGACCTTCAGGTCCGGCCGCTGACGCAGCTTCCAGTCCTTGAGTTTGACAAATCCCAGGCCCATATTCTGTCCACCGCCGCCAAAGCTAATACCTGCAACCGACAGGAAGGAGTCCACCCCGTCCTTCTCCTTCACCAGAAAATGGTCCTTGACCTGCGCCAGGACCTTCTGGGTCTGCTCCAGGGTCGAACCCGATGGGAGCATGGCCTGGATATACAGCACTCCCTGGTCTTCGTCCGGGAGATAGGCGGTGGGCATGCGCTGGTACAGATACCCCATGGCGCCGGCAATCAACAGAAACAGAAACAGGTAGCGCAGTTTTTTGACCAGAACACGGCCGACCAGTTTGACATACAGGTCTCTGGTGCGAAAAAAGACGCGGTCAAACCACCTGAAAAAGGGGCGCAGAAAAAAAACCGCATTGTCTGCCGGTTCATGCCCCTTGGGCACCGGTTTGAGGAACGACGCGCAGAGTACCGGGGTCAGAATCAGGGCCACGAGAACCGACAGCAGCATGGAAGTGATGACGGTTACGGAAAACTGGCGGTAGATGACCCCGGTTGAACCGGGAAAAAAGGCCATGGGTCCGAACACCGCCGAGAGCACCAGCCCGATGCCGATCAGGGCGCTGGTGATCTGATCCATGGACTTGGCCGTGGCCTCCTTGGCCGGGAGCCCCTCCTCGCTCATGATCCGCTCCACGTTCTCCACCACCACGATGGCGTCATCCACCAACAGGCCGATGGCCAGCACCATGGCGAACATGGTCAGCATGTTGATGGAAAACCCGAAAAACCCAAGGACCGCAAAGGTTCCCAGCAGCACCACCGGCACCGCGATGGTGGGGATTAAGGTGGCCCGGAAGGTCCCCATGAAAAGATACATGATCACAAAGACCAGAAAAACCGCCTCAAACAGGGTCTTGACCACCTCTTCGATGGCCACCTGGGTAAAGGGGGTGGTGTCATAGGGATAAATCACCTTCATGCCGGGGGGGAAGTAGCGGCTCATCTCTTCCAGTTTTTGTTTGACGGCATTGGCCGTATGCAGCGCATTGGCCCCGGCGGCCTGTCGGATGGCCATGGCGGCAGCGGGTTTGCCGTTGAAATTGCCGATGGCATCGTAACGCTCGGCCCCTAATTCCGTCCGCCCGATATCCTCGATGCGGACCACGGAACCGTCCGGATTGGTCCGGATGGGGATGGCGGCAAACTCCTCCGGGGTGTGGAGCAGATGCTGAACGATGATGGCGGCATTCAGACGCTGGCCTTTATTGGCCGGCATCCCGCCAAACTGACCGGCGGAAACTTCGACGTTGTAGGCCCGCAGGGCCATGATGACATCTTCCATGGTCAGGTGGTAATTGGTTAGCTTGTCCGGATTGACCCAGACCCGCATGGCATACTGGGTGCCGAAATTTTCGACTTCGCCGACACCAGGAACCCGCGAAAGGATTTTCTCCAGGTTAGACTGGGCATAATCCCGCAGGTCTTCGCCGCTCATGCTGCCGTCTTCCGAGATCAGCCCCACGATGATCAGGTAGTTTCGGGTGGACTTGCTGACCTTGACACCGGAGCGCTGCACCACATCGGGCAGGCTGGCCATGGCGAGCTGAAGCTTGTTCTGCACTTTGGACCAGGCGAGATCCGGATCGGTCCCAGGGGCAAAGGTCAGCTCGATGCGGGACGCACCGGATGAAGAACTGGTCCCGGAGAGGTAGATCATCGCATCCAGACCGGTCATCTTCTGCTCGATAATCTGGGTGACGGTGTTTTCAACGGTCTCGCCCGAGGCTCCGGGAAAAAAGGAATCGATGGCGATGGACGGCGGGGCGATGGGCGGATACTGCGATATGGGCAGATTGTAGATCGCCAGCAGCCCCCCCGTCATCATGATGATGGCGATGACCCAGGCGAAGACCGGTCGGTCCAGAAAAAATTTTGATAGCATCACACGCCTCCGTTAATTCGATTCAGCAGTCGGCTGGGCCGCGTTTGCAGGTGCAATCCCCCTCGCTTTGAAAAGGACAGCCTTCACGGTTGCACCGGGCCGTAGCCTTTTCAGTCCCTCGACGATCACACGATCACCTGGAGCAAGGCCTGCCGAGATGAGCCACTGGTCACCGATGGCCCGGTCAAGGGTGAGCATGCGCAGCTCGACCTTGCTTTCAACATCCACGATCAAGGCAAAGGGATTGCCCTTGTGATCACGGGACACACCCTGCTGAGGAATAAGGATCGCCTGTTCATCGAGACCTTCTTTAATTACCGCCTGGACGAACATGCCCGGCAGGAGCACGCCTTCCGGATTGGGAAAAACAACCCGCAAAATGACGGATCCGGTCGTCGGGTCCACGGTGACATCGCTGAACTGCAGTTTTCCTTCCTGCGGGTATGCCGTGTTGTCTTCCAGGATGAGCTTGACGTTGTCCTGCTCCGTTCCGATCCGGTTTAGACGACCATCCTTCAGGCGCCTCTTCAAGCGCAGCAATTCGATGGTGGATTGGGGCACATCCACATAGATAGGGTCGATCTGTTGAATGGTTGCCAGAGGAACGGGTTGATACGCCATCACGATAGCGCCCTCTGTCACATTGGATCTGCCGATATGGCCGGAGATGGGTGCGGCGACACGGCAGTATCCCAGATTGATGCTGACCGTTTCTAGCGCCGCTTCCGCTTGCTGGATGGTCGCCTCAGCCACAGCCACCGCTTCCCGTTTGCTCTCCACCTGCGCCTCGGCGGCCCGTAACGTGGACTCGGCCACCGTGACCTCGGTCATGGCCTGGTCTCGCTGGATGGCGGGGACGACTTTATCTTTGAATGCCTCCTCATATCGCCGACGGTTCGTCCGGGCGAGTTCCAGGGTAACCTGCAGCCGCGCGATGTCGGCGATACTCGCGTTCAGCGCGGCCCGGGCCTGATCGGCAGCTTTACGCGTTGCGACGAGGCTCGCCTCGGCATTGTCAAGAGCGGCCTGGAAAGGAGCAGGTTCGATCTGGTAGAGTACCTGACCGGCCTCGACATCGGAACCTTCCGTAAACAGGCGTTTTTGTAAAAGACCACTGACCTGGGGTCGGATTTCCGCCATGCGGTAGGCTGATGTACGTCCCGGTAATTCAGTGTCCAGCATGACCTTTTGGGGTTGCACCGTCACCGTGGACACTTCGGGAACAAAGGGGGGGGGTGGGGATTGCTGTCGGCGGTCGCAACTTGCTATCAATAGGACGGATAGCAAGGCTGTCGCCGGTAGCGTTAATAAAACCATCTGATTGCGACGTCGCATGGGTATTTTTTCCTCCTGTTGACAAATCCGATCATTTATTTTAAATCGTTATTTAAAATCGTCATTTATTTCATAAAAGAGATTATGTCAAACAGTAATAATATTGGCGTTATCGTTAATCCTTTACCAGCGGTTTACTGCTAAACGTTTAGGGATAATCCCATGACCAAACGAGAAGACGGCAAAGAAACCCGCTGGAGGCTGTTGAATGCAGCCTGCGAAGTGTTCGCCAAAAAAGGGTACCGTGATGCCAAGGTGGCGGATATCTGTAAACAGGCCGGCGCCAACGTGTCCGCCGTGAATTATTATTTCAAAAACAAGGCCAGCCTTTACGCCGAGACCTGGCGTCACGCCTTTCAACAATTTGAAGAACCTGCGTTTTCAAAGTTAGCGGGCGCCTCACCGCAAGAACGGTTGCGGGAGTATATCCTAACCCTCATGAAAAACTTTACTACGAAGGGGAGGTTGGGACATTCCAGCCGTCTCTACCTGATGGAACTGGTCAATCCTACCGGATTGGTTCAGAATGACTGGCGTGAGTTGATCGCGCCCCAGAGGCGAAAGTTGCACGATATTATCCGTGAGATAATAGGCCGAAAAGCGGATTATCAAAGCGTACTGTTTTGCGAATTGAGCATTGTCAACCAGTGCCGTACCCTTTTAACCATCAAGCACAAAGACTTGGAATATCTTTTGGATCAAAGCCTTGGCCCGGAACTGATCAAGCGCCTGGCTGATCATATCGCTGATTTTTCGCTGGCAGGGATCAAGGCGGTCGGCAAGCGCAGGGGATAACGTCGATGGCGCTTTACGAGAAAGACGACACTCTGATTACTCAGATATATGATGAAACGAACCGACGGTTCCTCTCACGGCTCACCCATCCTCATCCGGATCACTTGAAATGAAATCAACAAATCTATGATCGACGATCTTCAATTAAGAGGAGAATGCTCCATGAAGATTCTGTTTGCAGCGCCGGAAAACGCATGGGGCGGATTTCTCGGGTTGCTCCGGTCGGAAATTCCCGAGCACCGATGCGAAGCCACCGGAGGCTTTACGGTGGAAATCCTGAAAGGCGTTGATGTGCTGATACCCACCATGTGCCGCGTAACCGATGACATGCTCGCGCAAAGCGACAGGTTGCGGCTGATCCAACAGTGCGGTGCGGGCCTTGAAGGGGTGGATATCGAAGCAGCCCGGGCGAGAAACATATGGGTTGCCAATGTGCCGACGGATATTTCGGGCAATGCTGATTCCGTAGCCGAACTGGGCATCTATTTCATCATCGGTCTTTCAAGAAATGTTCGTCAGATGGCCAAAAGCCTGAGGGAACAACGTATGGGAGAGCCCCAGGGGAGAGCGCTCAGCGGTCAGACCGTCGGCATCATCGGCCTTGGCGGAATCGGCCGCGCGCTGAACAAACGGCTACAGCCCTTCGGCGTTCGGCTGATCGGCATAAAACAACACGATGCCGAAAAGACTAGAAGAGAGTTGAACCTGGAATGGGTCGGTGGCCCCGGAGATTTAAAAACGTTGCTGGCAAGATCTGATCACGTGGTGCTCTGTCTGCCGGTGACAGCCGAAAGTAAAAACCTTATCGATGACAACGCTTTTTCATCAATGAAAAAAGAGGCCTTCTTGATCAACCTGTCAAGGGGCGGCCTGGTGAATCACGCTGCCCTGGAGGATGCCCTGACATCCGGAAAAATTGCCGGGGCCGGACTGGATGTCTTCTGGGAAGAACCGCCTGATCCCAATGATCCGATTTTCAAGTATAATGTGCTGGCCACACCGCACATTGCCGGCTCAACGGATCTCTCCATTCGAGGAATCGTTAAAGTGGTTGCGGAAAATATCCGCAGGATCACGACCGGCCGGTTGCCTCTGTATCTTAAATGACGTTTGAAAACGACATAAAAATAAACTTTTGAAAGGAGTATTAAATGGAAAAACCGGCGCTTATTATTATAGATATGGTCAAGGACTATTTCGTCGACGATAAAGGCTATCCAATTACCCCCCTGGCCCGGGAGATCATTCCCCCTATCAACCGGACGATTGCCCAATTTAGGGAAAAAGGCTTCCCGGTCATCTTTTCAACCGACGCTTTTCAAGAGGATGATTTCATCTTTACTTCGCACATGCATCCCCATGCCATCGCCGGTACCGAAGGCGCTGAGGTTGTGGACGATCTGGATATGCAAGAAGGAGATCTCTGGCTCCCAAAATCGCGATTTTCAGCTTTTTTTGCAACTGGTCTGGAGAAGATATTGCGCAAGCAGCAGATCACCCTGGTAGCGGTAGCCGGTATCGCCACCCATTTCTGTGTTTTGACTACCGCGTTGGATGCCCTCTGCCACAATTTTAAAGCCGTGATTCTTGAAGATTGTTCGACCGCACTTTCCCGGGAGCTCCATCAGCAGACCCTGGCCATTTATCGCAAAAACCCACTCTACCCGCTTTTCAGGATTACGACTTCCGGAAACCTGCAAAAGGAAATGTCAACGTAAACAACCGCATTTTTACAGATAGAAGCGTAATACAAGGGATAAAATATGAAGGCAAACCCTTTACAAACCATTATGAACCCGGAATCCATTGTCTATCTGGGAGGTTCCAACGATCTCCAGACAATGGGCACCGCTCAACTTATTAATATTGTTAAAGGTGGATACAAGGGAAAAATTTATCCCATTCACAGAAAAGAAAAAACAGTTCTGGGCCTTACGGCCTATCGGAATATCACATCAATGGATAAACCAGCTGACCTTGCAGTAATCGTAATACCCGGGAAAGCCATTCCAGGCGTCCTTGAGGAATGCGGGAAGGCGGGAATCCGGCATGCGATAATCATAACAGCGGGCTATGGGGAGATCGGTCGAGAAGGAAAACGGTTACAGCAAGAGCTGATAGATGTCGCCCATAAGTATGACATCCGATTTCTCGGCCCTAACTGTATGGGAATCGTCAATGGTCCCATCGGACTGAATACCACATGGTTTCCCACCAAATACCGGGCCGGACATGTGGGAATCATCTCCCAAAGCGGCAGCTATGTCACCCAAACACTGACCTACTTTGAAAAGCTCGGCCTGGGCATCAGCCAGGCAATCAGCGTCGGCAACCAGGCTGATATCGATATGGTCGACTGCCTTGCGTATCTTGGAGAAGATGACCAAACCCGATCTATTGCCTTGTATATCGAGGGTATCAAAAAACCGGCGGCCTTTTTGAAAACAGCGCGAAAAATAACACCTCAAAAACCTATTGTCGCCATGTATGTCGGTGGAACCGAAGCCGGTGCCAGAGCCTGCGCCTCCCATACCGGTTCCATGGCCGGCCCGAACAAACTTTACGACGGATTGTTCCATCAAGCAGGTATTCTAAGGGCAAGAAACATCACTGACCTTTTCGACTGGAGCCTGGCTTTGGCTCAGCAGCCGTTGCCCAAGGGAAACAACATTGCCGTTTTGACCAATTCCGGAGGCCCCGGCAGTTCCATGGCCGACGAAGCCGATAATTACGGTTTGAAAATTCCCCTGTTTGCCCCGGATACTCAGGAAAAAATAAAAGCCATGACCCCCTTCACCGCAGCATATGTAAACCCGGTAGATGTTACCATGAATTACGATCTCGATCTGATATATAAAAAATTGCCTGAATTGATCTTGAATCTGCGACAAATAGACGGAATGCTTTTTTACGGCATTTTCGGGACCATCCATTTTCAGGATAAAATGACCCTTGCAGGCAATCATTCCGATACGCCTCTGGACTTGTTGGAGAAGACGACTGAAAAAGCCTGCAATGAATTCATAAAATTGCCCGAAAAATTTAAGAAACCGATCCTGTGTGCGTGCTTTAGTGGTCGGGAGGATAATTCCGTAGCCCGAATTCAAGACGGCGGCATTCCTGTTTATCCCACACCGGGAAGAGCGGCCAGGGCGATGGCCGCCCTGTGGGAATATAAAAAAATTAAAGGGCATCGCTTTCCGCGTAGCCCCTCTCGGAAAACGGGATCCCCTGGAGATGATGCAGGAAACACGGGGCCGTAAGATACCGGATGCCGGAAAGGATAAATAATCGGGGAAATGACCATGCGGAAACTGGGAAGAGACGCGATACGGCTGCGAAAAATGTTTCCCTCTGCTCGGGTGCCGGCCGGCGGCAAGGCAAAAGCGGTCATGGCGAATACCAAAATCGTGGGTAGCGTAAGGCGCCAACATACATGTTCTCTCCTATGCATTTTATAAATTTTATTGACATATTATGGTACATACGCAATCGTTAGCAAAGACTATTTTCCTTTAAAGTGTGTCGCCATAATATATGGCTAACTAAAAACAAAGTCCTTCAAAAAATACATTTTCACGTTTTT
>DEIP01000140.1:843-5692 GCA_002352605.1 Desulfobacteraceae bacterium UBA2771 | reverse complement strand
CACCGGCGGCAGGCGTGATGACAACCAGATCGGCCAGGATTCCCGATACGAAGCCCAGGGAAGTGACCTTGCGATAGGCAAACGCTTCGATGATCATCCAGGTCAGGGCGCCGCCGGCGGCCGAAACCTGGGTCATGGTCAGGGAATAGAAGTCGCCGGGAAGATCGCGGGTCTCGAAACCATTTTTTGCTTTTTCAGTCAGGGTCTGGTATTGGTCCATGCCGTCGTTCTCTTTCAATTGCAATCCCCAACGTAGCGCTGCTACGCCTGCGGTTTCAATTTCGTAGCGGCCTCGGCCTGAACCAAAATCTATTATTTGCGGGTAGACACCAAATAAGGGGTCCCTTCCCTGTGATCCATTGGTATTGGATAAACGATAGACAGGAAGAGAAATAGATTTCATCCATCGTGAAATGCAGCTGATGGTTTCGTTTTTTACCGGCGCTGACAATGGTTTTCCCGTCCCCAAAGGAGCTTGGCCCAACGTCCATGAATGCCACCGATCGCAAAATCTTCGGCGTTCTCTTTTTTAGCATTTTTGCAGCCGTCACCGGTGTGGGTATCGTGGTGCCGCTACTACCGGTCTATGCCCATGACTTAGGTGCCAGTGGTTTCTACATTGGCCTGATTTTTGGCGCATTTTCCCTATCCCGGACATTTTTTTTACCCTACTTCGGCCGCCAGTCCGACAAGAGGGGGCGCAAACCGTTCATCGTCGCCGGCCTTTTTTCCTATGCCGTCATCTCGGTGGCCTTTATTTTTTCCACCGGGGTGGAATCCCTGATCGTGATCCGTTTTGTTCATGGAATCACATCGGCCATGATCATGCCCGTGGTGCAAGCCTAT
Source organism: Desulfobacteraceae bacterium UBA2771 (assembly GCA_002352605.1). Taxonomy (GTDB): domain Bacteria; phylum Desulfobacterota; class Desulfobacteria; order Desulfobacterales; family Desulfosarcinaceae; genus Desulfosarcina. Next base: position 4,846 of record DEIP01000140.1, on the reverse strand, counting down.
GTGGGTGATATCACGCCCAGGGGCAAGGAGGGATGGGTCATGGGACTGTTCAACATGTCCCTGTTCATCGGCCTGAGCGCCGGCCCACTGATCGGCGGAGTGATCAAGGACCGTTTCAGCCTCAATGGGGCCTTCATCTGCATGGGCGCCCTGTCCATCATCGGATTTGGGCTGAGTATGGCGTTTCTCCCCTCCACCAACGATGAACATACGTTTAAAAAAGGGCGGTTGCCGCTACGGTGGTCGAAAATTCTAATCGATCGGACCATCGCGGGTCTTTTTCTTTTTCGTTTGGCCCACACCACATGCATCGGTGTTATTTGGGGGTTTCTACCGGTGCTCGCCGACACGGAATTTTTTCTCTCCGCATCGGCCACCGGCATCCTGGTGATGCTGGGTGTTTTTGTCAGCGGTTTGGTGCAAATTCCCATGGGATGGGTGGCAGACCGGTGCAATCGAAAGTTCATGGTCGTCTTGGGCGGACTGGTGACCACCGGTGCCGTTCATGCATTTACCTTTGCCGGTGGATTTTGGGATATGTTCTGGGCCAGTGTGGTTTTCGGCTTAGGTGGCGGCATCGCCATGCCGGCACTGATGGCCGCCGCCGTTTTAAAGGGCAGCCGAAGCGATGCCATGGGATCGGTGATGTCACTGATTACCGTAGCCCACAGCCTGGGCATGCTAACCGGTTCGCTGCTTGCCGGGGTGATGATGGATTGCTTTCAGCTCCGGCAGGCATTTTTTCTTGGGTCGCTGATCATGGCCGCAGGAACCCTTTTGTTCGTGGTTTTCACCTGGGGCGCAAACCTGAGTCAAGGCACGTTTTTAGCCGCGGCTCCGTAAATTCCGGAGGGTTGATATGTCCATTTCGTTTTCTCCCATCGGCACCATTCATACCCCGTTTTCAACACTGGACGGCATGCCCATCCAGTCGTCCGGTGCCGAAGATGTACAAGGCACGATCATCCTTGATCCACAATATGAAGAAGGCCTTTTGGATCTGGACGGATTTTCTCACATCATCTTGCTCTACCATTTTCACCGGTCCGAGGGATACCGCCTTTCGGTGACGCCTTTTTTAGATACCGTAAAACGGGGCCTGTTTTCCACCCGTGCACCCCGTCGGCCCAACTCCATCGGGCTTTCCATCGTTACGCTGGTACAAATCGATGGCCCCACCCTTCATGTTCAAGGCGTGGATGTATTGGACGGCACCCCGCTTTTGGATATCAAACCCTGGGTTTCCGAATTCGATGTGAGGAAAAATTCGCGTGCGGGATGGTTCGACCAAAGGCGGCAGGATTCTCGATTCACAAAATCCGACCGCCGATTTGTTGGAGACGAACCCAAAGAACAACCTTGATGATGCGCAAAGGAATACGCCGTGCCGCTGCCTTACGCCTTCAATCGAATGGAATTTGCCGGATCTCTTGGAGACCTGGGCACCCTGTTGCCCCTGGCCATCGGTATGATCATGGTCAACGGGCTGGATCCGTCCGGACTGTTTTTCTCCGTGGGTCTGTTCTACATCCTTACCGGCCTCTATTTTGGTGTCACCACTCCTGTTCAACCAATGAAAGTAATTGGCGCCTACGCCATAGCCACCGCCATGAACCCGCACCAAATCATGGCATCGGGAATTCTCATGGGTGCTTGCCTGCTGTTCATCGGGGTTACCGGCGCCATCACCCTCATCGGCAAATATATCCCCAGGGCCGCAGTCCGTGGCGTACAACTCTCTACGGGTACCCTGCTCATGGCCGAAGGGGTTAAGTTCATGGTCGGGAAAACCAAAATTCAGATGCTGCACCAAATGGCGGAACCCTACCTGGCGATCCAACAGCTGGGTCCGATTCCGGTGGGTTTGTTCATCGGGATCGCCGGTTGCCTTCTCACGCTTTTGCTGCTGGAAAGCAAAAAGGCACCCGCCGGGTTGGTAATTGTGGGAGTGGGCATCATCGTCGGTCTGATGATGGGAACGAGGGAAGGGCTCGGTGACGTTCGTCCCGGATTCTACCTGCCCGCAATCCTACCTTTGGGATTTCCCGAAGGTGTGGATTTTACCTTTGCCCTGTTGGCCTTGGTTTTGCCCCAAATGCCCATGACATTGGGTAACGCGGTGATCGCCGACATGGACCTTTCCGTCAACTACTTCGGCGATGCTGCCCGTCGGGTAACCGGTCGGGCCCTATGCGTAAGCATGGCCCTGGGTAATTTCCTCAGCGCCCTATTGGGCGGTATGCCCGTCTGTCACGGTGCCGGTGGACTAGCCGCCCACTATCGCTTCGGCGCCCGGTCTGCCGGATCGAACCTGATGATCGGTGCCGCTTTCATTCTTTTCACCCTGGTTTTGGGCAATCGGATTCTGGCCCTGTTCAACCTGATCCCCATGGCCGTTATGGGCGTCCTTCTGCTCTTTGCCGGAAGCCAACTGGCGATGACCATCCTGGACGTGAAGGAACGAAAAGAGATGTTCGTGGTGGTAACCATCCTGAGCATCACCCTCGCCTCTAACCTGGCGGCCGGATTCGTGGTCGGTATTCTGCTGGCCTATTTGCTAAAATCGGAAAGACTCACGGTGTAATGGCCCAGGAATACGATGAGCCATTTTTGATGGATCGCAATGATACGTTAGGTGGGTTAGTCAATCAACCAGTTATTGAAAACCGCATCGACAAATTCCCACGGGTTGTCCGGGTTGCTCAGCGGGGAGTTGCTATCGTATTCATAGTTGTCCCAATACAGCCAGTCCTCATTACTCCCAGCCAGCGCTTCAGTGTGCGTGCCTACCAGCCGAACGTGCCCGGCACCATAAGCGAAGCGGATGACATCGGGTGTTCCGTAATAGTCATTATAGGTCGCCAGCGTGGTCTGACCAGCGTACGGCCACTTGTAGCCACCGCCATAGTAAAGCTGCTGTTGGGTTCCCAGATAGCCGATGACCGGATCGCTTATGCTGATCGGGGTCAAAGCATACGTTAAGTTGTTGTTTCCATCTAAGCCGGCGATCGTGGTGATCGGGCCGATGTAACAACCGCCAAAGAGGTTTAAAGGATAATCGTACCAGCTGCCATCCCAGAAGATAAAATCGGCCGCATAGTATGAACCGGCACAGATGCCAAGGTAGCCGCCACCACTGCTGACAAAGTTGAGCACCTTGGATTCGTGTCCTGACAGCCCTGTTTTGTAACCGTAGGTATATCCGCCGGGAAAGACCACGGCATCAAAGTTGGAGATAGTGAGTTCATTGTTCTCGACATCCTTGAAGCGGATGGCCAATGGGATATGCCCGGCGTATTCGATGGCGCGGCCGATAGCCGGAATCAGTTTCGGGGATGCGCCAACATCGCCGGTGTGCGTGGATATGACTGCCACATATGCACCACTGGGATTGGAGGTGGCGATGTTCGGCTCAGACGCAATGCCACCGGCGGCCCAGTCAATCATGCGACCGAGCAGCTGCCAGGCTCCTTCTGAGTCGGGGTGCCCCCCCATCTCCCAGTTGTCCCAGATGGTCCAATCCAATAGACTGTTACCCAGCAGCGATAGTTCGATCGAAGTCAAGATGACCCGCCCGGCGCCATAGTCATCGCGGACGGCGACCGGATTGCCGTAATAGTTTTCGACCACTGCGGTCGCGCCGCTCGCAGACACCCCGGACCAGGGAAAGTAGCCGCCGCCGGTGGACATGTAGTCTTCCTGACTGCCGGAACCAAACGTCGGGTCGACGATATCAAAGGTATAAAGGTATATCTTCCCGACCCCGACCAACCCGTGTAAGTTCCACCGTACAGTCCGAGATAGTAGGTGTAGTAGGTCGATGCATAGCGAGCAGCGGCCCCGATTCCTACAAAGCCACCGCCGTTGTTGACGAAAATTTTGATATTTTTGTTTGTGTTCGTACCTAAAAATGCATAATAGTACGACCATGCTGAGCCGTTTTCAGCGGGCGGAAGGATCAGAACGTCGAAGTTGCTCGTATTCAGGCGGCCGTGCTCAATGT
>DEIP01000140.1:0-713 GCA_002352605.1 Desulfobacteraceae bacterium UBA2771 | reverse complement strand
ACAATATCAAAGTACGTGGCGTAATTATCGGCTAAATATAAATCCAAGCCGTAGCTGTCCAAAGGGCCTGCAAGATCAATCCCCGAAAAAGTGACAAGAACAAACAATCCCAAGATTACTACCGAAAGCTTGTTTTTGATCCTCGTGTCTTTTCCTGATGCTGTTTTCATAATTGACTCCTTTTTTTGTTTCATTGGCAAATCGCCGTAATCCTCGTGTTGTCTTTAAAGCGCCGATTATGGCAATAGGCGTACCAATAGATCGAAAAATTCATGTTGACAGACCAAGGCATTGTAATTACAAAAAAGTGATTTCTATTCTGGATTTTGTTCTTGTGCCGAGCCTTTCAGCAGTTGAAACTTATGCCGATAATGTTGAAATTTCGGAAATTCGCCGACATATTGTTAATATCTGCGCGGAAAACGACACAATCGTTCGATTCGGGCCGGGGTAGCCACAGTAACTGGGGTTAGGTACCTTGGAAAAAAAATTAAAATGAATAATATCTTCCGACACGCGCTTATTTTTTTCTTGCTTACCTGTCCACGTTAGTGCGAAACCGGTTATGGTTTATGCGGGTGGTGTCGTTGGAATTGAGACAATGATGAACGCTGTTTCATCATCAATGTATCGTTCGAAAGGCGGTGGCGCCTATCTTCACGGCTCCGGTTGGCATCGCTTGACGGTCCATCAGCGGAAGAAGATACTTGAGG
>DEIP01000168.1:6290-6807 GCA_002352605.1 Desulfobacteraceae bacterium UBA2771 | reverse complement strand
AAAGTTACATGCGATTGCCCTGGCACGGTGGCTTACAGCGCTTGACAGTTTTTTCTATTGGTGATATTTATGTTAATTTTTGTTGTTTTCATCGGATTCACGTATCCTTGCTCCGGTCCGACGCCGGGGCTATTAAGCCACAAGGAGGTTTTATGAAGCGGTATGAAACGATTTTTATTGTTGATCCCGACCTGTCGAAGGAGGCCGAGGTTCCGATCTTCGAGCGGGTGCACGACCTGATTCCCCAGTACAAGGGATTCCTGATCAAAACGGACGATTGGGGGACAAAGAAACTGGCCTACGATATTAAGAAAAAAAACCGGGGGCGCTATGTAAGACTGGATTATTGCGGTGATGGGGCATTGATTCAGGAAATGGAGCGGCTGTTCCGCATTGACGATAAAGTCATGAAGTTCATGACGGTCCTGCTCGACGGAAATGCCGATCTCGACGCCATCAAAGCCGATCTGGCCGAAAAAAAGGCAGCAGAGGAACAGGCGACAGCCGAAGAAGCGGC
>DEIP01000168.1:0-6216 GCA_002352605.1 Desulfobacteraceae bacterium UBA2771 | reverse complement strand
GCGGCGGTGAAGGAACAGGCGACAGCCGAAGAAGCTGAAAAATCCGTTGAGGACGAAGCGTCTACCGCAGACAATAAACCCACCGAAGCAAAGAAAGAGGAGTAAGATATGGCCGTTTCCAAACCCCGCCCCAGAAGAAAGAAAAAAAGAATTTTCCACCGGCGTAAAGTTTGCCGATTCTGTGCAGACCAGAGCCTTGTCATCGATTACAAAGATCCAAAAACGCTGAAATATTTCACCACCGAACGGGGAAAGATCATTCCGCGAAGGATCTCGGGCGCCTGCGCCAAACACCAGCGGGCCCTGACCCATGCTATCAAACGTGCACGGACCATTGCCCTGCTGCCCTACGTGGGGAATTTCGACTTTTAGCCCGGCAGGCTCACCCGGCGGGACAAAACGCCTATTTTCCAGGAGAAACGGATGGCGCCGTTGCCATTTCAAAGTGGAGTATCGAAAGATATCGCTACCGGCGTGATGGTCACCCTTGTCATTTTTTCCGTATCGGTCTTTATGCCGGTGCTGGGCTTTCTCTTCTCCATGTTCATTCCCCTGCCCGTTCTTTATTACCGGGCTAAACTGGGCAGACGCCTCGGCATGATTGTTCCGCTGGCTGCCATCGCGGTGATGGGCCTTGTTTTTGGCGGCGTTACGATGGACATTCTCTTTTTTTCAGGGCTCATGTTCCTGGGTTTTTCCATGAGCGAAATGTTCGAAAAAAAGTTGTCCGTGGAGATGACCATCGCAGCCGCATGTGGCACGGTCTTGGGGGCCGGCCTGATCGGCATCCTGATTTACAGTATCGCCAGCCGCACGGGTATATTTGCTCTGGTTTCAGCATACGTCGAGACAAACCTGGCGTTGTCCCTCGAATTATATGAAGGGATTGGTATTCCGAAAGAGACCATCGACACCATTTCCGGCTCTCTGGACCAGATTCAATACGTGCTGGTACGGATACTACCGTCACTGGCGGTTGCATCCATCCTGTTTGTGGCCTGGACCAATTTAATTGCCGTGCGGCCGATCATGGCGCGCCGCGGCCTTTATTTTCCGGATTTTGGCCGTCTCAACCGCTGGCAGGCGCCCGATCTCCTGGTTTGGGTTCTCATCGGCTGTGGCCTGATCATGCTCCTGCCCGTAACGGAAATCCGACTGATCGGCATTAACGTTCTACTGGTATTGCTGACCATCTATTTCATCCAGGGCATCGCCATTGTCTCCTTTTACTTTGAAAAAAAGAAACTGTCGCGGACCATCCGGGTGGTACTATACATGATGATCGCGTTTCAACAACTATTCCTGCTGGCAATCATCTGCATCGGACTTTTTGACATGTGGATCAATTTTAGAAAAATTGACACCAATAAGCGTGAACCGAACCTGCCGACGTAACATCCGGGCGGGACTTTTTTGGAGGTTAAGCATGAAAGTCATTTTGAAGGAAACCATCAGTTCGTTAGGCATCATCGGAAGTGAAGTCACAGTGGCGGACGGGTATGCCCGCAACTACCTGCTCCCCCAGGGCAAAGCCGTTTCGGCCACTGCCCAGCAGCGCAAGCTTCTAGAGCAGGAAAAGGCCAAATTCGAACTGCAAATTGCAAAGGAAAAAGAGTTCGCCCAGGAGATGGCCACCCGTCTCGAAGCCGTCACGGTGGCCATCGCCTCAAAAGTCCACGAGGGGGACAAGCTTTACGGATCCGTGACCATTCGAGACATCATCGATGCCTTGAAGAAACAAGGTGTCGAGGTTGAAAAACGGATGGTGCTGCTCAACGAACCGATAAAAACCATCGGCACATTCAAGGTCCCTATCCGTGTATACCAGGGCGTCAAGCCGGAAATCACCGTGGACATCGTTCCCGAGGAAGCGTAATCACAGATTGAGCGTTTCAAATAAACCGGCTCGCCGGGAGTTTTCGAGCCAACCTGGCAAGGAGCTCCCGGTCGATTTCCTAACCGTCGGCGCCAGTGTTTTGCACGAAATTCAATGTATTGGTTATCTCCAACCCGCTTTTTTAAAAAACGTGAAAATACCTAAATCAGGTGTTACGCCATGCCCGACACCATGCATCCGGCACCCAAAGACCCCGCATTCCATAAACTTCCGCCCCAGAGTATTGAGGCGGAAGAGTCGATTCTCAGCGCTATCCTGATTGATAACAGCACGCTCATCGACATTCTCGAGATCCTGAATGCCGACGATTTCTATAAAACGGCCCATAAAATCATCTTTACCGCCATCGAGACGCTCTATGCCAAAAGCGAACCGGTGGATCTGGTGACGTTGAGCAATATCCTCAGGGAAAAGGACGAGCTGGAAAAGATCGGTGGGGCCTCCTACCTCGCCCGGCTGGTGGATGCCGTACCCGTAGCCGTCAATGCACACCACTACGCGCGGATCATCCACGACAAGTCCATCTTGAGGCGCCTCATCGAGCGTTCCAACACCATCTCCAATCGCTGTTTTGAAGATCGTGGAGAAGTCGAAAGCGTCATCGAGTTTGCTCAGAGCGCCATTTTCGAGCTTTCCGAAGGAAAAACCAAGCAGGCTTTTTCTCCCCTCAGTCAAATTATCGAAGCCAACATCGACGCGTTGGAGGAACGACAGGGCAATCGGGCCCTGGTCACCGGCGTCACCACCGGATTCTCGAAGCTGGACGCCCTCACCTCCGGATTTCAAAGCTCCGATCTGATCATCCTGGCCGCCCGCCCGGCCATGGGGAAAACCGCATTAGCCCTGAACATGGCCCGCAATGCCGCCATCGAGGGCGGGGTGCCGGTGGCCATTTTCTCCCTTGAAATGTCCAAAGAACAACTATCCATGCGCATGCTGTGCGCCGAGGCCCGGGTCGACTCCTCCCGCATCCGCAGCGGGTTTTTGAACCAGAAAGACTGGAACCGGATTACCGACGCCGCCGACCGGCTAACCGAAGCCCCCCTCTTTATCGACGACTCACCGGATATTTCTACCACGTCGATCCGGACAAAATCCATGCGCATGAAAATGGACAAAGGCCTGGGAATGGTCATCATCGATTATCTTCAACTCATGCGGGGTAACACCAACACCGAACGGCGCGATCTTGAAATCTCAGACATCTCCCGTTCTTTGAAAATTCTGGCCAAAGAACTGAATATACCGGTAGTTGCACTTTCCCAGCTCAACCGAAAACTGGAGGAGAGAAGCGACAAGCGCCCTCAATTGTCCGACTTGAGGGAGTCCGGTGCCCTAGAGCAGGATGCTGACCTGGTGGCCTTTATCTATCGGGATGAAGTCTATAACCGCGAGGAGAACAATCCGAATCAGGGCACGGCGGAAATCATTCTGGCCAAACAACGAAACGGCCCCACCGGCATAGCCCCCCTGGCCTTTTTGAAATCCTATACCCGGTTCGAAAACCTGGCCGCGGAATGAAACCGGTCTTCGGTAACCTGTTGGGGCTCAAAACCAGCCAAATCAAGCGTCTGGACAATTTGGGCCGACGACGGATCCCGCCCCAGTCCATCGTCTCCCACGAACTGTGCCGGGACATGTGCGCGCTTTCTGCAGAAACCGGCCGCCAGATCGGCCTGCTCATCGACCGCAGTGGAAAAATTACGCAGGTGTTGGCCGGTGAAGTGGACCGCATTCTGATCCCCGACCTGCGGGAATACCGGCTGGCACCGGACCGGCTGCGTGGACTCCGGTGCGTCCACACCCATCTGAACGACGAACAACCCCTGACCCAGGACGACCTGACCGACCTGGCCCTGTTGCGGCTGGACCTCATGGCCGTAGTCAGCATGACGTCAGCCGGCTTGCCGGCAGCCATCCACTGGGCCCATATTCTTCCCGGCGCCGGTGAATCGACACCCTATCGGGTCATGGATCCGATCCCGCCTTACCGTCCGGAAATCGGCTGTATCGACCTGATCCAAGCCCTTGAAGCCGAATTGGCCCGAAAGAAAATCGATGCAACCGGTCCGCCGGGGGCTGAACGCGCCCTGCTGGTCAGTATCTTTACCGGTCCGCGACAAGATACCATCGATTCACTGGAGGAGTTGAAGGAACTGGCCCGCACCGCCGACATCAGCATTATCGATACGGTTCTGCAGCAGCGCAAAAAGGCCAATCCCCGTTTTCTCATGGGAAAAGGAAAACTGGATGAACTCTCCATCATGGCCCTTCACCGGGGCGCCACATTGATCGTCTTCGACCAGGAGCTCAATCCGTCCCAGATCCGTTCCATCGCCGATCGTACGGAGGTCAAGGTGATCGACCGGACGCAACTGATCCTGGACATCTTTGCCCGTCGGGCCCAGACCCGGGAAGGCAAACTGCAGGTGGAACTGGCCCAGTTGAAATACATCCTCCCCCGACTGGTCACCAAGGACACGGCCATGTCCCGGCTCACCGGTGGTATCGGCGGACGCGGTCCGGGAGAAACCCGTCTGGAAATCAACCGCAGAAGGGCCAGAGATCGAATCCGGCGCCTGGAAAAGGCCGTGGCCACCGTACAAAAAAACCGTAACCAGCAACGCAGCCGGCGGAGCAAAAAAGGCCTGCCCATCATCTCCGTCATCGGTTACACCAACGCAGGCAAATCGACACTGCTCAACCAGCTCACCCACAGCCGCGTGTTGGCCGAAAACAAGCTGTTCGCCACCCTGGACCCGTCCAGCCGACGCCTGCGGTTTCCCCGCGACACCGAAGTAATCATCACCGATACCGTCGGATTTATCCGCGATCTGCCCAAAGAACTGATGGCCGCCTTCAAAGCCACGCTGGAAGAGTTGGAAAATGCCGATCTGCTGCTGCACATCATTGATATCGGCAATCCACGCCACCCGGACCAGATCCGCGCCGTGGAAACCATTCTCGCCGAACTCAATCTTTCCGGTATTCCCACATTCCGGGTACTCAACAAGACGGATCTGATAAGCCCGGAAGACCGCGATACACTGATTCGACGCCTCGATGGAATCGCAATCAGCGCATTGGACCGGTCGACATTGAAGCCGTTATCCGAAAGGATAGAAGCTGCCGTGGAACACCTTTTCAATCGTCGGGGAACGGCACGCCGTGCCCCTAAGGTGGGCAATTAATATTTTCAATTGACAATTCGGTTGACAGCAGGGGCTGAAAATTTGTAGACGTTCTTTTCTATGGATATGGAACAGATCAAACAAGTGGGAATCGCGGCGGCCTTAAATGGGGGCAAGGTCCTCCAAGAACATTTCGGCAACCTGCGGTCGGTTCGTAAAAAAGGGGCCATCGATCTGGTCACCGAAGCGGACATTCGATCGGAGACCGCCATCATCGCCACGATCGCCAAGGCTTTTCCCGATCACGCCATACTGGCCGAAGAGAGTGGAAGCCATGCGGGCAACGGCGGTCGCTGGATCATCGATCCGCTGGACGGCACCACCAACTTTGCCCACAACTTGCCGCTGTTCTGCGTATCCATCGCCTTTGCGGTCGGCGATGACATTCTGGCCGGGTTCGTCCTGGCCCCCCTTCTGAACGAACTTTTCGTGGGGGTCAAGGGAAAGGGTGCCCAACTCAACGCGTCACCCATTTCCGTTTCCCCCATCCGAACACTTTCCGACAGTTTGCTGGTCACCGGTTTCCCCTATGACCACCCGACCATATTCGATCAATTGATGGAGCGTTTCGGCAGGTGTCTGACCGCCACCCAGGGAGTCCGACGACTGGGGTCGGCCGCCTTGGATCTTTGCTATGTGGCCAGCGGCCGCTTTGACGGCTTCTGGGAGCAGCATCTCAAGCCCTGGGATACGGCCGCCGGTTTTCTGGTGGCCACGGAGGCCGGCGCCCGAACCACGGTTTTTTCGGGTGCGCCCTATTCCATCGACAGTGATGAGATCGTGAGCACCAACGGCGCCATACATGATGAACTTCTCAGCATACTGGAGAGATAGAAGTTGCCAATAATTCTGGAAAAAGAAATAGAGGTCTCGTTGGATCAGTACTTGGGCTGTTTCGGCAGATACCGAAAGCACGATCTCATTTGCCGGAACCGGTGTGCCCTGAACCTGCGTTGCGCCATCGAAAACGATCAGAATGAACGCTTTGAAATATTGGAGGAGCTGGTTTCAGCCGGCGGCATGGTGATACGGGCCAATTAAACATCGATGTTTTTCCGCCAACCCGCCGGCGATCCTATTGCTCCGAAGTTTTTTCGATGGGGATGAAGCTTAGGGCTCGCGCAAAAA
>DEIP01000196.1:4832-6495 GCA_002352605.1 Desulfobacteraceae bacterium UBA2771 | reverse complement strand
CCCCCCCATCGGGCAATAGGCAGATCACGCCCATCCTTACGCTCTTCCCAACCGCAGATGGCGAATGGATTGCCTGGACACCGGGTGGTTATTTCGCGGCATCGGCCCGGGGGGCGCGACAAATCGGCTACAGTGTGAACCAGGGGCCTGCGAAAAAAGCCAAGTACGTGTCAGTCGACCAGTTGTACGATCGCTTCTATCGCCCGGATCTCGTTTATACCAGGCTGCATGGCGACCCCCAAAAACTCTGGCAGCAGAAGGAAGCTTCCAACGACGTCAAGGACGTCATCTCCGGTGGACTTGCGCCGCGGATTGCATTCATTGATCCAACAGCTGATGCTGCAGTTGATCGACCGATCGTCAATGTGCACGCGAATGTCATGGATCAGGGCGGCGGCATCGGAAAAGTCGTCTGGCGAGTCAATGACACCACCGTGGCCACCGATTCCTATGCCGACAGTTCCATGTCACGCCTGGCTGCCGCCGGTCAAAAATCGTTGAAAACCGAGTTGATAACACTCAACCAGCAGCTAACACTCCTGCCGGGGGACAATACCGTCGAACTCGTTGCCTATAACAAGCGTAACGAGATTGCCTCGTCTCCCGCAGTTCTCACCTTTACCGTCAATCCGCCTCTCCCTACACCACAGCCCGCGGCCCAAGCTGCACCCGCGCCGCCACCTATCATCAGTACTGCTCCCAAGGTTTCACCGCCGATACCGCGACCTTCCGAGTCGGTGGCTGAACCCCCAACCGTTACACCGCCTTCCGAACCGGCGGTTGCGGCCACGACTGTGACACCGCTACCGCCCGTTGTCGCTAAAGCCGAGCCACTGCCGTCCCCTGTACCACTTTCGCCGCCTGTAAAAGAGGCCGTCTCGATCTCTCCGACGCTTCACTTGTTGGTCGTGGGCATAAACCGCTATCGCGACAAAGCCTTACGGCTGCAATATGCCGTCCAGGACGGCCAGGCCATCACCGAGATCATACGCTGGACAGGAGCCCCTCTTTTTCGTGATGTGAGGGTGATTCAGCTGTTTGACGATCAGGTCACGATAAAGGGGCTTGAACAAGCATTTCGCCAAGTAAAAGAAACCATCGTCCCTCAGGATGTTTTCATGCTCTACCTTGCCGGCCATGGCGTGACACTCGACGGCCGGTATTACTTCCTGCCCCAGGACTTTCGCTATTACAATGAAGAGGCCGTACGAAAAAACGCCATCAATCAAGATCATCTCCAGAGCTGGCTGGCCGATATTCCTGCCCGTAAGAGTCTGGTTTTGATCGATACGTGCGAAAGCGGATCGTTCTCGCAGTCTATGGTGGCCATGCGCGGCATGGCCGAGAAAACCGCCATCGCCAAGCTCACTCGTGCAACAGGCCGGGCCACAATCGTGGCCTCCACAGATGTACAGCCGGCCGCTGAAGGGTACCAGGGGCACAGGGTTTTCACATATGTGCTCCTTCAAGGCATGCGCCACGCGGATGCGCAGTATGGCAACCGTGATGGCTACACAGGTCTCTTCGAACTCGCCGCCTACGTGAACGATCAGGTCCCCGCCATCACGATGAATGCCTTCAATTTCGAGCAGATTCCGCAAGTTCACATGGTCGGCATGGACTTTCCGATTGGCGTGGTAAGGGTTCGCGAAAAAATAACTTC
>DEIP01000196.1:2823-4773 GCA_002352605.1 Desulfobacteraceae bacterium UBA2771 | reverse complement strand
ATTTTTGCGCGAGCCCTAAGGGCCAGCGATTCCCAATTGTAGCGGCTTTCCCGGCCTAAAAGAAGGCTCGCTATTTTGCAAAAAAAAAGAGCCCCAGTGGAAACCGGCGGGCAACCGCATTCGGCCGGCGAAAAGCCAAAAATGAACAGGATTAACGCCCTGAAAATCAGNNNNCTCAGCGGGCAAGCATGTCGGCCAAATCGCGATCCTTTTCGCGCCACAAGCCGTTGAGCCATTTCTGGAAATTCCGTTTGAACTGCGGGTCCTGAAGGTAATCGCCCATCATTTCGCTGTCGATGGGCAGGGTTCTCACGTTAACCTTGATCTCTTTCACCCGGCCGCAGACAAAATCCCAGAAATTGGCTGCTCCCTGGGGATAGGCGATGGTCACATCCACGATGTGCTGAAACTTGTCGCCCATGACCGNNCAGTACGAAAGCCATGCCGCCGGCCCTGGTGCGCAGCAGGTGGGTGTAAGGCGACCGTTGACGGGAGTGTTTTTCCCGGGTGAATCGGGTCCCTTCGACAAAGTTCATCACCGACACGGGAATGTTCCTGAATTTATCGCAGGCCCGTTTGGTGATCTCCAAGTCTTTGCCGATCAGGTGGGGATGCCTTTTTAGAAAATGTCTGGAATAGCGCTTCATGAAGGGGAAGTCCAGCGCCCACCAGGCCTGCCCCAGCAGCGGGAACCAGAACAGCTCTTTTTTCAGAAAAAACTTCAGGAACGGAATCTTGCGATAAAAGATGGTCTGGAGCACGATGATGTCCACCCAGGACTGGTGGTTGGCCACCACCATGTACCAGCCTTCGGGATTGAGATTCTCCAGCCCATGCACGTCCCAGCGGGTGCCGTTTAACCGTTTTTGGATCAGCTTGTTGATCCCAACCCAGCCGTTGGCGATAACGGTCAGGATTTTGCGACAGCCGATCTGGATCGGTTTGACGGGCAGCATCAGTTTGATCAGTGCCACGATAAAAATGGGTATGCAGCAGATGATTGTATTGAGTGTATACAACAGNNCCGCGTACCCCATGAATCAGCGAGTTAAACATAAGCTTAAGAAAATAGCAGCATCTGCCTTAATGCGACGCGCCACTGAATGGGTTCAATTCCAATGTCGCGCCAGGCGCGCGTGCAGTCGAGGACGCTGTAGGAAGGGCGCTTTGCCGGCGTGGGGAACTCGGCGGTCGTAATGGGGGTGATCGGAATCGGCTGTTCCAAAATACCACGATCGAGGGCTTCTTCCTGTATGGCCACGGCAAAATCGTACCAACTGGTCACACCCGCGTCAGAGCAGTGGTAAATCCCTTTCAACTGCTTGTTTTCCGCGGCTGCCCATATGGCCGTGGCCAGGCTGGCGGCCCATGTGGGGGCGCCGACCTGATCGGCCACCACCTTGAGCCGATCCCGCTCTTTCATCAATCGCAGCATGGTCAGCACAAAGTTGTTGCCGTATTGGCTGTAAAGCCATGATGTTCGGATGATTACGGAATCATCGATCACATCCAGGATGTTGATCTCTCCTTGGCGTTTGGATTGGCCGTATACACCAATAGGGGTGCAGATTGCTTCCGGTGGGTAGGGGGTACATGCGGTGCCATCGAAGACATAGTCGGTGGAAACGTGTATCAAACGGGTGCCGGTTCGTTTGGCTGCCGAAGCCAGATTCTTCGGTCCGGTNNATCCACCTCGTCTTCGGCGCGGTCCACCGCCGTATAAGCAGATGCATTGACAATCACATCAGGTTTTTCCTTATCGATGATGGCATCCACCGCTTGGGGGCTGGTGATGTCAAATTCCGGCAGGTCCAGAGATAGGGTTGAAATGGATGGGGGGACCGTCTGAGCAAGTGTCGTTCCCAACTGCCCCTTACCGCCGATAATCAGTGCCTTCATGGAAAAACCTCGGCATCTTTGAGTAAAACACCCCGTTCATCCTTTTCGGAT
>DEIP01000196.1:2065-2784 GCA_002352605.1 Desulfobacteraceae bacterium UBA2771 | reverse complement strand
GTAATCCGTCGTTTTATACAGAAACTCGGCAACGTCGCTCAGTACCAGAAACCCGTGGGCGAATCCGGCGGGCGCCCATAGCTGCCTTTTATTCTCGGCGGTCAGATGCGCACCCACCCATTTTCCGAAAGTCGGCGATGATCGGCGAATATCGACGGCCACATCAAAAACCTCACCGGCGATCACCCGCACCAGTTTTCCCTGGGGCTGGCGGATCTGATAATGCAGACCGCGAAGCACATGCTTTTTCGATCTGGAGTGGTTGTCCTGAACAAAAGCAACCTCAATCCCGGTCATCGTTTTGAAGGTTTTTTCATTATGGCTTTCAAAGAAAAAGCCCCTGCCGTCNNCCGAATACTTTCGGTTCAATGATGAGAATATCCGGGATTTGGGTAGGAATAATTTTCATCGTTTTTATGCGCTTAATCCACAATGCCATTGCTGACGCCGGGCAAACTTTGGTTCTCAGGGCAATAGCAATCCGGACCGTTCGGGACGCCTGATTTTTTCTTTAATATTTTCAACAGATACTGGCCATATCCGTTTTTGTCCATGCTGTCTCCGATCGCTTCGAGTTGCTCGTCGGAGATGTAGCCTGACCGCCAGGAAATCTCCTCCGGACAGGCGATCTTCAATCCCTGCCGGCGTTCCAGGATTTCCACGAAGCGCGAGGCTTCCAGCAATGAGGCGTGGGTCCCCGTATCCAGCCAGGCGTATCC
>DEIP01000196.1:1519-1953 GCA_002352605.1 Desulfobacteraceae bacterium UBA2771 | reverse complement strand
TAGAGACCGGTGACGGCAAAGTCCGATTGTGGATGTATCGGTTTTTCCTCGATACCGGTCACCTTGCCGTCTTTGTCGAAGGCGACCACGCCATATCGCTGGGGATCGGTTACCTGATAGGCGAAGACGGTTGCACGATCGGTTTTCTGATTGGCTGCGGTGAGGTGCTTTGACAGGTCATGCCCATGGAAGATGTTGTCCCCCAAAACAAGCGCACTGGGGTTTTCGCCGATAAAATCGCTGCCGATGATAAATGCCTGGGCCAGCCCTTCCGGCCTGGGCTGAACCGCATAGGAGATATCGATTCCCCATCGGCTGCCATCGCCCAACAATTGCTCAAACCGGGGCGTGTCCTGGGGCGTTGAGATGACCAGGATATCGCGAATGCCAGCCAGCATGAGGGTGGTCAACGGGTAGTAGATCATCGGTTTGTC
>DEIP01000196.1:977-1452 GCA_002352605.1 Desulfobacteraceae bacterium UBA2771 | reverse complement strand
CATTTTCACCCCTTTTCCCGTAGTTGGTTTCCATCCAGTTCCGGTAAGCGCCACCGGTGACATTTCTCACCCATGGGGCATTGTCCAGGTACCACTGCACGGTTTTACGAATACCAGTTTCAAATGTTTCTTCAGGCGCCCATCCAATCTGATTCTCAATCTTGGATGCATCGATGGCATAGCGCTGATCATGGCCGGGCCTGTCGGTCACAAAGGTGATCAGGGTGTCATGGCGCTGTCGGTCTGCAAATGGGGCGATCTCATCAACAATGGTGCAGACGGTCCGAACCACTTCCAGGTTGGTCTTCTCGCTGTTTCCGCCGATGTTGTACACCTCTCCGGGGTCACCCTTCTTTAGGACCGCCATGATTGCGCGGCAATGGTCCTTCACGAAAAGCCAGTCACGGATGTTGGAACCGTCCCCGTATACCGGGATGGCTTTGCCGTTCAGGGCATGATCGATGACCAGGGGAAT
>DEIP01000196.1:374-926 GCA_002352605.1 Desulfobacteraceae bacterium UBA2771 | reverse complement strand
GCCTTGGACGCCGAGTATGGGCTGTTGGGCGAATAGGGCGTCGTTTCCGTAAACGCCGCGCCCTCTTTATCGAGGGAGCCATAGACCTCGTCGGTGGATACATGCAGGAATCGAAATGCGGATTGCCGGTCGGCCGGTAATCCTTTCCAATAAGCGCGTACCTCCTGCAACAAATTGAAGGTGCCGACGACGTTGGTCCGGATAAAATCATCGGGCGCCGAAATGGATCGATCCACATGACTCTCGGCGGCAAAGTTGACAACCGCCCAAGGGCCGTGTTTCTTTAGCAGCTTTGCCACCAGCCGGCGGTCGCCGATATCGCCTTTCACGAAGATGTGCCGGGGATCCTGAGCAACCGATTCGAGACTCTCAAGGTTGCCGGCATAGGTCAGATCGTCCAGATTGACAACAAGGCCTTCGCACGTCGCCAACCAGCTGTGAACGAAATTGGCACCGATGAATCCGGCGCCGCCTGTGACGATGATTGTGGGCATGGTGTCCATTCGATCCCAATTGTCGACGGATTCGTGATAAGGGCTCGCGCAAAAATAA
>DEIP01000196.1:0-233 GCA_002352605.1 Desulfobacteraceae bacterium UBA2771 | reverse complement strand
ATCATCCCCCGTTGCCGTGGCGAACTCTATATACGCCTCTTGCCTCGGGATTTGCAAGCCTTGATCTCGAACTTCTTCTTACGAATCCGTCGACATGCGATGATTCACGATTTCACCGATCGTTAAATCATTCCAGGAAAGCCGGCGTTGGCTGTGGATAGCGGCGTCTGGGTGCATTCAATCATCGGCCCCGGGTGTTTTTTTTACTTGATCAATCCTTGCATTGGGTGTCC
>DEIP01000194.1 GCA_002352605.1 Desulfobacteraceae bacterium UBA2771 | reverse complement strand
GTTCGCGAAAAAATAACTTCGCAGAATTGGCGCTCAGATTTGGTCCAGGCTTGGCTGATCCGAGAGAGCAAAAGCACAGGAATAGCGAGCTATTTCGAGGCTTTTGAGAGTGAGGTATCAGCCATAGATGGGCTGAAGCTGAGATGCGAAAATGTGAAGTTATTTTTGCGCGAGCCCTTAATGACATGCGAGTCATCAGTGATAGAAAGCTGCGATATGATGAAAGTTCAAAAACACCAGTTGCAAACGATCTACGACGATTTCGAGGCCGATGCCGCTCCCTACAAGGCAGACGCGGCATGCGGCAAGGGCTGTGCCTTCTGCTGCACCGATGCGGGCAGCGTCCACATCACCACTTTGGAGGGGCTGGTGATCCGTGAGTGCATCAGCCGGCTGCCACGCCCCCGGCAGGTGGCCGTCAAAAAGGCCCTGGCCGTCGATATGAGGTGCCGGAAGAACAATCAATCCTCCGCCTGCCCGCTACTGATGAAAAACCGGGCCTGCATGATCTACGACGACCGACCCTTTGCCTGCCGCCGCATCTATTCCCTGAAGGTCTGCAGCAAAAGCCAGCATCCGGTGCTCAGCAAACAGGTGATGACCCTGGGAGATGGAGCCATCCGGTCCCTGCAGCAATTGGACGATAACGGTTACAGCGGTCACCTTTCCTATATCCTGCACATGCTGGGTACATCAGCATTTTTGAATACCTATCTGGCCGGAGATTACCGTCCCGAGGAGATTATGGAGTTTGGAAAGACCTATGGGATCTTGATCAATCGAATGGTGGCGCAGGTCGATAGCGGATTGGACTGAAGACTGACGATGATTCGTGGTTGAGGTTTTGGGAACGTTGAGGAAAACAACAGGGTCAAGTCTTCATTCTTGACACATTTAATTTTTTCTCAACCTTTGCTACTTTGTACCCAAAAAGGGCGTTGTAAGAGCTAAAAATGGCCATCTTTTTAGGTGATTTATAATAATTACGTGATCTTGGCTTGACCCGCCCTTTAATGGGTGACCCCGATTCTACTGAGATGAGAAAATGTGAAGTTATTTTTGCGTGAGCCCTATACATGGGGGACAGGTATCCGCAATCAATCTACTTCCTGTTGAGCAGTATCACGTCATCGGCAACGACGTTGAGTTCGGCATTGAACTTCTGCGCGAGGTATTTAAAAGTGCTCAGACTATAAAAGCAAATATGCGTCAAATCACGAATATAGTGCCATTGACGAAAAGCCTGTTGATCTATCACCAGCTTCGTCATAAGACCCAGCCAGCCGTCCCGTTTCAACATCTTGAACAATGCAGCGAATTCTCTCTCGGGATCGTGCATGTGCTCTACGACCTCGGTGGCACAGATGAAATCGTATTTTTTTTCTAATAACGAAAGATCGTTGTAATAAAAAGGGTCGTAGAGATCCAGCTGATGGCCTTGTTCTTCCAACAGGACCGACAGTGTCGGGCCGGGACCACAACCAAAATCCAATCCCTTTTGGTTTGAATCCAACTTCTCTACTAGTGGCCTAATTAATCGGGATAGGAACTGGCGGTAACCAGGGTCCTGGGGATCGTTTTCATGCAAATCATAGGTTGCTTTCTCTTCTTCGGCGCTAAGCCAATAGCACTTGGGAACAAAGACCAACTTACAATTCAAACAGTTCAGGTACATCCTGTTTTCGTCCTCGTAAAATGGATCTACATCGCCACAACGGCACAATGGGCAATGGGGCGAATAACATTGGGTTCTCATCTATTTTGGACCTGATTTCTCATATCTCAGCCGTTTTTGTACCGTAGCGATTGGGAGAAAAAAAACTAGCCGCAAGCGTATATGGCTTCTTGATATAGCTGCCGGCGCCCAGTGCTTGCGCTCCCCGGACCCGCTCGGTTTCCGAGTAACCGCTGGCGATGATGGCCTTCTGCTCCGGACGGATGCTTCTGATTTGGCGATAGGTTTCATACCCGTCGATTCCAGGCGCCATGATCATATTCAGAACCACCTGGTCAGCCGGTTGCCTGCGCAGAAACTCAACGGCCATGCCGAGCCCCGATCCGTTCCGGTCCATGGTCTTCTTGGTATAAAATAGACATTGAACAAATCAGATCGGAGGCGTGTTGTAATTTGAACATTTGAATGAAGGCCTGTTAAAGACGAAATTTCCGGCGAATCGAGGCATTCTGCGACGATTTGATTCAAGTTCAACAGGTCGTGGGCCACGCCGCCCGCCAGGGTCCCCAATGCCTCCATCTTCTGGGCGCGCGTCAACCGCTCCTGACAGATACTTTGACCTCGTGACATCGACCAGCACGCCTTGAATCCCGATCTTCTCCGGGCCTTCCGATATGGGCCGGGAGTTTACCCGACACCATCTGGTTTCACCGGACTTGTCTAAAAATCGATATTCTCTCGGACCGCTTATAGTATCCAACGCCTTGGTAAAGTCATCCTTGAAATTGATGGTATCGGAAACAAACTCATCGGTAAGTGCCCGTTGCATAATATCGATGATTGGCCTGTTTTCGGAAAATAATTCGAGTGGATTTGCCCGAGGCCGCTTACAACCGTTGGGAATGGTTCTTGTGCCCCGACCACTTGGGCAGATCGTCACAGGCGTCGACGACCCGCATGCCATAGAAAATATGGCAGGTCGGATTGAACGTATCCGGCACACTGGAACGATTCCCGAAATTAAACAGTGAGGGGAAGGCCAGCCACATCCTACGTCCTTCATCCGCAATAGGGGTGCCACATCTGGCACAACTGACCTTGCAGGGCAGGATGCGCGCGTGCTGGTTACGCTCGTTGTTGTAGAAATGCAGATGATCGATACCCGCGGTGATTCTGACGTCGCGCTTGTGAAAAATGGCGGCCCACTGCATTGGGGCGCCGTGCAATTTCTGGCAGGCAAGGCAATGGCAGATTTTCGAATCCACGGGATCGGCGCATACCTCGTACCGAACGGTCTCGCAGTAGCAGCTGGCCCGGTATTTGGGTTGACACGTCACATCGTCAATGGACGTATATTCGGGGCCGGATTTTTTCGTCATTTGGATCATGATGAAAGGCGTTAAAATTCCTTGTATATCCT
>DEIP01000155.1:17122-21364 GCA_002352605.1 Desulfobacteraceae bacterium UBA2771 | reverse complement strand
GGAACAGATTTCCGAAGACATGGATGGATCGAAAATTGGCCCCTATCGTCTTCATGACAAGATCGCTCAGGGAGGAATGGCCGAGCTATACATGGCCGACTATGTGCGTGAAGACGGCTTTAAACGGGCAATGGTGGTGAAACGGGTGTTGCCCCATCTTGCAGAGAACCGGGACTTTATCAATATGTTCATTCGTGAGGCGCGTCTGGCAGCCCTGCTTCAGCACCCAAACATCGTTCAGATTTTTGATTTCGGAAAAATTCAGAAAGCCTATTTCATTGCCATGGAACATATCGACGGCATGAATTTGGGACAAATCATGAGCCGCCTGCAAACAGGTCTTCCGGTCAATATGGTTGTCCTCATAGCCATTAAAATCAGCCTCGGTCTCGATTATTCGCATAAACGCAAGGATGATGAAAGCGGTCAGCCCCTCGGTATCGTGCATCGCGACATCAGCCCTCAAAACATACTGGTTTCATATCAGGGTGAGGTCAAAATCAGTGATTTTGGCATTTCAAAGGCCAGGACTGAACCGAGTCTCACCCGGGCCGGGATAATTAAAGGTAAGATCGGCTATCTTTCCCCGGAGCAGGCTCTCGGTCAGGAGGTGGATCATCAAACCGATGTTTATGCCTTAGGACTGGTGCTGTACGAGATTCTCACCGCTGTCAAGGTGTACCGGTTCGATTCAGATATCGAGGCGCTCCGAACCATTCCGGAAAGGGAGATTGCGCCGGTGAATCAAATTCGTTCGGACGTGCCCGAGGGATTGAACCGCATCATCATGAAATGCCTGCAGAAAGACAAGCAATTGCGGTATGCCGACGCCAGAGAATGGAATGACGACCTTGTTGGCCTAAAAGCCCGCCTGCAAATACCCTACGATGCGTCCGATCTTTCCAATTTCATGAGAAAGACCTTCAATCATGCCTAAACTTGAAATCACCGGTAAAACCGATGTGGGACTTTTCCGGTCCAAAAATGAAGACGCTTTCACCGTGAACCACCGGGCGGGCTACTGTCTTGTCGCCGACGGCATTAAAGACAGCAGCCTCTCAGTGGCCAAACCGATAACCGGCCGATCAAGACCGGAGCCGCGCACTATTTGGGATTCAACGCTTCCTTGAGCACATGCCCGAGTTCATGGATCGTGTAAGGCTTTTTTACATATTCTCCGGCCCCTATCCGCTGTACCTCCCGAATCGCTTCCGTTTCAGAAAAACCGCTGACGATGATCGCCTTTTGCCCGGGATGAATTTTTATGATCCGCCTGTATGTCTCGAGTCCATCGATGTTCGGTTCCATGATCATATCCAGTAAAACCAGGTCGACACAATGGTCTATCAGGTAGGCCGCCGCCGATTCACCGCTTGACACCGCATGGGCTTTGTACCCAAGGCTTTTCAGCATATCCACGGCAATCTTTCGTTGAAACGCCACATCGTCTACAACGAGAATAATTTCCTGATTTCCTCTGATTTCGCCGAAGGATGGTTGAGGCCGCCCCCCGGCCAGCTTTTCCCGGGTGGCCGGCAGGTAGATCTCGATCTTCGTGCCGCCATCGGCTGAACTTTGAATCTCGATATATCCCCGGTGATCTTTAACGGTCCCCCAGACAACCGCCATGCCCAACCCGGTGCCACTTCGTCCCATTTTCTTTTTGGTGTAAAACGGCTCAAAAATTCTTTCCAAATCTTCCGGAAGAATCCCCGCGCCGAAATCGGTAATGCGTAAAACCACATACTCACCTTCTTGCACCTCATCATACCCTTTTAGGGGCCGGTCGACATATTGGGTTGCCGTCGATAAAAAAATATCGCCACCGTTTGGCATGGCTTCAGCGGCGTTGGCGATCAGATTCATGACCATTGTTGACAAATGAACGGATGACCCCATGCAATTGAGCAATTCTTTTGCAAAGTGGGTTTTGAGGCAAACATCCGGGTGACGTTGCATCAGCCGGTGATACTCCGGCGAGGCCACCATTTCCGCAACAATGTCGTTTAGGTTGGTTGCCCCCATAACGGAAACACCGCGCCTGGCCAGTGTCAATAAGTCCTGAACAACGGCAGTGGCTCGCTGACCGGACGTTTGGATCGTTTGGATCGGCTGTCTCAACGGATTGTCCGCAGCCATATCCATGAGTAGCAAGTCCGGATAACCGACGATGGCACCCAAAATATTATTGAGGTCATGGGCCACGCCACCGGCCAGGGTTCCAAGCGCCTCCATTTTTTCGGCACGCTGAAGCCGTTCCATCAGGCGCCGTTTATCCTTGAACGCGCTTTTTTTCTCTGTTATGTCAATGGCCATTTCGTAGCGCACCATTCGCCCGTCCGGCCACCGAATGGCTTTGTCGATGCAGCGGAACCACCGTTCGCAGGATAGGTTGTGATGCTCCCAAATATGCGTTTGTCCTCTTTTTTCACCAAAAATGATGTCGTTCGTACAAAACGGGCAAGGCGTGTTACGATTTTGCAGCACTTCGTAACACTTTTGGCCAAGGGGATCGGGGAGATATCTTTTAACGGCCTCGTTGACATACAGCAGATCGTACGTGTCCGCGGTGCTGATGTAAATCGGTTCGTCGATGCTGTCGAATATGGACAACAACTGCCGGCGTTCACGGTCGAGTTTGCCTTCCACCCGTTTGCGTTTGATAATGTCTGCCTGTAGTTGACGATTGGTCGTTGCCAGTTTGGCCGTTCGTTCTGTCACCGTCCTCTCTAAATGTATCTTATGTTCTTGAAGCCGACCCTGAGCCTGTTTGGCCGCTTCTTCGGCCATATTTGCCTGCTGGATTTGCCGATCCAGATTTTCGTGAAGCATTTTTAGGTCCAGGACCATGGATTCAAAATTGGTAGAGAGGATGTCCAGCTCCACGACCGGACTGGATGTTATTCGGGTTTTATATACACCGGTTCCCAACCGCTGGATCGCATTGGACAAGCCATTGATGACCTGTGCGATGCGTTCCGACATTCGACGGGTATTGTTGATAAGATATAAGAAGAAGGGAACGAAAAATAAAAACATGACCCCGATGGCAGCATACCCGACACGACCGGCGTGTTGTTCCAATTTGGAAATGGGACTCAATATGGTCGCCAGGTCTGCAATTACCATCAGTTTCCAGCCGGTGGCCTGAACTGTATTTTGACAAAGCACATATCTTCGTTCATCAAGACAGAACTCGATGGAACCATTTTTTTTCTGCATTAGTTCGGCAACCGGCCGGCGAACGGAAGCGAGGGCCGACCCCAACAGATTGAACGATTCAGGCTTGGGTGTATCCTGCTCGACTTTGTCTTCGTATGTATGCGCGTAGAGTTCGGCGATGCCGAAAATCCGTTCCACCTCCGGTGGCATGGCCATGATGGTTCCCTGTGCGTCCACCAAAAACGCATGAGATCCCCAGGGCAGTTGAAGGGCCAGCAGGTTGTCGATGAAGTTTTTAATGGTGATGTCGATGCCGGAAACCCCTTCCAGAAAACGACCATTGTAAATGGGTACGACACAAGACATCATCCATCCCATTCCCATTGGATCGAGATAGGCCGTCGTCCAGACCGGACCGCCGCCGGGGTTATGGGTTTTGTCGGCGAGATAATAGAAATTGTACTCCGGAATGTTCATATCCGGAGGTAGCTGTTCGTGAACATTTTCAAAGAAGGGATAATATCGGGACATTGAATCGAATGTGTTGAGATAGACGGCGACGATATTTTTGTTGGCACTGGAGATTTCTTGGAAGAACGGATCCAGCGATTCACTCCGCAGCGCCTTCTCTTTCTCCTTGGCACCGACAGCATTCAGGCCCGAGTAGTAAAGGCTACACCCCCCGTTGTCGTCCCTTTTGTAGTAAACCCCATTGGGCGCAAATCCGAATTTGGCAGCGGTCGGGGGCTTTGGGAATTGCTCTGGATGATTATAAAACCGACAGGTTTGTTTCTGCAGGACCAAAGAGAGGTCGGAAATGGCATGGAGCTGCTCACCGATAATTTGCGATTGGGTCTCCGTGACGCACATAAGATGAGAATAGCGGTCGGCACGCAACGTGTCGATGGATTTGTCAAACAGGTATGCATTCATGAAGAAATACAACGCCAGCAGGGTGACTCCCACAACAAGCAGGGGAAAGAGAGCGGCTTTGAAAAACTCACGGGAGATGAAATTTCTAAGCGAAATTTTTTTATCGGTTTTCATGGCAACCGTCTTCGTATCGTTTCTTTTTCAGCC
>DEIP01000155.1:0-17002 GCA_002352605.1 Desulfobacteraceae bacterium UBA2771 | reverse complement strand
GCAGATTATCAAACCGGCACCGTTCTTTGCAAGGTTTTTTACTTCCGGGGGCGCTTGTGGTCGGCCTTTTTCGCGCCGGATCGAAAGCAGCCGCCGTCTGTTTGGAATCTTTAGGGGCCATTTTGACGTTTTCAGGAAAAAAAGCCATGGGAGAACATGCAAGCATGGAAATCTTCACCGAGCTATGAATTCCAACCTTTGGATCGGTTATCCGATGCACTGATGGCTGAATAGCGCGTGGACCAATTTTCGATTGCCGAGGTTTCGATTTTAATTCCTAAACCGGAATCCACTGGAAGCGGAACCACTCCTTCGGAGCCGAATGATATATCTTCGTTCACCAGATCTTCTTTCAGTACATATTTTGAAAATGATCCTTCCAGATAGGTTGCCTCCGGGCACATCATCGCAAAATTGCGTCCGGCAAGTGACAAGATGGCCGTTTCGCCCACATGGGCGCCCAAAACGACCATCATATTCTTCAAGATTGCCTGTTGATAAATATCATAGGCCTTTCGAAAACCTCCGCAGCTGGACAATCGAATATTGAGGCCGTGGCAAATATCATTTTCGATCAGATAAAACGGTCCGTTTGGCGTGTACATGGATTCATCCGCAATAATCGGGATTTCACTGTTCTCCGACACTTGCTTTAATCCGGTCAGATCGTCTTTGGCGACCGGCTGTTCAATAGCCGACAGATGGATGGGCCTGGCTTTTTTGATAAAGGCCATTGCCGTTTTCATGCTAAAAGCGCAATTGGCATCAACGCGGATATCGATATCGCTGCCAAGTTTTCCTCTAATTCTTTTTAACTGCGATATACCGCTCTCTAAATCAATTACTTTCACTTTCAAGGAGGTCAATTTTAATGTTTTGATCAGCTCAATAACGTTAAGTAACTCTTTTTCGTTTCCGACGAAGGGAATTACCCCGGAGTATGATAAACATTCTATGTTGTGGTTTTTTATAAATAGTTGATATAGGCTTTTTTGCGAAATTACGGACCATAGATCGAGCAGGGCCGTTTCGATTGCGCAGAAGGCTGCGGGGTTTTTAATGGCGATATCGGTTTCGCCGAGATCGTTGAGCAATGCGTGTAAGTCGTTGATCGGTCCGATTTTCCGGCCAATAATTTTTTGTGACAGCACCCGGGTTCCCATCAGGCTTCTGTTCAGTCTCTCGCCGGTGACATATTCTCTCGGTGTTCCCTCACCGACACCCTTATTTCCGTGGTGGTCTCGTATGACAACGACGATGCTTTGCGTTTCACTCCTGGAATAAAGGCGATGTCTGATTGTTCTGGAAAAAGGGATGCGAAGGTTATAAATGTCAATATTGTCAATTTTCATAACACTCCATGTTCATGCTATACCGGGTGAATTCTGAGTGGAATTTGGGCCATTGATACCATTGTTCCGGAGATCGGTAAACATATTGCTCCAACAGGTGCCAGGCGGTTTCACAAAGCGAAGTTTTTTCTTCGCCATCGGCGAGCGGATGAATCGATAAATTATAGCCCCTTTTTTCTCGTTGAATGATTCCAAAACAGGTCGGTACTTTTAACCTTCTGTAAAGGATGTCCAGCGTCCTGTCCTTTGGAATGAGGCGTCCGAACAACTGCGCATTTTCTTTTCTGCTTGGGCGCCAATGATGAATTTCATCGCATAGCGTAATCAATAACCTGCCGTTGTTAATCGCTTTTAATGCCTTAAAGATTACATTCGGACTGTCTGCATCTATCAGTTCCAGATCCACTGAATTCGATTTGCAGGCCAGCGCAGCTTTTAGTTTTTCGGACTTGAAGCGGCAAATTATAGTGGGACGATAATGATTGGACGCGAGAAAAAGCGGGATATATTCTATCGCCCCGAAATGACCGGTAACCAGAATACAACCTTTATTCTTTTTTCTAAATCGATCTAACCATTCCTCTCCGGTAAATGAAATGTGTTTGTTCACATGCTTCATCATTCCTGAAAGTGATTTGTGAGCATTGATCATTTTTTCATAATAATGATCGAAAATTCCCAAATACGTCTTTAGTAGTACATAACGAAATCTTGTTCCGCCAAGTCGTTCCCCCAAAACAAACCTCAGTGATTTTAGGAGCTCTCTTCGCGCTTCACCGTTGACACCATAGTAGAAAAATCCGATTATTGACAGGTATCGACGATATACTGAAAATGGTAAATACTTGGCCAGAAAAATGTTGGGTTGTTTCTGAAGGAATCTGCTTAAATCTGTCTTGATGGCAAACGAATTGGCATTCATAAAATGAACCTCTCCCAATAAAGTTGAAATATCTTCTCATTCAAATCAAGTGGCGATTGAAGATTGCAGGTCGGCCGATTTTTCAGTCAATAAGCAGTCAGTTTGTTGAAGGTGTGGTTAATGAAAAAATGTAACCTGACTTCTACATGAAAGCATTTACTCAGTAGCTTTTACACATACAAAAATCCGATCTTGCATTTTCCAGGCCATAGACAAAACCCGAGTGGCGAGAAAGCAGTAATAATCACTTAACCAATTGATTTGTTTAAGGTGTTCATTCTCTGTCGCTCACGTTATGCAGTGTTTGTGACTGTCGATAACGATCAAGATTTGACTACCCGTTTATCTTTTTTATGGTGGAGGGTAGGATGGCGTCATAAAAATGACTCTATGGGGTATCGATGATGTAAAAGAAAAAGAGACTTTGTGAGTAATATGTCTGAGAGATTAGGCTGATGTTGGTTGAATGAGATCCTTTTCCATTTGCCTGATCGGCGAAAAGGATGCGGCTTCGGCCGCGGCCTCGATATTTGAAAAACCCAGAAGAGATCATCAAAATTCAATTTGGTATTGCCGATTTTATCAGCCGGCTTATATTATGATGCTTGCAGACGCTTGCGGGTGGGGAGATCATTTGGGGTGTAATTAATCCATGAAGGCTTTTCCATAAGAGGAATAGTAATTAATATGAGTGACCCTGTTTACCTTATCGGGATTGATTTAGGAACGACCAACAGTGTCGTGGCGTATACAGAGGCGGGTACCGACAGGATCGAAGAGGCGCGGATCCGTATCTTCGATATCCCCCAGATCGTCGATGCCGGCGTGGTCGAAATGCGACCGGCACTGCCATCGTTTGTGCTGGTGCCGGAACCGTCGGACGTGGCGGACGGTGCGGACGGTGCGTTGGGGCTGCCCTGGGATGCCTCAAACCGGCTTGCGGTGGGTGAATATGCGCGTATCCGGGGCGAAGAGATCCCGCATCGCCTGATCGCCTCTTCCAAATCATGGCTTTGCAACACCCTGGTGGACCGCAACGCGTCGATCCTGCCGTGGGAAGGCGCCACATCCGGCACCGGCGCCGCCAGGGGGGAAAAGATGTCGCCGGTGGAATCCTCGGCCGCCATCTTGGCACATATCCGCGACGCCTGGAACCATGTGATGGCCGTCACGGATTCAGGCATCGACGATGACCTCAGGATGGAACACCAGTTGGTTTATTTAACGGTTCCGGCATCCTTCGATGCCGTGGCGCGCGAACTGACCGTGACGGCGGCTGCCGCGGCCGGCTTGTCCCATGCGACTCTGCTGGAAGAGCCCCAGGCGGCCTTTTATGCCTGGATCGGGGCCAGCGACGGCCATTGGCGTGATGCAGTCAAGCCCGGCGACCTGATCCTGGTCTGCGACGTGGGTGGCGGCACCAGTGATTTCAGCCTGATCCGGGTCGGTGAGGAAGCGGGCGACCTGACCCTGGAACGTATCGCCGTCGGCAACCACCTGCTGGTGGGCGGCGACAACATGGACCTGGCTTTGGCCTATCGCCTCTCCGGCCAGTTGGCCGAAAAGGGCACGCGGTTGGACACCTGGCAGATGAACGGGCTGTGGCAAAGCTGTCGCCGGACCAAGGAACGGCTGCTCGCCGATCCGGATATCGACAGCCTGCCGGTCTCGGTGCTGGGGCGCGGCACCAGTCTGATCGGCGGCACCATTACCACTGAGCTGACCCGTGCAATCGTCGACGAAGTCCTGCGGGACGGTTTTTTTCCGCCCTGTGCCCGCGCCGACAAACCCCAAGCCGCCGCACGTGCCGGCATACAGGAATTCGGCCTCTCCTTCGAGGCCGACGCGGCTATCACCCGGCACCTGGCCGCCTTTTTGGACCGTCGCGACGACCAGGACAATCTGATCACACCGACCGCCGTATTGTTCAACGGCGGCGTAATGAAAGCCGGCCTACTGCGCGAACGGATTGTATCGATTCTGACGGATTGGACATCCAAGGACAACATCCGGGAGATCGGCGCCATCGATTACGACCTGGCCGTGGCCCGGGGGGCCGCCTTCTACGGACTGGCCAGACAGGGCAAGGGGATCCGCATCCGCGGCGGACTGGGGCGCTCTTACTATATCGGTATCGCCGCCGCCATGCCTGCGGTCCCGGGCATGCCCAGCCTGACCAAAGCATTGTGCGTGGCCCCATTCGGTATGGAGGCGGGCAGCACTGCGCAAATCACCGATCAGACGTTCGTACTGGCAGTGGGCCAACCGGTTGTCTTCGACTTTTTGGGCTCGACCACCCGTCAGGAGGATGCGGTAGGCGCCGTGTTGGACGACTGGAATGAAGAGATCGAAGCCGTTACCACGATTGAAACGACCCTGGAGGGCGAAACCGGCCAGGCCATTCCGGTCACCCTGGAACTCGAGGTCACCGAGGTGGGAACGCTTGAGCTGTATTGCGCATCTAAAACAGATGACCGCAAATGGAAGCTAGAATTCAATGTGCGAGAACAATAAGAACGATACGGACCACCCATTTATCATCGGCATCGACCTGGGAACCACCAATTCGGCCGTCTCCTATGTCGATTTGAGGGAGGATGCGGGCAAAAAGAATTCGCTCATTCGGGTTTTCGATATTCCGCAGCTGACCGGACCGGGTGAATTCAACCGGTTGCCGGTATTGCCCTCGTTTTTTTACATTCCCGGCACCTACGATGTGGACCACAAATCCATTGCACACCCATGGCCCAGGCCGGAAGACCATTTTGTCGGCGCCCTGGCACGCGACCAGGGAGCCAATGTGCCCAGCCGGCTCGTGTCGTCCGCCAAAAGCTGGCTATGCCATGACAAGGTGGACCGAACGGCCCGGATCCTGCCTTGGGGCGCCCCCGAAGAGGTCAATAAGGTTTCCCCGGTGCAGGCCGGCGCAGCTTACCTGGAGCACATCAAAAAGGCCTGGAATTACGTCCGCACGGACGAAGAGGAGCTGTTTCTCGAAAACCAGATGGTCATTCTCACGGTGCCGGCCTCCTTTGACGAGGTGGCCCGTGAACTGACGCTGGCTGCGGCCAAAATGGCCGGCTACAAGCATGTCACCCTGATCGAAGAACCCCTGGCCGCGTTTTACAGCTGGCTGGTCCGGCATGAACACCAGTGGGACAAGCATGTTCAGCCCGATGAACTGATTCTGATCTGCGATGTGGGCGGCGGCACCACGGATTTCACCCTGATCACGATGAATACGACAGACGGGGGCAGCCCGCGATTTAACAGGATCGCAGTGGGCGATCACCTGATCTTGGGCGGCGACAATATGGACATGGCCCTTGCGCGAAAGGTCGAGACCCGCTTGGCCGGACATCGACCATCCCTTTCCACCGACCGGTGGAAGGCCCTGTGCCATCAATGTCGCCAGGCCAAGGAACGCATCCTATCCGGCCAGTCCGATCACCACGGCATCACCTTGATGGGCACGGGCAGCCGACTGATTGCAGGGACCATTTCGGCCAACCTGGACCGCGCGACCGTATCGCAGCAGATCCTGGAGGGCTTTTTCCCGATCATCGACAGCGATGACGGCGACAGGCCGGCGCAACGCCCGGCAATCACTGAATTCGGACTGCCTTACGAACCGGAACCGGCGGTGACCCGCCATTTGTGTCGTTTCCTGGACCGCCACCGGCAAGATGTGGCCGATGCTATCGGCAAAACGTGTCCGATACCGGACCTGATCTTGTTCAACGGCGGTTCACTCAAGCCAACCCCCATCCAAGACCGGATCATCCGTGCCGTGCACAGCAAATTCCCAGGGGATCGCGCAGCGGTACCGCGAGTAATGGAGAACCCCGATATGGACCAGGCCGTATCCCTGGGCGCTGCATATTACGGGTTGGTTAAAATCGGCCGGGGTGTCCGGGTGGGCAGTGGAAGTCCGCGTGCTTTCTACCTGGGCATCGGCCGCGGATCACAACTGCCTGAAGCGCCCCCCCAGGCCATCTGTCTGGTGGAACGTGGGCTGGATGAAGGCAGCACCATCGAATTGAGCGAAAAACGATTCGAGGTGCTCACCAATCAACCGGTGCGCTTCGACCTTTACAGCTCCAGCTACCGCAGTAAGGATCACAGCGGCGAAATCTATTCGATCGATGACAGCTTCACGGCCCTGCCCACGTTGCAAACCGCGATTCAGTACGGCAAAAAAGGCGCCAGAACCGGTATACCGATCCGCATCGAGGCCGAATATACCGAATTGGGCACATTGGCGCTCTTCTGCCGATCCCTGGCCAGCGACCATCGCTGGCAACTGCAGTTCCAACTGCGCGACACCGCGGCAACACCCGATCAGGTACAGGAAAAAACCGTGTTGGAGGCCGCCCTGGTCCAGGAAGCCAAAGACCTGCTTCAAAAGGCCCTTAAGGGGACCGACACGTCCCTTCTGACCAGCCTGGCCAAACGGATCGCCGCCATCGTCAATTTGGCGCGCAATGAATGGCCGCTGGGATTTATCCGCGATCTGGCCGACCAGTTGCTGGAGGACCAGCAGACCCGCACGCGCTCGGCACTGCATGAAGCGCGCTGGATGAACCTGCTCGGTTTCTGCCTGCGGCCCGGATTCGGCGATGCACTGGATACCTGGCGCATCAAAAAAGCATGGAAAATCCACAATCAGGGACCCGTCCATGGGTCCAACGCGCAGGTTCAATCCGAATGGTGGATTATGTGGCGCCGAATGGCCGGTGGCTTGAATCCGGGGCAACAGCGCCTGTTGAGCCAGGAAACGAGCCTCATACTGACCCCTAAACGAGGCGGCAAGGTGCGTATTCCGCTCCAGCAGCAGCTTGAATTATGGATGTTGATTGCCAATCTGGAACGGCTCTATGTCAAGGACAAAATCTTGTGGGGGCGCCTGTTGCTGTCTCAGATGAAGCCCAAACAGGGCCGGCACCAACACTTCTGGGCCCTTGCGCGCATCGGTGCCCGTGAACTGCTCTATGGCCCCGTAGACCGGGTTATCCCCCCCGCGGAGGCCCGGACGTGGATCGAAAACATTCTCGATCGGCAATGGCGCCAAGCCAAACCGGTGGTCAACGCTCTGGTACAGATGGCCCGAAAGACCGGAGACCGCACCCGCGATTTGGATCAGCAGCTGGTGGCGCGTCTGATCGACTGGATCTCGCCACACGCCGAACTGGCCGATCAGAGCCGCTATCTGCTCGACGTGGTCCCCATTGCCCGACAGGAAGAACAAACCCTGTTCGGCGAATCGCTACCTGCCGGAATCACTTTGCACGGGACCGGCTGAGGGATTTTCTCAACCATGGTTCAGGATGACAAACCCACCGGCAAACTCTCGGCCGTGGACGACGCCCAGACCCTCCACGGTGCCGGCGGGCAACCGATATCCCAAAAACCGGTCGCCTTTCTGCTGGTGGCGGCGGCTTATGTTCTCGGCGGCGGCGGCATGCTGGCCTGGCTGGTTTTTCTGCTCGTGGGGCCACTGATTCCGTTGGATGCCGGACTCAGCATCGCCGGTCGCCTGCTGCTGGATACGATCTTGTGTCTGCTTTTTTTCTTCCAGCACAGCTTCATGATCCGGCGCGGGTTTCGGCTCCGGCTAACCCGGATGGTTCGCGCCGAATTTCACGGTGTCCTTTACGCGGCGGCCTCGGGTTCCTGCCTCCTGATCCTAACGAGCCTGTGGCAGCCGGTGGGTCCGCCCCTGTGGACACCGGGGGGATGGATCCGATGGGCCATGATGGCGGTTTTTCTGGGGGCCGGCGTCGGCGCCTGGTGGGGTTCCCGATCCCTGGGGGATTTCGATGCGCTGGGCGTCAAATCGGCCATGCGAGTCTTCGGCAACCAAGAGCCGATGACCCCCACTCCCTTTACCGTCCGCGGTCCCTACCGTTGGGTGCGCCACCCCCTCTACCTCTTCAGCCTGATGACCATCTGGTCCGGCCCGGTTTTCACGGCGGACCGGTTGTTGCACAATGGGTTCTTGACCCTCTGGGTCGTCATCGGCGCCGCCATGGAAGAGCGTGACCTGGTGGACTGTTTCGGCGACGCCTACCGCGCATACCAGGCAACCGTACCCATGCTGTTGCCCACCCGCCTGAAACCATTGATAAACGATTAGAAGGAAAACCCCGCCTCCAGAAACAGGCCGCTGAATTCGATATCGGCTTCCACATCTTCCTCATCCAGTTTGGCTTTTTCATACCGATAGCCCCCGGCGGCAAACAGCGGGCCGACAATTTTCACCTTCACCCGGCCGATGAGGCTATAAATATCGTTCCCGCTGTAAGAGATTCCCCTCACTTCCGCTTCGAAAGAAAGGCGTTCGATGGGGCGGAATTGAGTGGCCAGGAAGATCATGGGGACGGGAAAGGTGCCGCTGTCTGATTCGTTGAACCCGCTTGAATCCTGGCGAAGGTTTATTTCGTAATCATAGATCCGGACATTCAAACCGAAGTCGATATTCAACTTATCGAAGGTGGCTGTCTCGAGGAAAGGCAAACCGTAGTATAATGCGATATCGATATTATCCAAAATCGTTTCGGAATAAAAGGATCCCGAATCGAAGGTGATGTCACCAAATTTGAACCCGTCTGCTTTTTCCCCGGTTGCACTGAATTCCATGGGCGTGGCCATCAGATAGATATTGGGTAGAAAAAGCGGCATGTCGATGGCCAAGCGGGCCGAGACCCGCGTTTCATCGTCATATTTCAAGTCCTGTTCGACATCGAGGATATCGTCCTCACTCAAGGCCTTATACCCCAGCGAACCGCTGGGTCCCTGGGCCCACCCACCGACGGCAAACTCCAGGCCAATGGCACTCGCAGGTTGGGCCGCAGCAAAGATAAACAAGCAAATCATCATCGCCAGCAAAATTTTTCTACTCATCAACATCTCTCCTTTTTAGGTGAATGCCATGTTTCGTTATCATGCATGGTTTATTTATCGCCCGTTTGAGCAATAACCTAAATAGACCGGAAAAGTTAACGATTGTCTATTAAAAGTTTATCGTGGGAGGAAACTATTTTTTGGTTTAAATAGAGATGGGCATGTCGAGCGGATTAGAAGGACCCCGCATGATTCGGCTGGCCTAATCATGCGGGGAGCGATGTGAGGCGAACGGTGGGCGCTACTGCAAAAGACAATTAGCCAAAAAACTTTTCAGCTTTCTGGTAACCTTCATCGATGTAGGTTTTAAAATTGCTGCGGCCGGCTTTGAATGCCGTCACGCAGTTGTCGTAAACCTTGCGGCCTTCGCCGGGCAGCAATCCGCCGGACGGGTCCATCATGGTGTTGCCGATTTTCTCAACCTGATCCTGGCGCTGTGCCGTTGCTTCAAAGGCGTTTTCGAAAAGCGTTTGATTGAATTTGATCATCCGATGTAGGGCGTCTTTCTGAACCATGGGGTCCTCCTTATTTGGGGTCGATGGTTTTTTTTGTTTTGATGGGTGTCGCCAACTGCCCCCTGTGTCAGGATAGTTGTCACCTCCAGCCCGTAGCGATCACCCTAGGGTGATCGCCCAACTTTTTTAACTGGGGGCGCAAGAGGTGACATGCCATATTCACAGATGTTCAAACACAAGATGATTCAGAAAATGATCGGTTCTGATGCCATATCGGCCACAGCGATGTCCAATTATGGGTTCCGCAGAGGCCACAGCCAGCGTCAGGCCATTTATTATGTCCAAACGATCGTTAAAGAGGGCTATGAATGGTGTGCCTCGATTGATCTGGCCAGGTTTTTCGATGAAATCCCCCACGACCTTATTCTAAAGCTCATACGCAGGAAGATAGCGGATGAGCGGCTGGTAACGTTGATTGCAAGAGCGTTAAAAGCAGGGATAATGGTGGAGGGGAAACTCGAAAAGATAACCAAGGGTTGCCCTCAAGGGTCTCCGCTCTCGCCGATGTTGTCAAATATTGTTTTGAACGAACTGGACCAGGAACTGGAGAAAAGAGGCCATCGGTACTGTCGCTGTGCAGACGACTTTCTGGTTTTGTTAAAATCGGAAAGGGCAGCAAAGCGGGTAATGCAAGGAATTACCGGACACCTGGAGAACAATCTGAACCTTCCTGTAAATAAGGAGAAGAGTCCGGTAGCATTGGTCAAGGATGTTCCTTTTCTTGGCTTCCAAATTCTGCGGGAAAAGATCAGGGTGAGCAATAAAGCCCGCATTAAATTCAAGGACAAGATCAGGGAATTAACCCGCAGGAACAACCCACTGTCCATGTACCAGGTTATCCAGGAACTGAATGTGTATTTAAAGGGTTGGGTTGGGTGTTTTCGTATTCAGGAGTTCCGCATATTGTTCAGGGACCTTGACGGGTGGATACGCAGCCGTCTCAGATCCATGCAACTGAAGAAATGGAAGAACCCACGGAAATTCCAGAGAATGATGATACGGGCCGGTTATAAACCACACGAAGCATGTCGGGTTTGGGTCAAGATGAACCGATGGCAATCGGTAATGCGTAAAGAGGTCCGGTTTGTAATGAACCTCCAATGGCTTAGAAGGCAGGGACTGATCTTTCTACATGATTTTATACAGAAGGAACAACCTCTTGAATTAACATTCAGTCGCTAATCGAAGAGCGGCTTACCTGGCCGTTATGAGCCGTTCTGTAGGGAGGGGGTAGCCTATACGGCTACCTCCTACTATATACCGGAATATGTTGAAACGCTGACCCGCACCGTCAATGCCCTGTCTGAGTTTTCGGTTGCCCGGGATGCGGCTCTCGAAGATATGCTTATAGTTCGTCGTACATGATTTGATACTCTTTTTATCTTTATTAATAATAAGATGGTATCAATTCACTTGCTACGAGCTATAGTATGCTGCCCGTGGCCAAAACGAAGGAAGGCGCCGATCCCATCGATCTCCCTGGACGGTCCGACGGTGTGGCCGCCGATCGACCGCTGACTTTTTTGTCGAAGACCAGGTTGATGCGGGGTGCACCCCGCCGGTTACGAAAGCATCAGACATTGAAGCGGAAGTTGATGATATCCCCGTCGACGACCTTGTAGGTCTTGCCCTCCAGGCGCACCGTGCCTTTTTTGCGGGCCTCGGCGTAGCTGCCGGCATCCATCAGGTCGTCGTAGGCGAGCACCTCTGCTCGGATGAATCCTTTTTTAATGTCCGAGTGGATCACCTCGGCCGCCTCCACGGCATCGGTATCCCGGCCGATGGTCCAGGCCCGCACTTCATCTTCGCCCACGGTAAAAAACGAAATCAGTCCCATCAGATCGTAGGAGCGCTGGATGACCCGGTCCGTGGCCGACGCGGCGATGTTGAATGCGACCAGAAATTCCCGGGCCTCGTCGTCGGACATCTGGGCCAGTTCCTGCTCCAGCTTGGCCCGGATAACCATACACGATTCCCCTTCGGGCAGGGACACGGCATCGGGCAGGGCGTCGTCCTCATCCGTATTGTTGAAGAGCATCAACATGGGCTTGGCGGAGAGAAAGGCGAACCCGCGCAACAGCTTGGCCGTGGCGATCTCGGGAAATCGGCGCAGGGGCCTTTCGTTTTCCAGGTGTGCGTTGCATTGGTTCAGCAGGGCGATCTCTTCGGGGTTGGGTTTTTTCCCCCGTCGTTCGTCCAGGGCCAGGCGCTCCAGCCGTTTTTCCACCACCAGCAGGTCTGAGATGATCAACTCCTGGTCGATGGCCGCGACATCGGCCTTGGGTGTGGGGGCGTCAACACCGTAGCCACTGAAATTGCGCACGGCATGGATCAGTGCATCGCAGTCGCGCACCTGGGTCCAAATACTCTGCTCCTGCTTGGCGCCACCGGCGTGATCCGCTTTTCCAGGCAGAAAATAAGCCACCTGAGCATAGATGGTTTTGCGGGGGGTGTACATGTCGCTTAAAATATCTACGCGTTTGTCCGGGACGGTGATCGTGCCGATGCGGCTTTCCTGGGGGTTGCCGTCGGCGGCGACGGTGCGGGTTAACGCTTCAAAAACAGTTGCTTTGCCCGACTGGGGAAGGCCGATGATACCGAGTCTCATGGTTTTTATACTCCTGGTTCCGGCACGGTTGGCTGTTATTCCGAACGCGGATTTTATTCTTTGGGGACTCACCTTGCATAGTGGGTGGATCCGTCCACGGTTCTATCGTTCCAGCACAAATTCGGATTCTGGGCTTCGCATATACGGGCCGATCCGTCAAGGCAAATGAAAGGTTGTATTGCTTTTGACCATGAAAGAGATAAAGGGAGCGGCGGTGGACGATCCGAGAGCGGGCGTGAAGCGCTCGCTTTCTTGGCCGCACAAGAAAACGAACTTCGAATATTGAATGTGGTGAATTATTTTCGTCACCATATTCTTGAATGTGCGAACGTAACGCCCTATCTCCTCAGTCACCACCGCTCTCCCCAGCACCTCCCCGGTGTCCTTTACACAGAATGTGATGCTACCGCCCACGTAGACCGATTTCTTTTTATCAATGTTCGATGTTTCCCCGCCGAACCCATCACCTCATTATCCAATCGAAAAATCTTCCTTCTCCAAAGACAAATGCGGGCTGTAATAGGGATCTGCGGTCAAAACGGTATTCCATTTGGTTTTCATATAACCCGTTTCGCGATTGAATCGCTCGACCTTCTCGGTTGAATCCTCGCCGCCGCGGCTGATGGATTCGTGGTGAATCAACTCGGCATAAGGGGTCCACAGGTTCCGGTAGCCTGCCTGTTGCACTTCCAGACAAAAATCCACGTCGTTAAAGGCAATGGCGAGATTTTCTTCGTCGAGGCCGTTGACCTGGTCGAATACTTCCCTGCGCACCAAAAGGCAGGCCCCGGTAACCGCCGACAGGTTTTGGGTGAGGAACAAGCGACTGAAATAACCGGGACTGGATTTTTGAAAATATTTATGAGAATGGCCGGCCACACCGCCGATTCCCAGGATCACGCCGGCATGCTGAATCCGCCCGTCCGGATAGTATAGCTTGGCGCCAACACATCCCGTCTTGGGCCGCATGGCATGGGATACCATTTCCGTCAGCCAGCCCGGAGAAATCACTTCCACATCGTTATTGAGCAATCCGAGCACCCGGCCCCGCGCCTGGTTTGCCCCGAAATTATTGATGGCCGAAAAGTTGAAGGGGTGGTTATATTGAACCACCCGGATCCGTTTTTCATCTTGAATGGATTTCAGGTAATCAAGCGTTCGGGAATCCCGGCTCTGGTTATCCAAAACCAGGATCTCATAGTTGGGGTAGGTGGTTTTGTTCAGAATGCTCGAAATACATCGTGACAGGACCGCGTATTCATCCCGCGTTGGAATGAGGAGGGATACCAACGGCGCTGGATCGGAAACCGAATGGACCATCCGATAGGTATTGGGCACCGGCCCCCGTTTCACCTGGGCATCTATTTTTGTTAACTGGATAAAGTGCGCCAAGGCCTTAATCCCGACCTCCGTGGTATACTCTTTTTCGCCGGCTGCCAGCGCTGTGGATCCTTCAACGACCCGCCAATGATAGAGCACGTGGGGGATATGCACAATCGCTTCGTCTTCGTTCTTGGCGACGCATCTGAGCAGCAGATCGTAATCCTGGCTGCCTTCAAGGCCTTCCCTGAATCCCCCCACCGCGTCGATCAATTTCCGATGGTACACCCCCAAGTGGGAAATATAGTTTTGGGACAAAAGCAGCGCCGGATTCCAGTCGGACTTGAAATGGGGATCGCTGCGGCGGCCATCGGCATCGATTTTATCCTCATCACTGTATATGATTTTTGCGTGGGGATTGTCGTTGATGGCTTTGACAACAAAATAGAAGGCGTGCTCGGCCAATTCGTCATCATGATCAAGCAGCGCGACGAAGTCGCCGGTTGCCCGTTCCAAAGCGCTGTTGGAAGCCGCACTGATATGCCCGTTTTCGTCCCGGAAGACGATTTTGATGCGCGCATCGGCTTGGGCATAAGCCTCAAGAACCGGGGCCACTGTGGCATCCGTGGACGCATCGTCGGCGATACACAACTCCCAGTGGACATAGGATTGTTTGACGACGGATTCAATGCATCGCCGTAAAAATGGTAATTGTGGGTCATAAACGGGAAGGATCACCGTGATCAGGGGCGTCATGCCGAAGGTGGCGATGGATTTCTGGATCGCATTATAATCCGAAAAAAGTGGTCTCTCAACGGCATCGATCCAATCGTCGTAGCTTTTCGAAGACGATTTAAAGTAAAGGGCGTACAGCTGATAGGTTAGTTCGGCAAATTCAAT
Organism: Desulfobacteraceae bacterium UBA2771; assembly: GCA_002352605.1. Taxonomy (GTDB): domain Bacteria; phylum Desulfobacterota; class Desulfobacteria; order Desulfobacterales; family Desulfosarcinaceae; genus Desulfosarcina. Next base: position 2,482 of record DEIP01000155.1, on the reverse strand, counting down.
GCCGTCATCTTGGGCTCGACGCTTCAGCAACTTTCGAATCACCGATTCGCTTTTCCCCAAATAGTCGTTATGGGTGGACTTGATTTTTCGAATCATCCGACCCACGGCGAACCAGCGGGGAACCTTTACGAATTTGATGTGATCGACACGGAAAAAACCTGGGCATTCCAGTGGGTCGAAACGAAGATGGCGCGGTGGGGTATCGAAACGATAGAGCCTTTTGGTCAGTTGACCATTTCGGTAAGGGATCCCGATACTATGATCTTCCGAATACCCGTTGCCATAATCGAAATAAAACCTGGCCAAACCGTGGGGCAGCGATCCCGTGATCATCAGTTCGATCATGGTCCAACCGCGAAACTTTTTGTGCCGGCAGGGGTTCAAAAGAAAATAGGGATCATCGCCTTTCGAACGCCAATGGCCGTTCAGCGAGGCATCCCGGTATAGTTCCTGTCCGGCCTTCAGTTCGAAGGCCACCTCCTTGACGGCAAGGGCGTTGTTGGGTTCAATGCCGCCATTTTTCGGGAATGTTCGCCCGATCAGGGCGCGTAACCATCTGATGGGCCGGGCAACCCGCCAAGACGCTTTATTGCGCATGGCTTCAATCGAATTGGCCTGGTTCTGAACGAGCGTCTTGAGATAAGATATCTCTTCATCGCGATGGACCAGTCTATCGGCTATTTTTTCATTTTGTAAAAGCTGGGTTTGCAGGTCGCGAATCTTGTGCTGATAAACATCCAGCCGCCATTTTAATTCATGCCCATCAACACGTCTATCGGCCTGCCCCGTTCTTATAGACCTGTCGTTCATACGCGCCCCTGAAGCGCTTCGGGAAAACCGCTGTAAAAGGACCCCGCCAACTGCGTCCTGTCGATCAGGCAGTTTCTAAAGCGTTTAAACAAATCCTTGTCGGGGGGGCGGTAGTGGGTCCAAAATCGATCCAGGGGCATGCCTTTACAAGTGAGGCCATCGATGTCCCAAAGCGCTTTTCCCAAGGCGAGCGTGGGCGTGCCGTGAAACAGGGAAGCGGTTCCCACCGTGCTGTTGACGGTGACGGTGCCGATGGCGTTCTGCAAACAGGTGGGCAGGTGCAGATCGTGGACCGGCAGTACCCGGTCGGCAATGCCGAGGCGCTTGGCCAGACGGCGGATATGGATGCTGTGATTGGCGCGCCCTCGATCCAGCGGGTGATGTTTGATGATCAAGGTCACCTCTTCGGGTGCATGCAGGGCAAAGGATCGCATCACCACGCCGATGAAGTCTTGCATATCGACAAAGGTGGAATGGTTGCTGATCTGGGTATCACCGATGGTCTGCAGGGGAACAAAAAAGTATTTCCGGTGAAGATCGGACGCCAATCTGGCTTCCAAAACCCGCTCCGCCCTGCCGTGGGAGATCTTACGCCAGCTGTTGCGCATGCCGTAGGCGGCTTCCTGCAGCACCGAATCGTTGCGATGGTGCCGATAATGCGGGTAGTGCCAGCAAAGCAGGCGCATGCCCACATAGTAGGCAATCGTGTACACTGCCCATTTTCCGAAGGCGTGCCTCACCGTGGTATGCTCATCGAAAACCCGCGCCATTGATGGCAGATTGCGATATTCATCCGCCTGGTCAGGCATGGCGCTGTAGGCATTCACGCCGCCCTTTTCGAGGGTGATAAAATGAGGGCGCACGTACCCTTCTTCGAACACGTAAGTCTCGATAGCCAGCCGGGATGCGACGATTTTCGCTTGCCGGTGGTAGAAGCGACAATCCCCATAGAGAAAAATCTTGTGGATGCGATGCTGCTTGAGAAAGCGGTTAATATAAAACCGCCAGCGTTTCGGCGTTCCGGTAAACTGGTGGCTGTTGTCCTTATTGGCGAAAAGAAAATCGCCACCGTTCAAGCAAATCCGGAAAACACGTGCCCCCTGCACGCGTAGGGTCTTGTCTAACTTGCGAAAAAAAGGTCCCATGGGACCCTGGAGCAACAGGACGTTTTTATTTAGGAGCGGCCCAATCATAATCTATAATTCAAACGCTCAACTACCTGGTTTCACAAATTTTAACTATCTAAAGCGATCACCATCGAAGAATAAACGTTCAGCACGATTTTGTAAAAAACAAATACCCCATCGCTTTCGGGTAAAGGCATGATTAACATATCCGACCAACCAAGCTCAAGTCAAAATTCAGAAGTGCGGAATACGGAATGCGAAGCCTCTACCCGTGCAAAGGGGAACCGCCGGAGGGGTAGCACTTTTACTTAGGATTGGGGATGAAATTCATTACCCATAATTGCGCCGGGCTTGGGTTCGTCTTCAAGGCGCATCAACTGTTGCAAACTCGGAGTCTGTGGCCGTTGATGCAACACGGAAGACGGGCGCAAGAACAAGTATTTCTGGGTAATTAATAAAATTATAGACCTCGTTATTTCCACCCATTTTGAGGGCCAAAAATGGACATTTCGCCGTATCAAAATAGTGCTCAATTGAACGGGCGG
>DEIP01000150.1:11339-11470 GCA_002352605.1 Desulfobacteraceae bacterium UBA2771 | reverse complement strand
GGTCCAACCCACCGTCGCCCTGATCTTGGGCGCCCTGTTCAGCATCGCCTGTTATCTGACCCTGAATGTAAAGATGAAAGTGGGATATGACGACAGTCTGGATGGTTTCGGGATTCACGGCGTGGGCAGTG
>DEIP01000150.1:0-11334 GCA_002352605.1 Desulfobacteraceae bacterium UBA2771 | reverse complement strand
TTGCTACTCAGTTTCTTCATTCGTGACAGCTGGATGGCGGCAGCGGGCGAGCGTATCCCCGGCTGGACGGTTTGGAATCAGTTGGCCGTCCAATTAAAAGCCATGGGCGCAACGATTGCACTGGCGGCCATCGGTACCCTGGTGATCTGCGTGTTGATAGAAAAAACCCTGGGCTTTCGCATCGATGAACAAGGCGAATTTGACGGCCTGGATAAATCCTTGCACAGCAAAAACGGATATGGTCTGATTTTTCCGGAAGCGCGGTAATCTCGTTGTCTTCAGCAAGACAATCACCGACCGGATCGCACGCCAGGCCATTGAATGGCTCATGCAACATTGGGGTTGGTCCTGCCCTGTGTCGATGCAAGGTCAGGGGCCATCTGCCTCGCGAGCGGGGCGGTACCGCATGGAATCCGGTGTACTTCACGCTCCCAAAGCCGATCGGATGGCGGTGCCGATTTTCTCAATCGTATAAGGTTTTTTCAAATAGCTGGCCGCACCCATTCGCAGCACCTCGCGGATGCGGTCGTTTTCGGAAAAACCGCTGGCAATGATCGCCTTTTGATGGGGATAACGTTGCAGGACCTGCTTGTAGGTATCCAGGCCGTCTATTCCCGGTTCCATGATCATGTCAAGCACCAGCAGATCAACACGGTTTTCCTTGATGTGGTCGACCGCCGCTTCGCCGCTGGAGACGGCGCTGACCCGATATCCCAGGGTGGTTAGAATGGCCGAGGCGATTTCCCGCTGTTCCTTGGCATCATCCACCACGAGAATTGTCTCGCCGCTTCCCATAAAGGTCTCCAGGGCCATTTGGCGGACATCCGCCACTGACTTGCGCGTTACCGGGAAATAGAGCGTGAAGCGGCTGCCCTCGCCTTCACGGCTATCAAAATCGACATACCCCCGGTGGTCTTTAACCGTCCCCCATACTACCGCCATACCCAGGCCGGTGCCGCTGCGCCCCATTTTTTTCTTGGTGTAAAAAGGCTCGAAGATATGGTCGATATCCTCAGGGAGGATGCCCGCCCCGGTGTCGGCAACGGTGAGGGCCACATAATCGCCTTCATTGACGACGTCATACCCCTTGAAGGGACGATCGATATAACAATTTTCGGTCGAGATGGTAATCTGACCGGCTTGCAAGATGGCTTCGGCGGCGTTAGCGACCAGATTCATCAGGGTTTTGGTCAGGTGGACCGGCGAGCCGGTAACATTCAGCAGCCCTGCTTCCAATCGCGTTTCCAGGCGGATATGGGGATGATCGATGCGTATTTTTAAATGCTCGGGGCTTTGCAGGTAGTCCTCGACAATGCGGTTCAGATTGACCACCTCGGTGATGGTCAGGCCTCTTCGGGCCAGGGTCAGCAGATCCTGAACGATGGTGGCCGCCCGCCGGCCCGAATTGAAGATTGTCTTGATGGGTGCCCGAAGCTTACTGTCGTCGGGTAGCTGGAGCAGCAGCAATTCCGGATAGCTGACAATCCCCGACAGGACATTGTTCAGGTCGTGGGCCACACCGCCGGCCAGAGTGCCGATGGCCTCCATTTTTTCCGCCCGGCGCAGACGGGTTTCCAACAGACCTTTCTCTTGGATCGCCTCCTTGCGTTTGGCGGCCCCCATGGCCAGGCCGATCAAATCGGCGATGGAATTGGCGAAGTTGATCTCATCCAGACGCCACCGGCGTTTATCGTGGGTCTCTACAAAATTGACCATACCCTGCATTTCGCCACCGTCGAAGATAGTGGCTATCAGCAACGCGCAAATGTTGCCCGGCCGCAGACACGTCTCGGCCAACTCGACTAGGCGTTCATCCCCCAGGGCATCGGCGGCGACAATGGTTCTGCCGCTGTGCAGGGCGGCGTCATAGATCGGATAATCGGCCAGGTTCAGCGACCCTGTACCGAAGTGACTGCCGGTTCCGGAGGTGAACATCTCGCGGCAGACCATGTTTGCATGAGGGCCATCCATCAACCAGACACTGCATCGGTCGGATCGCAACGTCGCCACTGCCGGGGGCATGATCGTTTTCAGCGAGAAATCCAAGTCTCCGCTGTACAGCGCTTCATGACCGGCCAGTCGAAGCAGGGTGTTGCTCTGCTCACGCAGTCGCGCCTCACTTTCAACCTGAATCGTCTCGACCCGTTTGCGTTCGACAATCTCATTTTCAAGCTCCCGGGTCCGGCCTTTGACCACTATCTCAAGGTTGTCCCGGTGCCTGGAGAGCTCATCCTGCACCCGCTGCCGCTGGGCAACCTCCTCCCCGAGCCGCACGTTGACATCTTCCAGTTCGGTTTTGGATGCTTCCATATCGCCGATATAGGTCTGAACATCATCGGCCATTTCGTTGTATGCCCGGGCCAATTGCCCCATTTCGTCGGCGGACTGCTGCTTCAGGCGATAGCTTCGATCACCCTGCTGAAAACGGCGGATGCCTCGAATAAATTTGGTAATGCGGGTCGTCAGCACGGCAGCCATGAATATGGCGATGAAAATGACGACAACAATCATCAGTACCGTGTAAAAGGAGAGGTGCCGGAAGGCCTTTTGCAGGGATGATCGCATCAACGCCTGATGGGCATCTTTTTCCGCTTCGAGTCTTTGGGTGAAACCGACTTCGATACCCCGGATGGTTTCGGCCGTTTCCACAGCGGATCGATGAAACTCATCCAGATTGGCGCCAATGGTCACGACGCCGAAACCCCGTGGATGGTTTCCGTATTTGCCGGTGTGGTAGGGGATGGCCGCCGCCGTGGTCAGTTTCCACAGACCGCTCCAAAAGATGAGGAAGGAACCGGAGCCGCCGTCCTGGGTCAGGTTGTGCCATCCGGTGCATTGGGGCGCAAAATTCAGGTAACGACAGTCCAATCCCACCAATCCGTTCCGGGTCGGCGCCGCAGATGGTCTTTTGGCCAGTGCCTGCGCTTTGAATTGCGGCGCTCGCGCCTGGAATTCCATCATCGATGCATCGCTTTGCTGCCAGAGCCGATGCATCTCTTCATCCAGCCAGGGCACGGCCTGTTCCCCGGTGCGGGGATCGTATCCGACGATGAAATAGTCCCGCGGGTGAGAAATATTACGCCCTTTGTAGTCCCACATGAAGGCATAGTTTCCGCTGCCGGCATCGGATATGGCCGAATAGCGCTCGGCGGTGGGAACCAGGTGATCGGTGAATTCCATGATGTGGGTGTGGTCCAGGGCCAGGGTCACATAACCGGTGATCCGTCCGTTTTCCAGAACCGGCATGCCCCATCGCACCAGGCCCCGAAAGCGGATGCCTACCGGATTCTCTTTGCCGGCATACCCGGATTGTTCCGGTGCAAATGGAATCCCCCGTTTCTCAGCCTTCACCCGGCTGTAAGTACCGATCATATGACCGCCGATATAAGGTCCGATCACGTCGGAGACATAAATTTCACCGGGCTGCAGCTTCTGCAGAGCCTCGAAGTAGGTCTCCGCCCGGCAGTAGGTATTGCGGGGGTCGGCCACATTTCCGCGGGTAGGCGGTAATCGCTCGGAGGTTCCGACTTTGATGATCTCATTACCCGACAGATCGATGAAGGTCATCTCGAGGTAGAGGGGACGGATGTCGGAAGTGCCGTCCCGATCCGGCGGGCGATAATGAAAATCCCGTCGATTGTCTTCGTTTTGGGCCGTAATGATCCGGTTGTCATTCTCATCGGTCGCGTCGACGGGAACCCAGCGCTCACCCCGGTCATCCATCACCCATGGATGGTGCAACCTGACCGACCGGGAACGGGACGCAAGAAACTGCCGGTACTGTGTCTCCCCAACCGGTAGGTTGGCCGCCAGCATGATATCCCTGTCGCGGTCGTACAGGAATGCAGCCACCGCCTGGGCCGTATCCGTGGTGAGCCGTTCAATGGATTCGCGAGACTTGACATCCAGGGCCTGAATGGAATTCTGTGTGGAAAGCTCGCTGACGCCGGTGACCACAGCGTGGGTGCCGACAATCATGCGGGCGGATCTTTTTTCAACGACGTCGGTCAGGTTGCCGATCTCATTCCAGGCAAACCAGGCCAGGGCGATCAACGGCAGTACCTTGATTAAGATGAAGATGGCGATTAGTTTGGTGCGGATACCAGGAGCGTAGCGATTCATTGCACCAGAGGTCCTTTCCGTATATCGGTCCGCCACGATGATTCCCACATGAACGGATCGATCGAGGATTATCGCCATTGTGTGGGATTGCCTGATCTTGTCCGAGAGATAACCGCTGATCATCACCGAATCTGTACTACCGCATCAGGTACTTACCACAATTCCGGCAATCGGGCAAACATCACCGAAAATGTTGCATAAACAATCAAGGTCAAGCCGGGAGAGATGCGTGGCCATACAAAGCTTGATTTTGTGCAATGTCCGGGCGTAAAGTACGTCGTTCGTTAACAACGCACCACATTCAGGATTGCGTATGATTGGATCCAATCCGAAAAAGATCGCGGCCGCCTGCCTGATCCTGACTGGGGGAAAAGGCAAGGGGCTGACGCCGGACAAGCCGCTTCCGGAAATCATCAACCAACCGATCATCCAACGGACGGCCAGCGTGGTCGTTCCCCTGTTCGAAGAGGTCCTTCTCGTTACCAATACGCCGGAGAAGTATGAATTCCTCCGCCTTCCGGTTGTCCACGACGAACGTCGGGGCTGTGGTCCCCTGATGGGAATCTACTGCGGGCTCCGCAAGATTAAAAACGAGGTCGCCTTTGTGTGCGCAGCGGATATGCCCTTCCTGGACGAGAAGATCATCCGGTCCCAATTCCTCGAATTCGACACATTCGATATTGTGGTCCCTTGTCCACGAAAAAGGCCTGAATTCCTGCACGCTTTCTATCGCCAACGGTGCCTGTCGGCGATCCGAAAGAACCTCGATGCCGACATCTTCAAGATCGAAATGCTGGTACCGCACTGCAAGACCCGCCATCTCAGCGGAGAATGGTTCGCAAGAAACGGTTTGACGGAACGGACCGACCGCGCTTTCACGAACATCAATACGATGCGGGACTATCGCCGCCGGCTCGAACCGGGGGAGCGGCGGCAAAGCGGAATATCCACCCCGAATGCACTCACGTCCATTGTGCCCGACGTACTGCAGGAAATTCGTCGAACATTGATCGATCAGGAGACCAGCTTTCAGGCCAAGTCCACCGAAGAAACGTTTTCCAGCATCTGGTCCCACAGTTCAAGAGTCGCCCGCATCGCCCGCCACATCGCCAAATCAGAGGGATGGGAGCAGGAACCGGCCCTGCTGGCAGGACTGTTGCACGACATCGGCAAGTTTGCCTACGGAAGCTATCACGAGGACGATACGCCGGAAGAGGAAAATGCCGTTCGATTTGCGCAACGGATCCTTTCAGGCACCGTCTACGAAAGATGGCTCCCAACCGTCAGCAACGCCATCCTTTCCACCTACCTCGAGGGCAAGGCGACCAGTGACATCGGTCGGGCGGTGTACGATGCGGATTGCCTCGACAAGCTGGGCAACATCGGGGTTGTTCAGTTTTTCGCCAAGAAGGCACTGCGGCGGCAGTTTCTGGATGATGACGTGATGATTCGGACCAGTATCGAGCTGACCTATGCCCATCACGCGCCGGACACCCTGAAGACGGCGACCGGCAGGTCCCTGGCCCGGAAGCGAAAAACCAGGACGCGGTTCTTTTACACAGGGCTTCTGGAAGAATGGAAAGAACTCGGTCTGGGCGCATTCAACATCATTGAGGAGGAGATCGCCGGGATCGTCTGCATACTCGTGGTTCCCGGTTCGTGTTCGTGCGGCGGCCGGCTGGAACGCGAATCCGATATCCGTGATTCACTGAAGTGCAGGTCCGTGGTCGTCAATTATCTGTGCCGCGCCTGCGGCTTCGAAAACGAGTTTTCCTTCTGTCTCCCGAACGTCAAAGGCCTGCCTCAGAGACAATAAGGGTTGGGGTCGGATACCCGTGTTCCGGATGTAAGGAAAGGGCGGGATTGGCGTACCGGCGATTTTATGATCTATCCGATCGCTTGGTCTTCCCCCAAATCCACCGTAAATGCGTTTTCGTAAGCGGTACGGTTTTTCAGGATGCCTTCAAAGGCATCGAAAAAGGCCGCGGCCGGCGCCTGGGGTCCAAACAGGGGCAAGGACGACCAGGCCAAGCGGAACAAACGCGTCCCTTCCCTGTTCAGCTGGAAGCAGCGCCCGAATCGTCCCTTTTTCCGCCATTGCACCGACATGTCCGTGCGCAGCAACAGTTCGCGATCGTCCACCTGGAAGAACAGGTCGTGACCGTAGCGGTACAAGATGAATTCGCGACCGCTTCTTGTCAGGAACAGGCCCTGGGTTTCGATACCGTCGTCGACCGGGAATCGCTTCCCCGTCAGCGCCTCGGCCAGCGGGTCGTATTCCAAGATCTTTTTTCCCGTGTTCAGATCCTGGAGAAAAACAACATGCTGCGGAGTGTCTTTTTTGCGTTTCCACACGGAGAAGAACATCCCCAGTTCCGGCAAGAGCCGGTTCGTGAACCGGGAACAATAGGCAAAAACCAGGAGCGTGGGGATCAGCGCGGCGGCATAGGCGGCGCCCCAGTGGGGTATGGGAAAAAGCGTCCGCACGGAGGCGGCGGCTCCCACGTTCAACGGAAGTGCGAACAGGACGATCTTTCCCAACGGCCCCCGGGGCAGATACACATAGCGCGTAATGTGGAACAACCGGCAGCATGCGAAAAAAGCCATCCCCACCCCGAAGGAAATCCCTGTAAGCATGACCGGAAAGAGGAACAGATCCCGACACAGCACCATGTTTATGAGTTGTGCCCGATGCGGAAAGTAGGCAGCGTACGCCTGCCCTACCGGACTGGCCTGGTATGAATACCATCCGATTTTGCATAACAGGTGCCCCACCATGGTCAGCACCGCGGTCACGCACATCAGGATCACCCCTTCCAGGATGGTTTTCACCACCGATCGAAGGTATTCCGAAACCGCCCCCCAGATAGAGACGGCAAAACCGGGCGTGCTCCTTTTTCTTTTCCGGAACGAGACCTTGTCGAATCGAATGCCGGTCAGGAGCACTCGCCACAGCGCCGCGAACGCCAGGGTACCCACAAACAGCGAGCCCCCCACAAAAAACCACACCAGGTGATCGTTCAGCAACCGGGTTCCCGGATGCCGGAGCGCTTCGTCAATCATACGGGAAATCTCTCTCAGTGCCGAACCGTCGATTACCGAAAGGAAGTACTGCAATCGAATCAATAGCCCCTCGATGGTTTCCCACAAGGAGGCGAATACAGGGCCGGTAAATATCGGCGAAACCGCCCCCGAAATCAATGCTGAGAGATTTTCCGGTGTGTTCATTAGCGCCCCATGGAATATGCCGCAACCCTAAAAGCCGATGACCGATCCCAAATGCTTAGCTTTATCTATGTTCAGCGCGTCTTCGAGATTTGCATTGGTGAAATTAGATTGATCCAAGTCAGCATTTCTGAAATTTGATCTTTTAAGGATTGCATTCGTAAAATCGGCCTTACTTAACTGAGCATATGAAAAGGTGCAATCTATTAGATTCATATTCGATAAATTTGATCCGGATAAATTGCAGCGGGTGAAATCAGCGCCATAAAGAACGACCCTTTTAAGGTTCAAATCTGATAAATGAGACCCGGATAGGTTCAAATTATTCATATCAACATCAATCAAGGTGGCCGACCTCAGGTCCACACCACGTAAATCGCATTTTACCATACTTAGTTGTTGGATGACGGTTCCATTGAGGTTTGCATTTCTAAATATCGTCTTTACCGTTTTTGCCCCTTCAATTCTTGCTTTCGAAATATCCGCACCTGTCAGATTTGTTTTAACAAGGTTTGAATGTTTAAAATTAGCACCTTTAAGCACAGCGTTATTCAAATCGGTATATGACAAATTGGTTTTCAAAAAATTACAACCGGATAGATTCGCATTCATCATTTTAAAATTGCTCAAATACACACCGCTGAAATCCACCCCGCTTAAATCAACATCACTGAAATCAACGCCTGAATAATTTGCATTTTTCAACATCGTGTTCGACATGTCAGAATGTTCAATTATTGCATTTTTCAGGTTTGCATCTCTAAAGTCGCACCTTGAAAAATTGCCATGAACCATAAATGCGCTTTCGAAGGTGACACCGCTTAGATTTCTTCCGGACATATCGATCCCACTCAAATTTTTCCCGCGGAAGTTTTTAGTTGTTTTAAGCACCCTATCGATAGTCGTGATATCCAGTGGATCATCATCTATCCTTGAGCTAAGTTGATAATGTTTTCTATAGTACGCTGCCCAGGTAAACTTTTTGATCGTTAAGTTCAAAGAATCAACCAAATCAGGTCCCGTATCATCTTTAATTAGGGCGGTAATGGTATGCTGTCCTACGGACAATTGTGCGTGTTTGAATTTGGGTTCGTTTCCAATCTGGCCATCCAAATTAGACGTCCAAATTACCGAATCGTGAATGACCTTACCGTTGTCATTTATCGCTATAAAATTTATTTCTTCTCCGAAAAATTCATAGCCGCCATTCTGTGGGCTATCAATTGTCAGGCTTATCGGTTTTTCGCGTAATGGTTTTTTTGATTTTTCAGATTTTTCGCGTTCCCAACACCCACAAAGGAAAAGAATGCAAAGCAAAACACCAAAAGAATTGATCCACTTTTTTTTAAAATACATCATTATGTCCTTCGATCTAAGGGGCGCGAGACAGGCAAGGGTCATCCTTGTCTTGACCACGAATCGTTTTTCACTTTCTCGGCTCTTTCGGCCCATTACTTAACCACAAACGGAAAAAATTTTGAGTGCTTGTATTCATTAGAGATTCATCCGTCAGGGCACCCTTAGCCGGACCGGGTTCGATGGCAACAACAATTTTTTTAAGGAGATAACCAACAATTATCTTGATTTCTTTCAAATATGGGTTAGTATAAAAGCATCATTAAGTTTCGTTTTAATGCGGAACGGTTTCTCTCTGAAGGAAGGATCCATTTGTCAACGTGGCGCCCTCCAGTTTGCGACATTGAAAATCTCTAAGAAAGGAGGATGTTAACATGGCCAATGGAATCGTTAAATGGTTTAACGACCAAAAAGGGTTCGGATTCATTGAGCAGGAAGACGGTCCAGATGTGTTCGTGCATCATTCAGCAATCAATGCAACCGGCTTCAAATCCCTCAATGACGGCGACCGGGTTTCCTTTGATATTGAGCAGGGACCAAAAGGTCCTTCCGCTGCCAATGTCACCGTGAGCTAACCTAATTTTCTGAGTAAAAGGGGCATTCTTTCTATTATTGAGGGGATGCCCCTTTTGTTTGGTTTTGATTTGGTGCCTTGGATAAAAAACCGCGCTTCGATCCTTTTCTTGTTACCCTTATCAAGCCCTAACGACCAAGAGGTTACCAATTGGCAAGATCAAATTTTCAATTTAAAAAACGTCAAAAAGAGTTGTTGAAGAAGAAAAAGAAAGAAGAAAAGAGAAAAAGTAAACTGGAAAAAAAGGCGTCGGCATTGGAAGAGAACCAAAATCCGTCCCCGGATGAAGAACTGCCTGAAGGAGAGAATATTTAATCATGGAAAAGGAATCAACGTCTTGACCGGCTCTTTTGTGGCGCCCCCCGCCCCCATTCTCACAACCTGCTATGGCACGACTGTAAATTCGATTTGTTCAAGTTTTTCCCCGTTGTCGGCAATCACTTCCACACGCCATGTGCCGGTTTGATTCATGCGGTCTAAGGTCACATGGCTCCACGTGCGCATATGCTTGTACTTTATTTCAAGAGGAACCTCACAATACTTGCGTCCGTTGACATAATAGACATGGGTCAGGAAAAAAGGTGGGTTGTCGGACAGGACGGTCATCCAAACCACCGGCTTGGGATTTTCTTTGATGGAGAACATTGTTCCGGGAGAGACATATTGTCTTTTGCAAACACCGCTGCAGGATATAATTTTGCTAATTTGAATGTTTGAAGGCATACCGCTTGGTTCAATCGACAGCGACTGGGCCGTCGCCCTGGTTTCTTCCGGAAACGCCGTGTTTAAAGGTACTTCAGGTGTGTCCGCTGCTTTCTTTTTGGATAACGTCTCTTTTTCGGGCTGATCGGTTTCGCTTGAAGCGGACGGACCGGTGTTTTCAGGCAATCCGCTTGTTGACGCGATCTCTTTAGCATCCATTGCTGCATTCTGATCGGCAAATGCTTCCAAGACAAAGTGTTGGTTACTATTAAAGGTATCCTCGGCCGGTGGCGCTAAATTATCAGACACGATTATTGTCGACGGTTCTCGCAAAGCCGTCAGACCGGCCATCATCAACCCTACAATAAGAATCGGCATCCAAAAATGGGTTGCCTTCCAAAAGGGCTTTCTTCTTAACGGTTTTTTCTCTTTACTGCTAACAATCGCCCTGAATTCTTTTAGGAGGCGCTGATCCTTCTCCTCAAGCTCTTCTCTGTTCATGGTTTATCTTTTAATACCGTGCGTTAAAAGGTTACATCATGATCAAGACGCTGACGACGAATATTTTGTCTTGATACCTAATTTTGGCGATTTTCGCCATGTCGGACAATCCGGAAAAATATAAACTGAACCGACAATAACTTCAACAATTAATCACCAACAATTGTTATTCAGAAAGGGGGAATGACAATGCCCCCCCATCATCCAGATGGTCAACCAGGAACCAACGCCTTGACAAAAAAACGCATTTCTGCAAATCTGGCGGAAAGTCACGATCGCATGTTTTGTGTTTGAATCCGTCCACTGGCGATGATCCGACGTTCACGTGGTCTGGCAAGATGGGCCCTAAGAAGGTAATCGGAAAATGAATACGGTATCAAATCGCCGCCGGTATCCTCGCCACACGACTCAATTCAGTGCCAAATATAGAATCAAAGAGGGATCGTTCCGTGATTTAATCCATAACATCGGCGCCGGAGGTCTTTTTTTCGGCACCAGGCGGAAGATCAATCAGGGCCAGCCCATTAACGTCCAATTCCCGATTTTTACCTTCAAAAAGGCGCTCAGCGTGATGGGGACAGTGGTGAGGTGCAATTCCGAGGGCTTTGCGGTGGTGTTTGATGAAGCGATTCAAGAGAAGATATCCAAAGCAAGTCGCTCACCGGAGGGTGTCCACGAAGGCCATCGGTCGTAACAACCGGCAAATAAGGGTTCGCGCAAAAATAACTTCGCAGAATTGGCGCTCAGATTTGGTTCAGGTTTGGCTGATCCGAGAGAGCAAAACCACAGGAATAGCGAGCTATTTCGTGGGATTTGAGAGTGAGGTATCAGCCAAAGATGGGCTGAAGCTGAGA
>DEIP01000002.1 GCA_002352605.1 Desulfobacteraceae bacterium UBA2771 | reverse complement strand
CGGAAAAATGGCATGCGCTGTTCTATTTGGATTGCCGAGCAATATGTGTTTGTCGTTGGTTATGGGCAAACTATTGAAAATACCCACAGGTAGCGGTCCGGCAAGCCCCTTGAAAATAAGAGGCGCTGATGGTAAGGGTTCGCGCAAAAATAACTTCGCAGAATTGGCGCTCAGATTTGGTTCAGGTTTGGCTGATCCGAGAGAGCAAAACCACAGAAATAGCGAGCTATTTCGTGGGTTTTGAGAGTGAGGTATCAGCCAAAGATGGGCTGAAGCTGAGATGCGAAAATGTGAAGTTATTTTTGCGCGAGCCCTAAGATCTAAACTGCGAGCGCCCGCTACCCAAGGGGGGCTTCAGGGGGAAGGCAGCTCAAGAACTCTGGCCGGAGTTGGCTGCTTTCCCCTGCTTCTATTCGCTATGCGTTTTGCATCACCTCCTTTTTAATCGCACCACCATCCTTTCAACACCAGGCGCGGCCATACGCTTCATCAATAAGATCTTCAAGGCGTTGCCCGATGGCGGCTTTTCAATTTGTGCCAACCTGTAGGCGGCTTCTGCTGCCGGTTTTGAGGTAAAGACAGAGCGGTGGGGAAATTTCCCTGCAATGCCCTCAGGTGAGTTCAAACACGATGGTCAACTCCAGGGGCAGTTCTCCTTTGAACAGATTGGATGGCGGCCTTGGAAAAGGGGCGGCCCGCTGAACCGCGTCCAGGGCGGCCATGTTCAGGGCCTTACTTTTCGACCCACTGGTGACGGCGACGTTATGGATACTGCCGTCGATGGTCAAAACGAAGCGGATCGTGACCCGGCCTTCGATGCTCCTGGCCTTGGCCGTTTCCGGGTAGCGTTTGCGGCTTTCGATCTTCAGGCGAACCAGGTCCAGGTAGCTGGCGGTGGTCATGAATTCGCCGACAGCCTCATGAGCCTGGGGACCCGGCACCCAGTCGGTGCTGTCTGCGCCCGGCGTTTGCGGGATGTCCGGCTCGCAGATGCCTTCCACCAGGGTGTCCGGCAGGTTGCTTTCCACCGGAACCATGGCCAATGGTTTGAAACGGGGTAGGGAGCGCGGCACCACGTTGAGCTTTTTCACCCGGTCTTGAGGCTCTGGAGCTTTGGGCCTGGGCCGCGGCCGGGGGATATTTCTCACTACCGGCTTGGAGATATCCTGAAGCGTCATCTCAATATAACTTAGGGCGCTTGATCGATAAATTCCGGATACATGCATGAAAACTATCGCATGAATGACCACGGAGAAGAGGATCAACGTGCTTAGCAACCAGTTGGGGCCGGATGCTGCCGACACTGCAGCATGCTTTTGGATTTGCGGTTCCATTGCCGCTACAATTCCTTTTCCGTGGCCAGACAGAGACGGCCGGCGCCGGCGGCTTTTGCGATATCCATGATCTTGACCGCCTTGTTTAGGATTACCGCCCGATCCGCCCGAACGACGACCAGTTCATCTTCCTTGGAACCGATTTTCTTTTTAAGATGATCGAAGAGAAGGGCCAGGGAGACCTCCTTTTCGGCAATGAAGGCCCGCCCCTGGGCATCCACGAATATGGTAATGGTCTCTTCGGTTTGTGGGGCTGCAGCTTTGGCCTGGGGCAATTTTATTTTAATCCCCTCATCCACCATGAAGTTAGTGGTGAGCAGAAAGTAGATCAGCAGCATGAAAACAATATCGATCAGCGGGGTCATGGGTATCTGCATCTGATACCGCGGTTTTCTTTTGGTATGGACGAGCATGGGCCGAAACCTACCCTTTCTGAACAGACACTGGATGCGCATGGGTGTGCGTGTGCGAATGGGCCTTGCCGGTATGGATATGGCCGTGGACCCGAAAGCCGATGGACTTGAGAAATACCACGGCACCGTCTTGGAACTGGGTTTCGTAGCGGTCCACCCTGGCAGCCAGGTAACTGTGGGCCACCATGGTGGGCAGGGCCACTGCCAGACCCAACGCCGTAGTAAGCATGGCCTCCCAGATACCGCCGGCCAGCACCGCCGCGTTCACTTTCCCCCCCATCTCCTGAATCACCATGAAGGCTTTGATCATGCCCAGCACGGTGCCGAGTAATCCCAGCAGGGGGGTAATGTTGCCGATGGTGGCCAGAGCCTGGAGATAGCGGGAGAGATCCCGGGTTTCCGCTTCGGTGGTATGGACCAGGACCGTCTCCAGGGTTTCCCGGTCCTGGTCCTTCACCTCCATGGCCTGGGTGAAAATCCGCCCCATGGGAGAAGTATCCTTACTGACCAGTTCGTAAGCCTGGTGATCTTCTCCGTTTTCCAAATGGCGGGACATGGTGGATACCAACCCGTTTCCCCGTATTTTAACCCGGCTCAGCCGAATGAGCCGTTCCAGAAAAAGGGCCAGGGCCACCACGGAACACAGCAGAATGGGCCCCACGAGGATGCCCCCTTTGGCCAGAAAATCGAACATGGCTTTTCTCCTTGTTGAATAAACTCAACTCCCTCCGGCGCTTTCCTCATAATCCGGTTTGCCGTCATCATTGATATCTTTGGAACGTTTGACCAGGGCTTCTGCATCGTCGTACACTTCCCACAGATCGGGTTTACCGTCACCGTTGGTGTCTTCCGCCAAGGCCGTCAGCCGGTCTTGCCGGTAGTCGTACCAGATGTCTGTCTGCCCGTCGCCGTCCCGGTCTCTTTCCGCCCGGATGGCCGATTCTGCGTCGTCGTAGATCCAGGTGAGGGTAAAGCGACCGGTATCATCCGGTTCTTCTTCGCTTCGGCTGAGTTTTCCCTGGTCGCCGAAAACCTCTTTCAGATCGAAAAGGCCGTCGCCATTTTCATCCACGG
>DEIP01000105.1:2328-4695 GCA_002352605.1 Desulfobacteraceae bacterium UBA2771 | reverse complement strand
ATTTGTTCTCATGGCTCTGAAGGGAGTCGAATCTCTGGGACTTACGTCCGGCACTGTTGCACTAGCGCCGTTTGTTCAGATAACCGGAAATATTACGCTGGCCGTGGCGATTTTCTTTGCAATCTTCCTTCTGATTATGGCCCTCCGCTGGGTTTTATACCGGGGCAAGACCGTGGATCGGTCCGGTACCTGGGGTTGCGGTTTTACGCAACCCACCGTTAAAATGCAGTATACGGGGTCTTCCTATGCGGCTTCCATCCTGGCATTTTTTAAACCGGTTGCTCCGCTGCACGAAGATCACCCGGCGATACGGGGCAGGTTCCCCAATAAGACCCATTACCACAGCCATATTAATGATATTGCCGAACTTCACATGGGAAATGCCATTGTAAGGCCGATCCTGTGGCTGTTCGACCAACTGCGATGGATTCAGCACGGAGATATTCACCTGTATATCGGTTATATCCTGCTGGCGATCGTGGTACTGCTGTTTTTTATTTAATTGTAACAGGTGAGTTTTATGACAAAATCCATTGTTCTTTGGGCCCTCGCCATACTTCTGGCGCCGTTTTTTTCTGCGGTCATCCTCAAGGTCAAGGCATTTTTCGGTGGCAGAAAAGGGTCGCCGCTCCTGATCAATTATTACACCCTGATCAAGCTTTTCAAAAAGGGATCGGTTTACAGCACCAGCACAACCTTCCTTTTCAAGCTGGGGCCCATGGTTTCTCTGTGTGCCGCGATCACTGTGCTGATGTTCCTTCCCATCGCAGGGCAGCCGCCGGTTTTCTCGTTTAACGGCGATATTATTTTCATTTTATACCTGCTGGGACTGGGACGGTTTTTTACCATTGCGGCGGCCATGGATACGGCATCCCCTTTTGAAGGGATGGGTGCGGCCCGGGAGGCGTATTTCCCCATCATATGCGAAGCGACCATGTTCATGATCCTGGTCCTGTTCTATATATTCACCGGCAAATTGCAGCTTGCCGCCTATTTTTCCGGCGGCCATCCCCTGGGACTTTGGCAGGCGGCAGGATCACCGCTGCTGTTCGTGGTCATTTCCTTTTTCATCATCCTTTTGACGGAAAATTCCAGGGTGCCGGTGGATGATCCGGCCACCCATCTTGAGCTGACCATGATCCATGAAGTAATGGTATTGGATCACAGCGGACCGGATCTCGGATTTATTGAAATGGGATCTTTTTGTAAGCTGTTTTTCTACTCAACCATTGTCGCCAGTCTGATTTTCCCTTTTGAACTGGGGCACCCTCTATTGAATATGGGCATGTTTTTTGTGGCGCTCCTCTTCGTATACATTGCCATCGGTGTGATGGAATCGGTCATGGCCCGTTACAGAATGGATCGCGTTCCCAAATTTGTCTTGACCTCTTTTGCCCTGGCCTTTTTTGCAACCATTGTCACCCTGGAGTTTGTAAAATGAGCAATCCGGTTGATGTCATATTGTCTCTAGTACTTTTGTCGTGTCTCTTTTCATTCGGATCAAGCCGTCTCCCGGGACTGATCAAAGTCCTGGCGTTTCAAGGCGTGGTGGTATCCATTGTGCCGCTGTTTATAGACCCAAACATGACCGGCGGCGGAATCTTGTTCACCATCATCACATTGACCATTCGCGGCATCGTCATCCCTTTATGTATTTATCTGGCCATTAAAAAAGTCGCGATCCACCGGGAGGTCGAGCCCATCGTCGGGTACCATGCCTCCATGCTGGCAGGTCTTGGATTAATTGTCGGGGCAATGTTTGTCAGTCGTAATTTTGACGTTCCAGCCGGAAATGCCAGTGTACTGCTGCTGCCCACCGCCATCACGGTTCTGGTGTCCGGAATGTTTCTGCTGATGGCCCGGAGAAATGCCATCGCCATGGTTCTGGGGTATATTATGATGGAAAACGGTATCTATCTGGTGGGAACAACCTTCTCTGCTCACGCCCGACATATCGTGGAATTCGGCATCCTTCTGGACGTTTTAGCCGGCGTCATGATCATGGCGATTATCCTTCAGAATATCAGACGAACATTTGATGATGTGGATACGGCACTGCTTAGAACATTAAAGGAATAGGTGTTATTTTATGCTTGAATTTGTTTTTCTTGCCCCGTTTCTTGCCGGCATCGTTGCATTTTTTCTTCCCCGGAATCTGGGACGTCCGCTGTTGGTCATCATCGGTGCTGTTCACCTTTTGCTGTCCGTTCTCATCTGGGTCCGTCGACCCGTGTCCATGTTCCCGGAATATTTCGCGGTGACACCTGAAGGTCTTTTGTCGCTCCTTGTCATATCGTTGCTGTTTTTTTTGATTTCCATATACACAACCGGTTATCTCAAGGCGTCAAATATTAAATCCGAAAACAT
>DEIP01000105.1:630-2303 GCA_002352605.1 Desulfobacteraceae bacterium UBA2771 | reverse complement strand
ATGTGGATTGCCATCGAAGCGACGACCCTGGCCAGTGCACCCCTGATTTATACCCACAGAACTTCCGCGTCTCTTGAGGCCACCTGGAAATATGTCCTGATTTGTTCCGTGGGTATCGCCATGGCGCTCTTGGGATCGGTGTTGATTACCGTTTCTATGGATGTGGGCAAGGTGGATGTGCCCATATCATTTTCCGCCCTGACGGCTGTTGCTAAAAGCCTTGATCCCATGTGGCTGAAGGCCGGTTTTGTATTCATTCTTGTGGGGTACGGTACCAAAATGGGTCTGGCGCCCATGCACACATGGCTTCCCGATGCCCACAGCGAAGCTCCCAGCCCGGCGTCGGCCCTGTTGTCCGGTGTTTTGCTGAACTGCGCGTACTTGGGAATTTTTAAAACCAACAACATCATGGTTGCCGCGGGCCTGGGTGATTTTTCCGGCGCCATCCTTATGGTCTTCGGCCTTATTTCCATTTTAGCGGCCGCCACCTTTATTCTAAAACAGACCGAGTACAAGCGGATGCTGGCCTATTCGAGCATCGAAAATATGGGGATTATCGCCTTCGGAACCGGCGTTGGGGGGCTGGCCGCCTATGGGGCAATTCTTTGTCTGATCCATCACAGCCTGATCAAATCCTCATTGTTCCTGACTTCGGGTAACATTTTGTTGGGGTACGGCAGCCGGCTGATTAAAGGAACCGGGAACCTGGTTAACCGCATGCCCGGGACCTTTGTGGCGTTTTTCGCAGGATTCGCCGGCATCTCCGGATTTCCACCCTTTGGGATTTTCATTGGAGAGTTGTTTATCATCGTGGGAACGTTTCGTGCCGGTCACTATGTGGGTGTCGGAATATTTATTTTGAGTCTGTGCGTCATTTTCGCCGGTTTCGCCAACCAGGTCCTGAAAATTTCCTTTGATGATACGGATGCGACGATTCAATTGCCTGAAAGAGCCGTCATGGTTTGGCCCCAGTATGCCTTGCTTTTGACCTCGCTGGTGTTGTGTTTCTGGGTCCCGAATACCCTGTACCAGACGATTATCCATGCGGTGAATGCCATCGGTGGAGGGTTTTAATGAAAACCGAATTTTTAGAGATATTAAATGGTGAGGCCATCGGTCGCGAGCAGATTCCACACCTTTCCTTTGATGTTTTTCATGAGGAGGCGCTGAATATTGTCGGAAACGGCGGCAAGGTCGTCCACTATTTCGCTTATTCGGATGGCGATTCCGTCAAGCTGCTGGCCGTGTTAAGGACTGACACACTGCTGGTGGCAGGCTGTGATGCACCGGAGGCCTATCCGTCATTGAGTAATCAATGTGAACCCTTTCACATGTTTGAGCGGGAGATGGCTGAACAGTTCGGCATAAGGCCAGAAGGCCATCCATGGCTGAAAATGGTTCGCTATCACCCCAACTGCCGGAATGTGCCGGATGTTTTCGGTAACAACTACCATGAAGATATTCCTGGAAATTACGATTACTACGCCGTGGAAGGGGAAGAGATCCACGAAGTGGCCGTGGGTCCGGTACATGCGGGCGTAATTGAGCCCGGGCATTTTCGGTTTAACTGTATCGGGGAACGGGTTCTTAATCTGGAAATCCAATTGGGATATCAACACCGGGGTATTGAAACACTTTTAACACAGGTGCCGGCCAAACGGCTGCCGGTGCTT
>DEIP01000105.1:0-526 GCA_002352605.1 Desulfobacteraceae bacterium UBA2771 | reverse complement strand
CATCGACTTTGAGCTGGAACGTATTCAGAATCATGTGGGGGACCTGGGTGCGTTGAGCGGTGATGTGGCGTTTCTGCCGCCTGCGAACTACTGTGGCCGCATGCGAGGCGATTTTTTAAATATGGCGCTGCTCCTTTGCGGGAACAGATTCAGCAAGGGATTTATTCGGCCGGGCGGCGTACTTTTTTCCATGGACGATAACGTTCGTAACATTTTGATGGAACGGATTATTGAGATTAAGCCGCAGGTAAAACACGTCATTGATCTTCTTTTTTCCACATCGAGCGTCCGTTCCAGATTTGAAGATTGCGGTGCTGTCAGCAAATCAGATGCTGAAAAATTGGGCCTGGTGGGCCCGGCCGGCCGTGCCTGTGGCATCCCCTATGACGTGAGGCGATGTTTCCCCACAGAGTATTATAATGAACTGAATATTCCTGAAAATGCAGAGTTTACCGGTGATGTCTATGCAAGGGCAAAAGTAAGGGCGGATGAAGTTATGCAATCTATTGATCTTATCCAGTCAATG
>DEIP01000122.1:4712-5256 GCA_002352605.1 Desulfobacteraceae bacterium UBA2771 | reverse complement strand
TGGAGTGGAATAGATCTCCGGGGGGGGCTGAATCCACATTACATGCTGCCACGAAGGACCTTTGCGATTGAACTATTTGGTTGCATCTTACCTGAACTGTGATAAACGGCATTGGTCGTAATCAGATTATTCAAAAAGGTGAAGGAGCTCCTTACAAGCGCCACAGAATGCCTGAGCAACGCCTCGTTGCCGTCATTTACGTCCCGTATGGTTTTTGCCAACGGCAAGAGGTCGGAACAGATACTCTTGAACCGGACAGCGTAAGGCGCTTCCACGAATTCAACCAATTTGGTGATCGTAAGGTCATGGGGGGAACATTTTAAGGATTCGGCAAGATCCTTTATCATAATCTGCCGTTGTTCTTCAATTGTCCCAATCTTGAGGAGCAACTTCTCTTTCTCCTTACCGGTTTTCCCCAATTCGCCAAGATTTGAGCCTATAATCGCATTTTTTTCCTCTTCGAGCACAGACAACAGTACCCGATAAAGGGCTACCTCCCCATCAAGCAGTTCGATAAAATCATCATAGGCATTCACAGATTTAA
>DEIP01000122.1:0-4635 GCA_002352605.1 Desulfobacteraceae bacterium UBA2771 | reverse complement strand
CCTCTAATCTCAGCTACCTTATCTTCCCGAACTTCAGAAAGAGCATCAAGGCGCTTTTTGGCTTCTTGGATCTGTTTCGCCTCCGGTGATAAAGCGACCTTGTCTTCCGACAGGCCCCCCTTTGGCGCCGCCTTGGATGAACCATGAATGCTTTTCTTCTCCTTGCCGATATTTTTCACATAGGCGTCCAATCCGGAAAAAGGCTTATTACCTGTTATAATCTCCATTTGTAAGGACCTCCTTTCCTGTCCTACAACGCTGAGGTCTCGGGGTGCTAATCCGCCAAAAAATACTAAATAAACCGATACTTAACAAATCCCAACTATAAATCAACTTTATCCTTAATTCCATTATCGGTCGGAAAGGATAAAAACTTTAGTCTTTGGGGTCATTTTTTTTGGTAGTTTTTTCTACCACGTCCCCCGGTCGGCTCTCAAGCCGATCCAGGAAAAGCGACGAGAGGCCGATTCCCCGCTGAGAAGCCATTTCCTTTGATATTTCAGAATCCAGCATAGAGGTATAGATCTCTTCGGCCCTGCCCCCGCTGATGATCCCGGTCTTGGGAATAGTGGCCCGCATTTCCTTGAGAAGATAGGAGATAAAAACGGACTCCAGCTCAGCACATGCCTCCTTGAGTTGGGGCGCGTTTTCAACGGATTGGGAGAGCTTCCCGGATTTCAGGCTCTGTTGCACCCTTTCCATCTTACCAGTTACATCTATCGTCTCATACGGTATCGCGGATAGCGATAGGAAATCTGACATTACATCACCTCTATGGTTGCGTGCAAGGCCCCTGCGACCTTGAGGGCCTGGAATATGGCCATCAGGTCCCGGGGGGTTACGCCGAGGGCATTCAAGGCCCTGACCACCTCGGAAATAGTCACCGTTGATCTCACCAGGAAAAGCTTGCTTTTCTCCTCCGCTACACCGATATCGGTGTCATAAGTAATCGCAGTATTGGCCCCCGGTGCAACTATGGCGCTGCCGTCCCGGGACTCCACGGGCGGCCCGGACGGCCCCGATCCGCCGAATAACGATCCCCCCTGAGAAAAGGGCATCGGCTGAGAGACATCCGCAGTTTCCTTGATCTCGATACTCAGGTTTCCATGGGCAATGGCTACGGTGGCGATCTTGACGTTCTCCCCGAGGACCACCGTCCCGGTCCGTTCATTGAACACCACCATAGAGGACTTATCCGGGGTAACGTCCAATTGCTCTATCATAGCGACCAATTCGACCGTCCTTCCGGAATATTCTTTCGGGACCTCGACCTCTATGGTTCCGGCATCCAAAGTCCTAGCCGCGCTGCTCTTCAAGGCTGAATTTATTATCTTTGCCACACGAGCGGCATTTGTAAAGTCAGGCCTGGGCAAGATCAGCGACAAAGTCCCCTTATTAACAAAATCGTAGGGTATCTCGTTTTCAATGATGGCGCCGCCCACAATTCGAGCCACAGTGGGGAAGTTTTTGCCGACCTTGGCCGCCTTTCCCGAAACAGAGAACGCATCGGTGTTGACCGGTCCCTGGGCAACAGCGTAAACCTTGCCATCGGCGCCCTTGAGGGGGGTGACCAGAAGGGTTCCCGCCGTAAGGCTTTCCGCATCGCCTATTGAGCTGACCGTGACATCAATCCTGGAACCCACATTTGCAAATGCCGGCAGGTCGGCGGTAACCATTACGGCGGCAACATTTTGAGCCTTTTCGATATCCTTTGCGTTAACCGTAACACCCATCCGCTCCAGCATACTCGCCAGGGACTGAAAAGTGAATTTTGAATCCTTTCCATCCCCTGACCCATTCAACCCCACAATCAGACCATATCCCACCAACTGGTTTTCACGCACACCCTTAACATCGGCCATATCCTTAATGCGCGTTGCATGGGCATAACCGCTCAAAACGAATAGCGCCATAAGTATCAGGCTCACTTTCGCAAATATCTTTTTGACGTCAAAAAACAAAAAGGTGTTTTCCATTTCAGCCCTCCTCCGGTCCCACCGGACGGAATTCTCAAAACGCCTTGTATTTAGAACGGCCATATCACATTAACGAAGCTGGAAAGCCAACCCGGACGTTGACGCTGGGCCACCACGCCCCTGCCGCTATAAACGAATTTGGCATCGGAGATCCGGGACGATTCGATTTCATAGCCCCATATACCGTTCTTGTCTCTTTTATAACGAATATCCCTGGGCTGGATAATTCCCGACAAGCTCAGAAAATTTGTCTCGTCATTCACCATTATCTCCCGAGACCCCGCAACCACCAGGTTCCCGTCGGGAAGCACTTTGACAACCCTGGAAGTTATGGTACCGGACAGCGCTCCCGACCGGTCGGTTGTCCCCTTGCCCTTGTGTGTCGTTCCAAGACTGCTGCTGACATCGGCTTTATAGGCGCTGGCCGTTTTTCCAAAACCGGTAAAGGCGGAATCCATCCCGGCTTTCAATGAACTGTCTCTACTGGTATTCGTATTGGCGCCGGTAGACCCCGTCAGTTTTTGATCTAAAATAATCGTCACGACGTCTCCCACATGGCTTGCCTTATAATCCTGAAATAGAGAACTGAGCGCCCCCTTGTTCTGCCAGAGAGATCCCTCATGCTTTCTTGGTTTTATTCTTTGATTCTCGTCGACACCGAGAGACATGGCGCGATTCAGGTTGGTATCCCTTAATGTTTCCCTTTGCCCCGAAGCACAACCGAAAAGGCTCATGGCGAGCAAAGCGGAAGACACCCCGAATGTCATCAATCTTATCAACCCACCCCGCTTGCCGAACATCTTCGAAAAACCTCCTCACCATAAAACCCTAAAAATCAACCCTCACCGTTCTGGCATCCACAACACGACCGTACAGACTCTTTTTTGAGTCGATATTCTCGATCCTGATCCTCTCTCCCCGACGACCCTCTCTTTGCTTTACCATGCCGAGGGTCGTAATCATTAGGCCACCTGATTCGGCGATTAACCGGACCACATCGCCACGCTTGACCAAGGGCGGAAATTCGATGAGATCCAACCTCAGCACACTGTTGGCGCTGATGTTCCTCTTGGCCCTTTTGCCCAGAACCTCTTCATAGTTAAGGACAATATTACGCGGGAGTTCCGCCAAATTCTTTTCCCTCATCTCAATATCATCCTCGGTAATCCTCCGGAACCGTCTCAAAGGCCTCTTGGTGACGACCACTTCCGCTGACACCTCTATATCGGCCGTGACCAGTATCCTCTTTTGAAAGCTGCCATTCACCCTGAAATGGAGAGGCAGGGGGACACTCCCCTTGAAATCCGTATTTTTGAGCGGTTCAACACGATAAGTGATTTTCCCCTTGGGGAGAATCACACCGTCCCGCACCCGAATATCCCGGATCTTTACTTTCTCCCTTTCCCAGGGGATATTTGCATATATGAAATCGGAAACCACTCTGGTTATATCTTCTTTTGTAACCTCCACGAAACCCCTGATTGCCTCAATCCCCTTGGGGGCCGCCAACCTGATTTTCGACAGATCAATTTTTTCCTGTTTCAATCGGAGTTGAATGTAATTTTCATTTATGCGACGGCTCTTTCCCGGAAGCGGCGCCCTGGCAATAACGATTCGCTTCAGCCTTTGAACCAAGGCCTGGTCATCCCCTCTGATCCTGGTAATCTGTCCCAAGTAAATATCATTACTGTTTATCTCCGCTTTTTCAAGGCCCTTTATGCTAATTAAGCCCGCCTCGGAAAGCCGGGGCAGCGTCCCCGTCAGGAAGAGTGCAAAGCAGATAACCAAGCAAAGAAAAAACCTATAACACTTCACGATTCCCTCCTATCGTTTAAGATTATTCGCCATCTGCAACATGTCATCCACGGTCTTGACCGCTTTGCTGTTAAGCTCATAGGCCCTCTGAGCCGTAATCATACTCACCATCTCTTCAACCACGCTGACGTTGGACATCTCCAGGTACCCCTGGGCGATGGTGCCGAATCCATCCTCTCCGGCAGTGCCGGTCGTTACCTCACCCGAAGACGCCGTGGGAAGATACAGATTTCTTCCGATACTTTCCAATCCGCTCGGGTTTATAAACCTGGCGAGCTGGACGGTCCCGACTTCACTCGGTTCGGTCTCTCCCGCCTGCTTGATGGAAACCGTTCCATCCGTCCCGATGGCGATGGCGGTAGCATCGGTCGGAATAGAAATCTCCGGTTCCAACAGGAACCCGTCAGAGGTCACAATACGGCCGTCTCCGTCCAACTTGAACGACCCGGCCCTTGAATAGGCGGTATCGCCATTGGGCTGTATGATTTGAAAAAAACCATGGCCCTCAATTGCCATATCAAGCTGATTCTGAGTCTGCTGGTAATCCCCCTGGCTAAACATCTTCTGTGTTGCCACCGGTCTTGTTCCATGACCTATCTGGATGCCCGTAGGAACTTCAGACCCTTGGGCCGAGGCGGTCCCAGCCGCGCGAAGGGAATGATATAATAGATCTTGAAAATCCGCCCGGCTCCTCTTAAAGCCGGCGGTATTTACATTGGCCAGATTATTCGCAATCACATCAATATTTAATGTCTGCGCCTGCATCCCTGTGGATGCGATCCATAACGCTCGTTGCATTTTTGCCTCCTGATATCAGTTGTCAGTTATCAGTTATCAGTTATCA
>DEIP01000138.1:7696-7926 GCA_002352605.1 Desulfobacteraceae bacterium UBA2771 | reverse complement strand
CGTTTCACTCTTGGTGCGCCAATGTCAGTTCGATTACCTCGGACCTGATACCGATATGATAGACGTATCCGGACATCCTTGGACGCTATATTCGATTAGGACCGGTAATCGGCGTTGATCTTCACATAATCCAGGGAGAAGTCACAGGTGAGCATACTGGCCGTCCCCACCCCCAGATTCAGGTCCAGGGTGACGGAAAATTCCGGCTTTTTGAGCACCACGGCGGCCTT
>DEIP01000138.1:0-7558 GCA_002352605.1 Desulfobacteraceae bacterium UBA2771 | reverse complement strand
GGCATCATGATCCGAACGGGCGCCGCCCACCGTCAAATCGACCACCTTGGAGACACCCTCACCGTCCCTGACCATCTGCCGGGCCAGATCCATGCACAGATCGTCCAACAACCGCTGGAATGACGCGCTATCGCCGTCCGATTCAATCCTGGCCCCGGAAGCGCCGTTGGCCATGAGAATCACCGTGTCGTTGGTGCTGGTGTCGCCGTCGATGGTAATCCGGTTGAAAGACCCGTCCACGGACCGCCTCAACGCAGACTGGAGATCGGCGACGGCCATGCCGGCGTCGGTGCAGGCAAAGCAGAGCATGGTCGCCATGTCCGGGCGGATCATGCCGGCCCCTTTGGCCACGGCGACGATACGATAGGAAACGCCATCCGCCGATCCTTCACGAACCGCCATTTTGGGCCGGGTATCGGTGGTCATGATGGCACGAGCCAGATCGGGCACGCCGTTTTCACTCAACCGTTCGGTCAGGACGGGCATGGCCGCTTCCACGGTTTCGGTGGGAAACGGGGCGCCGATGACGCCGGTGGAGGCCGCCAGCACCTGATCTTCATTAACACCCAACGATCGTGCCGCCGCAGCGGTCATGGCTCTGGCAGCATCCATGCCCTGCCGGCCATTGGCGCAATTGGCATTTCCCGCATTGACGATCACTGCCCGGGCGGTACCGGATTTAACCCGCTCCCGGTCCAGCTGCACGGGTGCCGCCTGGACGCGATTTTTAGTAAAGACCGCCGCCGCCCGGGCCGGACGGTCCGATACCAGCATTCCCAGATCAAGGTCACCGTTTTTCTTGATGCCGGCGGCGATACCGCAGGCAGTGAACCCCTTGCAGGTCAATGGAAGCATTCCCTTTTCCATTTAGCATCATCTCCCCATCGATGTGGTTGGCTTTTTAATTGCGCAATTATGGCCTATTGTCAATCAATGCTCTTGCAAACCGAAGCCATTTGGCATAAAAATCGCCTGATTTCAAAGTTGAGGAAAAAAAATATGGATGCGCAGAAACCTTGTTGTGATCAATGTGGCGGCCCCTTGATCCTGAAACGAACATGACGATCAGTTATTTTCCGCTGCACGGGATGCAGCACCGAATACCCCCTGGCCCGCTTCATCCATCTCATGGACGAAGCCATGGAGCAACAGCTGGCCGGTTTTCGCTGTGACCGGATATAAACCGCCATGATGCTTCTCAACAACCTTTTCCCGGTGTTCGCGCGCATCGGTCCGGGCGCCCTGCGCTTCCGGAAGATCGGGTCTTCTCTTTCTTCTCCATAAGCGCCGTGCTATTGCTGTTACAACGTTTTGGAGAATGGTATGCCGGAAGAAGCAGTGCAAAAAACATTCAAACTGATCATCGAATATGACGGTTCGGATTTCCATGGCTGGCAGCGCCAGAGAAAAGACCGCACGGTTCAGGAAACCATCGAAAAGGCACTGACCGTCATGACCCGGGAAGCGGTAACCGTCATCGGCTCGGGCCGAACCGACGCCGGTGTCCACGCCCTGGGCCAGGTGGCCTGCTTTCAGACCCGATCCCGCATCGACAACAAGGCTTTTTTCAACGGCCTCAACAGTCTGCTGCCCGGTGATGTCGTGATCCGCGCATGTGAGCAGATGCCCGACACCTTCCACGCCCGCTTCGATGTGACCACCAAACGCTACCGCTACCATATCCTCAACCGGACCATCGCACCGGCCATCGGCCGACAATTCGTCTGGCACATCCGCAAACCGCTGAACACGACGGCCATGGCCCAGGCCGCCGGCGCGCTTCTGGGCACCCATGATTTCAAGGCCTTCGAAGGCACGGGAAGCCCCAGGGCCCACACCGTCCGGAGCGTAAGCGATTCAACCGTAAAGGAAACTGGTGGTGGCAACCTGACCTATGATATCCAGGCCAACGGATTCTTGCGTTTCATGGTCAGGAATATTGTGGGCACCTTGGTTGCGGTGGGATTGGAAAAGATATCCGCACAGGACGTTCCAACCATTCTGCAATCCACGGACCGCTCATGTGCCGGTGCTACAGCACCGCCCCAAGGCCTCTTTTTGATAGACGTAACGTACTAGCTATTCGCGGTGCCTGATGTAGGTGAGTACTTTGCTGACGGGTAGCGCCTCACTCGATGGACCGTTGCGGATGAAAAACCCTTCACTTTTCGGCGTTTTCAGGAAAACCGGCTGGACGGATCGGCTGCATACCACCACGCCAACCATTTTTTCATCCACCCGAACAATGTTGAAGTGCATATATTTGGACAGTTCGGCACCGATATGCCGATTGATCAGGTTTTTAAAATGAAGCATACACTTGTCTTCATTCGCGAAACCATCGCTCTCCAGACCACTGATGCCGCCGCTGTCGGTCACACCGAGCAGCAGGGTGCCACCATCCGTGTTCATAAACGCGGCCACGGCTTTGAGCCAGGCCATCTCGATCTCCTTGCCCGGTTTGTTGGTATGCAGATTCATGCGCATGGTGGATTTGAATTCAACCGCACGTCCTTCGCCGATGCTGATCAGTCGGCGAATGCTCGCTTCGGGGTCGTTGCGGTCGTACAGGTCCGCATAATCATCCAATGAATGGCCATAGCGCCGGATCATCCAGAATGCGAGCCCGCCGGCGCACAACACAACGAACAATCCAACGCCACCGAGTATGGTCCGTCTCCGGCTCACGCCGCCGGTGATATCCGTTTCCGGTACAATCACCCCCACCCAAATCGTCCGGTTCGCGTTCTCCAGTGGTCGAACGCCGCCCCACCATCGCCCGCCCTCATGGCGAACGGAAAACACATGGCCGCTTTTGGGGTCCTCGGCCATCCAGGAGGCAACCATCTTTTTAATCAAAAGGTCCTTTACCGCACCGATGGACCTGAAATCAGGGGAGGCGCCATCAAGCACGGGCATGTAAAGCCGGGCATCCCGCCGAAAAATAAACACACGGCTGTTTTCACTGGGTGCCATGCGATGGATTTTACGAAAAAGATCATCCAGTAAAATGTCGAATGCAATGACCGACTGCTTGTTTTCCGATCGGTGTGCGACCGACACCGATGCGGTGATTCCCACGACTTTCCGGTTATAAAACCGATAGGGGTCGGTCCAGTACACCGATTGTTCCGACAAGGTGGGTAAAAACCAGGGGCGTTGGCGCGGGTCGTATTGGCTGGGGGCCTTTTTTTCGGAAACCTGTTGTCCCCCTGCATCCCAGACGCGCTGGACGGAGAAACGGCCCGATTCGGTGGTGGTGGTTTCACTGGTTCGCCAGCCCTCCGCATTACCCGTCAGGTAATAGCTGGTACCGTCCGTATTCGTCACCGAAATACCGAAGAGCATCGGATTGCGTTTCAACACAGGAAATAGCAGTCCGTTCAAACCGTGGACATCGGCCAGAGATGCCTTGCCCGACGCACCCCAGTCACGCACCATTTCAATGGAGCCATTCATCGATTGTACCATGGATTGAAACGTCTCGACGGCGAGCTCCGCGGCGCCATCGATAAACTTCTCAGAGAGGTCGCGCTGTGCCTGGAGTGAAAAATAGACGACCGGGCCGATCACGGCCGCCAACAGGACCACCAGGATCCAGATAAGGTCTCTGGCAAACCGGCGTGTTCTCATTGGTTGATTGTTCATGTCTGTCTTGATAGCGGACACAGCAACTGTTGTCAATCGCTCAAATCTTGTCAATTAACATTTAATTCAGATCATTACACAAAGACAAGGCCACCGCCAGGATGACCGGCGCCGGCAGCAATGCAATCCCCACGGCCGCCAGTGTGGATGAAGAAGCCATCTAAGACCCTGATTAATCTCGTCCCCAATCCTAAGATCAGGCGATCAATAGAATCGGTTAAACCGCCCTGCATGCGTGACATATCGGTTTTTTCTCATGCTGCGCGCTACGGCCGTGCACCGGTCACACCACGCGATACTTCAATCAGCGCTTCAGCCATTTCTATTGACAGCTCGGCCAATACCATGTCCATTGTTTCAACAACAGGTTCGACGCCGACACCTGCCGACGTTTGCGTAATTGTTGATCGTCTCTCCATCAACAATTGATGGTTGTCAGGATCGAAAATTCGCCACACGCCTTTTAATGTGACCCTGCCGCCGGAATCGACTTCAAATTGAAGCACATCCAGAGTAATCTGAAAGTCGATGACAGCGGATCGTTTCCACGGGTACGAATGAATATTCCCGGCTTCGGTCAAGAGCGACAGGTTCGCTCCCATCACACGGGAGATATTCGTCATCAGTGGCTCCGCCCACTGGTTAAATTCGTTCGGCCGCAGTTCGTTCCCGTCCATGCGGGTCATCATCTGCGGCCGATCCAGGTACGGGGGAACGGCAACCGGACCGATACCGATGGACACATGGTGCATTTCAACTTCGCGCGCCAACGACAACGCCGGTCCAGACTTGGATTCAAGCAGGTAAAACCGGGTGGCGGGTGATCTCCCCAGGTTCAAGCAAGCGGTGAAAAACGCCAGAGAGATAACGGTGAGAACCAACTGTGCGATGCGTGCTTTCATTTCATCTCCCCCGCCGCTTTTTTGCCTTGCAGCAATGCCTCCGGGTGGCGGCTCAAGTAATCGGCCAGTACGGTCAGCACACCGGCGGCCTTTTCCATCTCTGCCAGCGTTTCGTCGATCCGGTAGACAAGCGCCGAATCCTCGTCCGAAAGATAGGTCAGGTTGGTCAGCATGGCTTCCGCCTGCTGAAAAGCGACTCGCGTCGCGGCAACGGTCTCTTCGATGTTTCCCAGCACCGGCTGGAGACGGGCGTCGAGGTTGACTACGGCCTTTCTGATATCGGCGGTGGTGTCGTTAATCCCCGTTGCCATCGGGAGGATCTGGCCATTGGTCGTTTTTAACAGTTGACGGACGTCGGTCAGCGTTTTCGTTACTTCAGCCGACAGGAGCGCCACATGCCGGTCCAGATTGGCGGCCAGTCGACGGTAGCCCTTCAGGGTGTCGTTGGCGGTGATCACCATTTCGTGGAGGTCGAGGGAATTGGCCAGTTTGTCGATGCCCTTAGCGGCGTTTTTTATCGATTCGGCAACCGCCTGGAAATCGACCTTATGGATGGTCTTGGCCAGCGCGTCCATGTCTGATGGCAGGGTCGGCACTTCCCGAAGATCATCCGTAAAGCCCATCAAGGTAACCGGTGTGTCCGGGTAGAAGTCGAGAGCCACCAGCAACTGCCCGGTGACAAAACTCTGGAGCTGAAGCTTTGCACGCAGCCCATCCGCGATCATTTTTACAACGGAGACCTGCGATTGAAGTCGCTCCCTCTCCGAGTCTTCGAGGCGTGATTCCTCGGTGAGTTTAACCAAACCCTTCGGCACCTCGAGGATCACCTGGTTGAGATATGATTCCTTCTCAGGGTCGTAAATCAAGTTGATATCAGTGACCTTGCCTATCGCTATGCCCTTGAACTGAACGGGGGCACCCACGCTCAGGCCTTTCACCGACCCGGTGAAATACATCACATATCGAGTTGATGCCTGAAACAGGTTGCCACCTCCGAGGGCCAGGATGCCGATAACCGACAACAGGCCGGCACCGACAATAAACGCACCGATCAGGGCCTTGTTAGCCTCCTTTTTCATGGGATCAAGTCCTTATGTTCAAATTGCCGGTTCCTTCTCCACGGGTCAGAAACCGAATTACATCCGGATTGTCCGATGTCTCCAGCATCACTTTCGGATCACCGGTAGCCGCTGCTTTTCGCGTGGTACTGTCCAGAAAGACCGAGTTGTTGGCGATGGCGAAGATACTGAGTAACTCATGGGTAACGATGATCACCGTGGCCCCTAAACTCTGGTTAATCTCGATAATGAGATCGTCCAGGTTCTTGGCGCTCACCGGATCCAACCCGGCAGAGGGTTCATCGAAAAAAAGCACTTCGGGATCCAGGGCAATGGCCCGTGCCAGCCCGGCGCGTTTGCGCATGCCGCCGGAAATTTCGGACGGATAGTAGTCCTCGAAGCCACTCAGCCCCACCAGCGACAGTTTGAAGCGCACCATCTCAGCGATCTCGGCCCTGTCAAGATCGGTATAAAGCTCTATAGGGAGGCCCACGTTTTCCGCCAGCGTCATGGAACTCCATAGTGCGCCGCTCTGGTACAAAACGCCGAATCGCTGCATCATGTGCTCACGCTCGGCTTCGGTCAGCAACCAGAAATCAATGTCGCCGTAATGCACGCTCCCTGCATTCGGTGCCTTCAAACCCACCAGGATCCGCATCAGGGTGCTCTTTCCACATCCACTGCCCCCCATGATGGCGAACACATCACCCCGGCAAACGGTGAAATCCATATCGCGCATGAGGATAAAATCCCCGTAGCCCATGGTCAGGTTGCTCACGGTGATGTGCGGCTGTCTGTTTTGAAGTGTATGATCAGTCATTCGCTTTGCTTCAGGGTGAGGAATGCCGCAGCAGTCAGTTTATAATCGCTGGAACCCTTGGTTCTCCCACCATCATACGCCTATCACATTCGTCAACACGGCAAACAGGCCATCTGCTACTACGATGTAGACGATTGCCATAACCACGGCGGTTGTGGTGGCCTCTCCAACAGCGGCCGCACTGCGCCCGCAGCGTATCCCCTGCATGCAGCCGCACATGGCAACGATCAATCCGAAGACAACGCTTTTGAACACGCCGACGCCGAAGTGGGTGACGGTCAGGGCATGGCGGGTTTGGGTCAGGTATTGAATCGCCGAGATATCGAAAACACTGACGCCCACAACCATTCCGCCCACAATCCCAATAAGATCGGCGTAGATGCACAACAGCGGCATCATCAGCACCATGGCCAGCATGCGGGGCAGCACCAGATAGTCCATTGGCGACACACCGAGTGTCTGGAGAGCATCGATCTCCTCGTTGACCTGCATGGTCCCGAGGTTGGCGGCGAACGCCGCCCCGGTACGTCCGGCCATGATAACACCGGTCATGACCGCCCCCATCTCCCGGGCCATGCCGATCCCCACCAGGTCGGCCACGTATATCTGCGCGCCGAACATACGCAGTTGAACCGCCCCCATAAATGCCAGGATCAGTCCGATGAGGAAACTGATCAAGGAGACAATAGGCAGTGCCTGCCATCCGCATTCCTGGATGACGTCCCACACATCCACCCCCCGGAAACGTGCTTTGCCCGTCACCAGGCGCATCACGGATAGTGCCAGTTCACCAGTGAAATCGAGGGTATCCGTCACCGTTTGGCCAACGCGTACACCCACTTCGCCAAGCCGGGCCATAAGCGATGGTTTTCCGGATTCCTCCCCGGCATCTGCTTGACCGGTAACGGCTTTGGAAAGGGAAAGCAGACGCCTGGCGCCGGCAGGCAGGCCATCCGGGTCCACATCGATAGCTTCGGAGGCGCAATAGTCCATCAACCCGGACATAAAAACCACCAGGCAGCTGTCCCAGTTATCCAGACGTCGACTGTCGAATCGGACACGTTGAACGCCGGAATCGGCCAGCAGTGCGGTGATTTCACGCTTGGCCGGTGTTCCATGCCCGGTTATCC
>DEIP01000156.1 GCA_002352605.1 Desulfobacteraceae bacterium UBA2771 | reverse complement strand
GCTTACCATCAACATATTAAACGAAATAAATATATTAAAGATTTTAGTTTTATGATAAAGCGTGGTTACCAAAATAGATTTTTAACTGTGATAAGAAAATCAAGTAGTACATTTGGCAGAGAAAATATTATTGTTAAAAATTATGACTATGTTAAGGAAAATATATTTAAAGATTTTTTAAGTAATATTTTAAAAATTTCAAATATAGAAAACTTTAAAATAGATAACAGAAAAGTCAATCGTTCACTTACAGATTTTGAAATAGCATTGATGCGACACATGAATGTATTTTTTAATCAAAATACTCAATCAACATTTGTAAGTAATGCATTAATACACAATAGTCCAAAAATTCGTTATAAATCGTCAATTGTACAAAAAGACTTAGATGATTTGGCAATCATATATGAAAAAGAGATAAAAGTATTGAACCATTTTCTTGAAGAAAGTGAAAGACCTTTGCAATTAGTCAATAATTTAAGGATTGTAGATGAAACTGTACCTGTAAGACTCAATCCTTTTCAGGAATCGGTTTTTGCAATTCTTTCAGAAGTGATAAAAGAACTTAAAAAGTAATAATAAAGATATGATAATTAAACGCTTTTTTATTCTTTTTTTATTTCTTTCTGTAGAGTGTTTTGCCGAAAATTTCTCCCAGACTGTATTACCTGGTTACATTCTTCCAACAAATAAACAAGGTATTGCTGATAGAAATTATAATCTTTTAAATGAAACTCGCTACAAAGTTTTTGAAAAAGAACTTAATTTTGGCATCCAAAAGTATAATTTTTTTTGGCGTGATGCAGAAGATAAAGTTTTTTCTTCAAGAGAACCTTTAAAGTGTCCTGTAGGCTATAGTCTTTTCCCCCAAAGTAAAAAGGTAAAACAATTACTCGGGACAAAAAAATATCACTGCTACAAAGATATTTTTGTTAATAAATGGGAAAAAAGATTCAAAAAAAACACCAAACATCATATTCAGCAGGCACTGGTCCTATGGACAGCACCAAATATGTATGTTGATAGTGGATGTGAAGGTTTTTATTTTAAATTACAAAAACGACACCTCATAAGTGGTTGCTATCCCATGCCCGAATACTATGATGATTATGAAGACTGGATACGATTTACAGCTTATCGTTTTGGTAAGTATATAGATCACTATATCGTATGGAATGAGATCGATTCAACTAATTGGGCAGATACATCTACAATCAAATATAGTAAAGAGGCCATGAAGAAAGATTTAAAATTTCATATGAATAGGTCATTTAATATTTATACAACTATACTCAAAAAAACTATAAAAATTATAGATGATATAGATAAAAAATGTATGGGGTTTAATGAAGAATGCAAAAATTTTATATATGTTAGTCTAACCAGAGATTGGTATTCAAGAGTTCCAAAGGCACATCAAAATAAAAAAACTGGTGCTATTCACATAAGATGGCGAAATATGAATCTTCTTGATCATATTTGGAGGGAATTGGGTTTAAACTATAATTGGTCGATAGCTGTACATCCCTATGGCGATGTTTATGAAAAGAGTACAAACTCTCTTCGTTTTTCTACACTTGATGAACTATCCAATTATCAAAAAACTCAAATTGATTTTCATAAAAGTAAAAAACGTTCATGGCTCTCCTACCCTCAATCAAGACTTTTTGCAAGTGAGCAAAACACCGGTCATAAAATCGAGGCAGAAAATTGGAAGAGAAAAGCAAAATATATCTGTGAATCTTATGATGTAGCTCAACGTATGCCTGAAATTATTGCCATCACACATAACCACTTTCAAGACAACATCCATCATAAAAATCCAAAACCTACGAAACATACCATGCTCCCCTCAAGTGTTAAAACAGATCTGAGTGATGCATACCGATATGAAACATTTCAAGCCTATCAATCAACGGCACTTCATAGATGGGGAAAAAAAAATGAGCATTATTGCTGCAAACAGTATAAGTTGGGATGTGCTGTTGAGAAATAATTTTTACATCCCTACCTGAAGGCCCCTTTTCAAGAAGCCGCCGCCGTTCAATTCTACCGGGGAAACGGTTGGGATCGAACCAGCCGTGAGGGAATTCGCATCTGTCCCGCCCACCATTTTTTTCAGAATTGCTGTAATTTTTCCGGGGCCCCAAAATAGAACGGCCGGGAACCAACCCGGCCGTTTTCATTCATCAGTCATCATGTCGCCCGCGGCCAATCGCCGCCCCTTCAATTCCTCAATTCCAATCAGAGCGTCTCGATCAAATCGCACAACAGCCGCACACCGAACCCGGTTCCGCCGGCCCCGCAGTAGTCCGATGCCTTCTTGGCCCAGGCCGGCCCGGCGATGTCGATATGTGCCCAGCGCGTGTCGCCGACGAATTCGGACAGGAACAGGGCCGCGGTGATGGCCCCTCCCCAACGGCCGCTGCTTATGTTGTTCAAGTCGGCAAACTCGTTTTTCAGCAGCTCCTTGTAATCCTCAGGCAATGGCAACTGCCAGCAGCGCTCGAATGTCTTTTTCCCGGAAGCCACGATGGCATCGGCCAGTTCCGGGTCTTTGGAGAATACGCCGGCGATCTTCTCTCCCAGGGCGACGACGCAGGCACCGGTAAGGGTGGCCAGGTCGATCATGGTGTCCGGCTTGTACTGCTTGATGGCCCAGGCCATGGCATCAATGAGGATCAGCCGCCCTTCGGCATCGGTGTTGCCGATCTCGATGGTTTTTCCTTCGTAGGATCGAATGATATCCCCCGGCCGAATGGCCGCTCCCGAGGGCATGTTTTCAACCAGGGGCATGACGCCGACCACCTTGACGCTCGGTTTGAGCCGGGCCATGGCCAGCATGGTACCGGCCACGGCAGCCGCGCCGGACATGTCCATCTTCATGGTCTCGATGCTGCCGGAGGGCTTCAGGTTGATACCACCCGAATCGAAGGTGACCCCCTTGCCAACGAGGACAACCGTTTTCTTGGCGCCCCTGGGTGCGTATTCCACGGTAACGAGGCGGGGTTTGGCGTTGCTTCCCTGGCCCACAGCCAGCATGGCGCCGAATTGCTGCTTTTCCAGCCACCGGTCATCCATAACCCTGATCTTCAACCCCGTTGACTGGACGGCCTTCCGGATCATCTCGGCGAAGACTTCCGGCCGCTTGTCGTTGGATGGCATCGTGACCCACTCCCTGGCCATGACGCTGGCGCCGCATACGACCGCAACGGATTCGGCCAGACCGGAATAGGTCTTCTTCTGAGCAGCAGTGGCCATGAGAACCACTGTTTTGACCGGTTTCTTCTCTTTGTCCTGCTTGTATCGGTCAAAGATGTGATTGCCCAGACCGACCCCTTCCATGAGTGTTCTGAAAATGGTTTCGGCATCGATTTTCAAATCGGCGACGGACGGCGTGGCAATGGTCATGGTGGGCAGGCCGGCATCGATGCAGAATTTCACCGCCCGACCGGCAAAGGCCCTGAAGGTTTCGCCGCTCAAGCTTTCGGCATTTCCAAGCCCGAAAAAGAGGACCCGGTTGATGCAGGTTTCAGCGGGTTGAAATAAGGTGAGGACGTCGCCTTTTTTACCCTTGAACTCCGCCAATGCTTTGGCGGCAGCACTCAGTGACTTCAATGTCTTGCCGGTATGAATCTCACGATCCTCACACACGGGCACCACCAGGGTGTCCACCTTCGCGCGTTTCAAGTTGACGGCTTTTAATTCAAGCATGCTTTTCATCCCTCTTGGCTTGCTCCGCTGAAAAGACGGGACAAGCGGTTGATTGCTCTGGCGATGCATCCGTTAAGCCAGGGCCACCGGCGCTATCGCCGGATGGTCACCTTCTCCATGAGTATTGGTTCTTTCGGTTTGTCCATGGGACCGGTGGCCACGGCACCGATCTTCATCACCACGTCGAGTCCTTCGGTCACTTTGCCGAATACCGAGTGGCGGTCGTTTAGATGGGAAGTGGGTGCCAGGGTCACAAAAAACTGGCTGCCGTTGGTGCCCGGACCGGCATTGGCCATGGACAGCACACCAGCGCCATCGTGCCTGAGGTTGGGGTCAAACTCATCTTTGAATTGGTAGCCCGGGCCGCCGGTGCCGTTGCCGAAGGGGCAGCCGCCCTGAATCATGAAGCCTTCGATAACCCGGTGAAAGCCCAACCCGTCAAAATAGTTTCCGCCCCTGGCGGTCTCCTGCCGGCCTTCGGCCAGGTTGATGAAATTCCACACGGTCTCGGGACACTCCTTGGCGTATAACTCGGCCTCGAAGGTGCCCATATTGGTCTCGAATACTGCCGTGGCCCGGTCAATTTTTTCCTGGTAACACTCCTTTTGATTCGACATCGATTTCTCCTTGTGCATTGAATGAAAAAACCACGCCGTACGGGGACGTGGAACGGATTACTTCGAGTTTTGACAATATAGGAACGTCCGCCCATGGTGTCAATGACCAAGGACAGATGTTCAGCAGTTCTCCACGAACATGGCCCATCATTCCCGGGCTTTCGGTCATCGGCCCTGCCATAAAACCTGATGCCCCCTGAAATTGTACTCGTTTCAAAATCCCACAATCCCATGATCGGTCAATTCCCAATCATCGAAAGCAATTCCAGTTCCCGGTCGTACCGGTCAATGACCGACGCCCAGGCATAGCGGGCCATCATATCCGACAGTACCGATCGCTGTGCGACAAAACGATCCGGGTGAAGCAACATCATCGCCAATTTTTGCACCAGATCATCCT
Organism: Desulfobacteraceae bacterium UBA2771; assembly: GCA_002352605.1. Lineage (GTDB taxonomy): Bacteria > Desulfobacterota > Desulfobacteria > Desulfobacterales > Desulfosarcinaceae > Desulfosarcina. The sequence continues at coordinate 2,228 of DEIP01000156.1, read as the reverse complement.
GGCTGCGATAAAGAAAATCCGCATGAAACTCTTTGGGAAGGATTTCCGGGTAGGAAAGCCGATTGGGCAGCAGCGGCAGGCAACCGTGTCGCATGGCTTCAACCATGGCGATGCCGAAGTTTTCCTGGTTGGCCGTACTCACTGCGACAAATCCCTTCCGGAGCCAATCCACATAATCATCCCTCGATTTTGTATAGCCGTACCGCACGATCTTTTCACGAAAACGGGATTTTGCCTTTAAAAACGCCTTGGGTACCACCTGATTGTTCTCACCCAGGAGGGCCAGTCTGAAATCGACCCCCATTCGGTCCACCCGATCAAGGGCGTCAAAAAATTCTTCCGGGTTCTTGTCGAACTCCCACCGGTGATTCCAGACCACCAGCGGCGGGCCCGCAGGGGGCGGCGACAATGCCGGCAAGTCGGCATCAAACCGACATCCCGGGTAAAGCACACCGGCCTTATTGCGGATAGTCTCGACGGCCCACAAGGGCTTGAACTCCGGCATCCGGTTGATGAAACCGGGAAGGGTGCTCAAGAATTGATCGAGATGAAATCGTGAATTGAACAGAATCCGATCCGCGCAAAGGGCCGTGGTGATGTCGGTGAAGCCAAACTGCAGGTCCATCCGCTCCCCCGGCGCCAGGGGATAGGTCAGTTGGTTCTCATGGAAATAGACCAGTGCCGGCGGGCGGCGACCGCCGCACATCGCGGTGAAATCGGACAGGCTCATCAAATCGGTGGCAATCAGCCCGTGAAAGGAGGAGAGGTTGTCGATGGTGCGGGCAAAGTGAAGCGCGGCACCGCGCATGCGCCATTTCCAGAAGCGGGCGGGAAGCGTCACCACATGAATGTCGTGGCGAGTGTGAGCGGCCAGCCCCAGGGCAAAATCACGGTGGGAACCACCGTAAAAAGACTCCATTAAAAGAATACGCATAAAATGCGATCACCTAACCAATCCGGGCCGCCTTGGCCAGGCGATAAAGTTCTTCAAATTCGATCTCTTCCACGCGGGCACTGCCCAAGGCATCCAGAAAAACAAAATGGATCCGGTCTCCTTCACGCTTTTTGTCTTTTCTCATGGCCGCCAGCATGGACGAAACATCCACGGGAGAATGGACCGGCAGCCCGAAGCCGTGGATAATCTTCTCGAGACGATTGGCGTCATTTCGGGCCAGCATCCCTTTTTCAACAGACAGGTTGGCGGCCAGGACCATGCCGATCCCCACGGCTTCGCCGTGGGGAATGCCGGTGAGTTTTTCTATGGCATGGCCGAAGGTGTGCCCGAAGTTCAGCTTGCGCCGCTCGCCATGTTCCCGTTCGTCACGGGTGACCACCCCGGCCTTGATCTCCACCGATCGATAAACGACATGCTCAACGATGGAGCTCTCCAAATCCAGCGCGGCATCCCGGTGGTTCTCGAGAAAATCAAGCATGGGGCCATCGGCGATGGCCCCATGCTTGATGATCTCCGCAAAGCCGCACAAAATCTCCCGGACAGGCAGGGTTTTGAGCAGCGCCATGTCGCAGATCACAAATTCGGGCTGATTGAACACCCCCACCATATTCTTGTACCCGCCGAAATTCACCCCGTTTTTACCCCCCACGCTGGCATCCACCTGCGCCAGCAATGTGGTAGCGACAAAACCGAAGCGCTCCCCCCGCATGTAGGTAGAAGCCACGAATCCGGCGATATCGCAGACGATGCCGCCACCAACGCCCAGAATGAAGGTAGACCGGTCCGCCTCAAGGTCCACCAGCCGGCTGAAAATGGTCGTCACCGTTTCCAGGGTTTTGATCCTCTCCCCCAAACCGATGGAAACGATCGGACCGACGGGAAACTGTTGCCGGTAAAGCCTGCTGACCGTGCCGTCAGTAATGATCACCGTACGGCGCGGGTCAATATAATTTTTCAGATTTTCAATGGACTCCCCCACCAGGATCCGGGAGGATCCGGATGCACCTTCGACCAATAACTTTTGCATAAGCTCACCATCGTTTTTTTCACCCACGCTCAGTGCGTGGGAATGCATATGCGTGTTCCAGCCTGCAGATATCGGGTTTTATGAAACCATCGGCATGGGACGCCCGATACGCCCCATCGTTGCCGCTTCCCTTACCACAGTCGACTGGAATGAAAAAGCCAAACCGACAAATCTGCCATTAACGATGGGTCCATTTAGGATTCCATTCGCTAAGGGTTCGCGCAAAAATAACTTTGCAGAATTGGC
>DEIP01000176.1:1778-7588 GCA_002352605.1 Desulfobacteraceae bacterium UBA2771 | reverse complement strand
GGCTCAATTTAGGTTAGTAGACCCGGTTCAATTTTGATTAGCGTTGAAGGACAAACTTCTTTATGGTGCCTGAAGCTTAAATTGTCCCTCCGGAGAGACAATTCAAATTTACTACAAACCCAAGCGCAATTTCTCGCCGTCCGATAATTAATCTCCAACTCTTCGCAAGCTTCGCGGCCGCTTCCCCATTGGCAAGCGTTCCACCAATTGCCAAGCCACCATTGGTGAACGGGCGAAGCGGCGAATGTCCGAAGGTGGCGGCGATAAAAAATCGGGTAAGAATAATTTATCTGACCCGATCAAGGGAAAAAGGTCAATCCCGCGGCATCGCGGCGGCGGCGGTTGGTATGAGTCCCCAGACAGCCGAACGTGCGTTGAAAAAACTTCCTTTTTTGGAACCTAAAATGGAATATATTAAATATAAACAAAAACTTGACAGGTTTCACCGTCTATGTAACTGTTGACCATCGACAACCCAAACTGTCCGGGCGTGGACACCGAAAGGAATTCACCATGGAAGAAACTGGAACCAACAAGTTAAGGCTTCGGAACAGGCAAATACTTTGTCGGTATGGCGTCGGTCCAAGAGAAGCGGACGCGGTTTCTAATCTTGAATCGGCGGGCTGGTCGGCTGATGAAATCACGGCCTTACTGGATGGCGCGATTATAGAAAATATGCTGAAGCCATCCTTCTTTGGCGGGTCGTTGGGTAAGGCGGCCGCTTAGTCGCGGCGATAACCGATTAAAAACCGACCTGGGTGATGCCTGGGCCGGTTTTTTGTTATGGCCTTCGATTAGACTTGAAAAAGTTATTCATGGTGTGGTATCCGAACTGAATCCAAACGGATTTCAACCGTTTTACATATCCCAAAAAAAGTATTATAGTTGGTTTGGCGCTCAAGCAACCCCGTTTTTCACCGATAACATTCGGAGGAAGGGGAGATCGAAAATGACGAAGCTACTTAGAAACATAATTAGAGGTGCCGGGTCCGTTGTAGAAATCGCCCCAAAGAGAACCAAGGGGCGTATCAAGTCCGGACGTTTTTATGCCGTCAAGCCTGACGGACATTCCATAGGCAGGGATTGGATTAAAGTAGGACGAGACATTAAGATCGCAGCCAGCAAAGAGCATCAAGCTTATGACAAAGGAGTCAAGTAAAAATCAAGATCAAAAAAAGCCTTCTCAGCAAGTTCAAAAAAAACAGGTCGAAATCCACGCCCAGTACCTAGGCCCAATACCTCCGCCGAACCACCTTTCTGCATATGAAGACATCCACCCCGGCCTTGCTGATCGTATTATGACGATGGCGGAAAAGGAACAACACCACCGCCAGGAGTTGGAACAAAAAGATATGGATGCCGCCATAAAGTCGGACTCCAAAGAATTCTTGGAGGCGCGACTCGGTCAAGTGTTTGCATTAATCATAGGTCTCGCGGTTATAGTCGCCGGCGCTTATTGTGTTTCAAAAGGACACCCTATATCCGGTACTATATTTGGTGGCTCTGTCGTTGTGGCACTTGTTTCCGTTTTTATATGGGGGAGAAAAGAAAAGAACGGAAACAACAATTCAAATAAAAAATAACGACCACCGTGAAAAATGAAAGCCGGCCCCTGGACAACCTGGGGCCGTTTTTTTTTATTGGTCGTTCAGGTCGTCCGGGGCCTGGGTCGGAGTTTGCCGTTCATGGATGGTCGGCAAGGGGGATCCGGAACGGCCCTTAGAAGTTTTTTTTCGGGTTTGAAGTGGTGGACCCAAAATGGTTAAAAATCAAAAAAGGGTTAGCCGGTTTCGGCTAACCCTTTGTTTTTATTTGGCTGAGGGACAAGGATTCGAACCTTGATTGGCGGAGTCAGAGTCCGCTGTCCTACCATTAGACGATCCCCCAACATCGGGATGGTGCCCGTTTACATTAAAAACGGCCGGCGAGTCAAGAGCAAATTGGTGAGACCCGAACCCATATTTCGTTTAAGCGCCCGTGGATTCGATAAATTCAACCGCCGCCCGGAGGCGGGCCAGCACTCGGGATTTGCCCAGCACCTCGATCACTTCGAAAATGCCGGGACTCACCGTGGTGCCGGTCAGGGCCACCCGCACCGGCTGGGCGATCTTGCCGAAGCCCAGGCCGGTTGATTCCATCACCTTCTTAAAGGCAGCTTCCTGGTTTTTTTGCGCCAAATTGTCCAGGGCGTCCAACTGCTCGGCAAGCTGGGTCAGCACCCGGGCCGTCTCCGGCTTGAGGAACTTTTTTGCCGCCTTTTCGTCGTAGGGCCGCACATCTTCCCGGTAGTAAAAATGGGCGCCCTCGGCCATCTCCACCAGGGTTTTGCTGCGGGTGTGCAGGGTGCCGATGACGCCGGCCAGGTAATCGTCATCCGTGGCATCGTATCCCATGGTCTTGAAAAAAGGCAGCGCCCGGGGAGCCAGTTGCCCGACCGGTGTGGCCCGAATATGGTCGGCATTGAGGGCGGTGAGCTTGTCCGGGTCGAACACACCGGCGGATTTGCCGATGTTCTCCAGGTTGAACTTCTCCACCAGCTCCTGCCGCGTAAAAAATTCCTGGTCGCCGTGGGACCACCCCAGCCGGACCAGGTAGTTGATGAAAGCATCGGGCAGGTAGCCCATGTCCCGGTATGCAGTCACCGACATGGCACCGTGGCGTTTACTCAGCCGCGTCTTGTCCTTTCCCAGCACCATGGGCACATGCCCGAATACGGGCAACGGCGCTTTCAAGGCCTTATACAAAAGGATCTGCTTGGGCGTATTCATCACGTGGTCATCACCGCGGATCACCGTGTTGATACCCATGGTGATATCGTCCACCACCACCACGAAATTGTACGTGGGCGTCCCGTCACTGCGGCAAACGACAAAATCATCCTGCTCGGTATTCTGGAAAACGATGTTGCCCTTGATCACGTCTTCGACCACCGTGGTGCCGACAAGGGGCGCTTTGAAGCGAATCACGGCGTTGTCCGACCTGGGCAGGCCGCGCTCGCGACAGCGGCCGTCGTACTTGGGTTTGCCGCCTTGGGCCTTGGCCTTCCGGCGCATCGCCTCCACTTCATCTGGGGTGCAGGTGCAGTAGTAGGCATCGCCCGAGTCGAGCAGCCGTCGGAGATATTCCCGGTACACGTCAAACCGCCGGGTCTGAAAATAGGGTCCTTCGTCCCAATCCAGTTCCAGCCAGTCCAGGGCTTCAAAGATGGCATCCACGGATGCTTGGGTGGATCGAACATTATCCGTATCTTCAATGCGCAAGATAAATTTACCGTTTTTTTTACGGGCATATAGCCAGTTAAACAAAGCCGTGCGTGCACCACCCACGTGCAAATAACCCGTTGGGCTGGGGGGGAACCGGGTAATGATGGTTTCCATTCTGAGTTACCTTATTGAGTCGTTTATAAGCAGGTCCAAATGACACATATAGTAAAATAACAAGCTATTCAAACCACCGCTGAATTCTGCGGTGGTCTTGACCACCGGCAACGGCACAATCTTAATCCGTCAGCTAATCGCCGGTCCATCCATGGTAAACCGGTAGCCGAGCAAATATGTTAACCGACCGTAATAACAATCAATGAAAGCCATCTTTGGCCGTCTTGGCCGGTTACCGATCATCTCACTATCACATCCCCTGAAGCGGAACAAGGGGACAACGGAAAAGATTTTCAGGAAAAACCTTGACATCCGTCGGCAATTTAATTACTAGATGCGTTGCCCGGTCGAGGCGGGGCTGATTGTGGATAAATTATAAATATTTCGGTGTATTAGGAGATTACTTATGGCTGTACCCAAGCACAAGACATCCAAGTCAAAACGGGACAAACGACGCACCCACCAAAAAACAGACGCCCCCGTGGTGGGCACCTGTCCGGAATGCGGCGAAGCCAAACTGCCCCACCATGCCTGTCCCGAATGCGGTGAATACAGAGGTAAAAGCATTATCGCCACCGACGACGACTGACTTCCCAAAGGAAAAACCAATCATGACCGATACCGGAACCCATCGCCCGCAGGGTGGCTTGGACGAAGAGACCCGGCAGATGGTGATCGACACCGTTCGCCAGCTGACCAAGCGCCTGCTTACCCAAGAAGCCATCCTGGAATGGGACCGTAACGAAATATTTCCCGAATCCGCCGTCCGGGAAATGCTCAGCCCGGAGATCGGGCTTCAACTGCTGTTCATCCCCGAGGCTTACGGCGGCATGGGCGGCGGTGCCCTGGACTGCTGTGCCGTCACCCGGGAGATGAGCAAGATCTGCATGGGTGTGGGAACGGCCTTTTTTGCCATCCAGCTCGGCTCGGACCCCATCATCGTCGGGGGTACCGAGGCCCAGAAGCGGAAATGGCTGGGCGCCGTGGCCGAGGGTCACAGCCTGGTGGCCTACGCGGTGACCGAAGCGGAAGCCGGCAGCAACCTGGCATCGCTCAAAACCAAGGCCGAACCGGTCATGAAAGATTCCGGCACTCTCACCGGCTACAGGATCAACGGGTCCAAGCAGTTTATCTCCACCGGCGGCTATGCCGACTTCGTGACCGTTTTGGCGAATACCCCCGAAGGCCCCACCTTTTTCGTGGTCGAAAAAGGTGCCGACGGGTTTGAGCAACACAAGGGCGAAGAGAAACATGGCATCCGTGCCTCCAACACCTCTCCCCTGACATTTTCCGATGTTTTCGTCTCCGTGGAGAACATGATCGGCGACACCCCCGGCAAGGGTCTTAAACAGGCCAACCAGGTATTCGGCTATACCCGGCTCATGGTGGGCGCAATGGCCCTGGGTGCCGGTGAGGCAGCCCTGAACATCGCCATTCCCTACGCCAAGGAACGGGTGCAGTTCGGCGGTCCGTTGTCGGATAAAAAAGGCTACACCAATAAACTGATTGTTCCCCACTGGGTCAACCTGACGGCTGCCAGCGCATACATCGAAGCCATTGCCCGACGGCTGGACAGCGAGAATGAAGACCTGCAGGTGGAGGGCTCCATCGCCAAACTCTTCACCACCGAATCCGCCAACCGGGCTGCGGATGACGCCATGCAAGCCCTGGGCGGATACGGCTACATCAGCGAATTCGGTGTGGAAAAAATCAAACGGGATGTAAAGATCACCTGTATTTACGAAGGCACCAGCGAAATTCAGCAGAACATCATTTCCACCTTCCGCTGGAAAAAGACGCGCAAGACCAAAGGTGCCTATTACGAAACGATGGCCCAGGGTTTGGACGGGCTTCACCGCGATTGCAGCCGGGCCGGTTGCCGGACCATTGCCGCCTGTGCCCGGGTATTGAACCGCACCATCGATTTTGCCCACGAAAACCGCCTGACCCGCCACCAGCAGGTGATGTTCGCCCTGGCGGACATGATAACCCACGTGGAAGTGGGGGAAAGCATGGCCCGACTGGCCGTGAAACGGGCGGACGACACCACCTTTGCCGCGGCCCGGGTCTTTGCCGACACATGCGCCCGGCTGGTGGCCGAAAAATCCCGGTTGATCGGGCTCGGTAGCGATGCCGTCGATACCCAAACGGCGAACCAATTCCTGAAGTCGCTGAATCTGAATGAACTGGCGGGCAGCTGCCGCGGCCTGATCACCGATATGGATCGCATCGCCGACCTGATTTTCGAGAGGGCGTCATGACCGAATCGGCCGAACGGGTCGTTGTGGTGACCGGCGGATCACGGGGCATCGGGCGGGCCATCTGCACCGCCCTGAGCGAACGGGGAACCAGCGTCTATTTTAACTACAACAGCAACCTGGATGCGGCCAAAACAACGGCCGAGGGCATCGCGGCCGCCGGCGGCAAGGCCTG
>DEIP01000176.1:0-1638 GCA_002352605.1 Desulfobacteraceae bacterium UBA2771 | reverse complement strand
TACTGGTTCGCATGAAGGAGACCGACTGGGACGCGGTGATGGACGTCAACCTGAAAGGAACCTTCAACTGCATGAAGGTCGCCGCCAAGGCGATGATGAAGCAGCGCTACGGGCGCATCATCAACATCTCCTCGGTGGTGGGCGTTTCCGGCAATCCGGGACAAGCCAACTATGTGGCCGCCAAGGCCGGCATCATCGGCCTGACCAAGGCCGTGGCCCGGGAACTGGCCAGCCGAAACATCACGGTGAACGCCGTGGCCCCCGGTTATATCGACACCGATATGACCGGCGATCTCAGCGAAAAGGCCAAAGCGGCCATGATCGGTCAGATCCCCTTGGGACGCATCGGCACGCCCGACGATATTGCCGGCGTGGTGGCCTTTCTCGTCTCTGCCGCTGCGAACTACATCACCGGACAGGTGCTCCATGTCAGTGGGGGCATGTACATGTAAGTACTATAATTTTAAAAACTGAAGGGTTATTTGCCGTTAACCCGGCGACATCATAAAACAATGCGAAAGGAGAACATCATGTCTGTGGAAGATAAAGTCAAAAAGATCATCGCGGAAAAACTCAGTGTGGATATTGCCGAAGTGGTTCCGGAGGCCTCTTTTGTGGATGACCTGGGGGCCGACAGCCTGGACCTGGTAGAACTGATCATGTCCATGGAAGAAGAGTTCGACGTGGACATTTCCGATGAAGACGCAGAAAAAATGGTCAGCGTCAAAGACGCCTTCAACTATATCAAAGAACACTGATGGAAAGGAAGAAATCGTTGAGCAGACGGGTTGTGGTTACCGGATTGGGACTCGTGACACCGCTGGGTATCGGCATCGATAACACCTGGTCGGCCTTGTGTGCAGGTCGCTCCGGCATCGGCGAAATAACGCGTTTCGACACCACCGAATTCACCACCAAAATCGCGGCGGAAGTAAAAGATTTCAACGCGGAGGATTATCTTCCGAAGAAAGAGGCCAGACGCACGGAGAGATTCATTGCCTATGCCGTGGCGGCGGCCCGCATGGCCGTGGAGCACGCCCGCCTGACGATCGACGATAAGAACGGCCCCCGCGTGGGCGTGATCACCGGCTGCGGACTGGGTGGGCTGCATAGTCTGGAGTTGACCGCCCGCACCGTTCAGCAAAAGGGCCCCAAGCGCTGCAGCCCCTTTTTCATCCCCATGCTCATCGGAAATATGGCCCCGGGAATGATCTCCATCCACCTGGGCGCCAAAGGACCCAATATTTCCGTGGCCACGGCCTGCGCTGCCGGGGCCCATGCCATCGGCGATGCCTGCAACACCATTTTGCGGGGACAGGCGGACGCCATGATCACCGGCGGCGTAGAATCGGTGATCACCCCCACCTGCATTGCCGGCTTCAATGCCATGAAAGCCCTGTCTACGCGCAACGACGACCCACAGAAGGCCTCACGGCCATTCGACAAAGACCGTGACGGATTCGTGGTGGGTGAAGGTGCCGGCATACTGGTTCTTGAAGACCTGGAACATGCACTGGCGCGTGGTGTACCCATTTTGGCTGAAATGGCCGGCTACGGCCAGAGCGGAGACGGCTACCACATGACATCGCCGTCTCCTGACGGCGACGGCATGATTCGATGCATGCAGGCCGCCATCGA
>DEIP01000159.1:949-5654 GCA_002352605.1 Desulfobacteraceae bacterium UBA2771 | reverse complement strand
CTCCTCACGCAGTAAGGCCGCCGTTTACGGCTATAACATATTGATGGTTAGGGTTCGCGAAAAAATAACTTCGCAGAATTAGCGCTCAGATTTGGTCCAGGTTTTGCTGATCCGAGAGAGCAAAACCACAGGAATAGCGAGCTATTTCGAGGCTTTTGAGAGTGGGGTATCAGCCAAAGATGGGCTGAAGCTGAGATGCAAAAATGTGAAGTTATTTTTGCGCGAGCCCTAAGAGCGGAGGAAAGGCGTCTTTGGCTGCGCAACGGGCAGAAGAAATTATAAAAAGACTATCCGTTTATAAAGTTCACGATCCTAAGGTTCTTATCGAAAATGAGAAAGGAGAAGTGTGGATAAAACAGTCTTAAGAGAAGAGCGATGTATTAGATATGAAATGACCGTGTTGGATGTTGTGTCGAGACACAGAAAAACAGAGGCGGTGTTTAAACAGTACGATGAGCAGGCAGGTGAATGTATTTGCTGCCAGGCGCTTTTTGAACCTTTAAGTAAAGTTGCGGCAAGATATGGTTTGAATCTGGAAAAGTTTCTTGAAGATCTGGAGGATGCAGCCGGGGAATAAGGACAGAATAGAATTTAAAGGATGCTGAAATGTCAACACGTGCCATAAAATACCTTAATAAAAAAGGAATAAATTTTAAAGTCGTAGAATACGACCACCATGAGAAAGGAGCTGAATTTGCTGCCAGGGCAATCGGTTTTCCCCTGGAAAGAACCATCAAGACACTGGTGGTAGATCTGGGAAATAAAAAATACAGTTTTGCACTTATGCCGGGAGATAAGCAATTATCCTTAAAACAGCTTGCAAAAGCATGCAATGTCAAAAGATCTGCTATGGTGGATACGGAAACTGCGGAAAGATTAACCGGCTATTTAGTGGGTGGTATTAGCCCATTCGGTGCGAAACAGAACCTGCGGGCTGTAATTGAAGAAAGTTTGCTGAAATTCGACAATGTGGCTATCAACGCGGGTCAAAGGGGAATCATGTTAATAATGGAGCCGGGGGATATCGTTAAGGCGCTTGACTGTGATGTTGCGGGGATCGTCCAACAATAAAAGTAATTCCACATATAATATACAAAAGAGGAAATGGGTGATGAATTGTGGCGTCTTGTCTTTGTGAACAATGGTGTTAAACTTGCCATCAAAGATTCCGAGGTGCTGCCGATCCTGAAAGAGTATGAAAAAGATGGCCTTTACATCCTGGTGTGCGGCACCTGCCTGACCCATTTCGATCTGTTGGAGAGAAAGCAGGTCGGCGTGACGACCAACATGCCGGACATCGTTACGGCCATGCAGCTGGCCGACAAGGTGATCAACCTGCAGTGAATCTTTATTCTTCGAAAGGAGATCAACCGAGGAAATATGGCGCCCGCAACCGGATCAAGGCAAGCGTTGATACACCTTAAATACGAACGGATATCCTTCGCAATTTTCGTTCACTTTATTTCGTCCCCAATCCTAATCCGACTCACCACGGAATCCGCCGAGCACCTCCAGCTCAAACTCGGCGACGACATCGAGCTGGTCATAAAGGCGATCCACGTGCTGCCGGTGAAAGATTAGCCGCCGTTCGAATTGTGTTCGCGTGACAGTCAGCTAACCTCCAGTGGCGTGGACGATGATCGTCATCACGGTGTCACAGCTTTGTCGGCGTGTTTCCAGGACGGTTTCCATTGCACTGGGAAGCTGCTGAGGCCTTTCTTGAACTGATTGGATAGTGGGTCAAAACACGCTGCCATTATGGCCTCCTTGTTTCAGCGATAGATATTTACTATTTTCGGGGTCCGATTCATCTAAAGAATCAATTGGATTACTTTTACGACCGTATGATAAAAGCTTTGAAATTTTACACGGGGGTAGAGAGGATTATGAAAGCGTTCACTTTTCAGGGAATTATGTTCGGCGTATGCCTTATCGTGGTGGCGTTGCTAACCATCGTTCCGGCCGGGGCGGGTCCCATAGACGGATTCAAGGGTCAGCAGGGAACGATCAGGATATCAGGTGGAACCGCACATATTCCTGTGATGAAAGAGGCTGCCAAGCGGATCATGACCGAAAATCCGGAAATCCAGATCAGTGTTGCCGGGGGCGGCTCGGGTGTTGGAATCAAACAGGTAGGCGAAGGGCTGGTGGACATCGGCAACTCAGGCCGAAAGCCCTCGGATGAGGAGACGGCCAAATACGGGCTCGAACACTTTAAGTGGGCCATCGACGGTGTAGGCGTCGTGGTCAATCCGAAAAACCCGGTCAAGACCCTTTCAAGGGACCAACTCAAAGCAATATTCGCCGGCAACGAGACCAGCTGGAGAGCCCTTGGCGGACAGGATAAAATGATCAACGTCTACACGCGGGACAAGGCCAGCGGCACACGCGCCGTCTTTTGGAAAAAGGCACTGGATAAGGGCGTAATAACGGCCAGGGCCAATTTCGTGGTTTCCAATGGAGCTATGAAATCTGCCATCGGAAACGATCCCTATGGTATCGGATATGTCTCTGTCGGTCACATGGACGCTACCGTGGCGCCGGTTGCCCTGGATGGCGTGGTGCCAACCCTCGACACGGTCAAAAGTGGCGCTTACAAGGTGGCTCGCGGCCTATACAGCAACACCAAGGGCGAACCTTCAGGCCTGACGGCCCTTTTCATCGAATACCTGTTTAGCACGGAAGGCCGGCAGATCGTAATGGAAAAAGGATTTATCCCGGTCCGGTAGCCTATGAACCGGGAAAACGTCGCCAGGCGGCTCTTTCTATCCGCCGCAATTCTCAGCGCATCTGTCACCGTCCTGATATTGGGATTCATGGTCGTTCTGGCCCTCCCGCTTTTCAAGCAGGGCCTTTTTTTCGAAATCTTATCACAACCCTGGCTGCCGGACAGCAGCATCTTCGGGATTTTCCCGATGATTGTGGGCACAGCGTCCATCGCTCTGCTGAGTCTTGTATTCGGGTTCCCCTTGAGCCTGGGCGTATCGGCCCTGGCCAGCACATTCGCGCCGACCCGTATCGGCTTTTTACTGAAAAAGACAGTCCAGATGATGACTGGAATCCCCACGGTAATCTACGGATTTGTGGGGGTCTTCCTGCTAGTGCCGATAGTCCGGGAGATGTTCGGAGGCGGTTCGGGCATGTGCATCCTGGCGGCATCCGCAATGCTCTCGGTGCTGATCGCTCCGACCATGATTCTGTTTTTCTCCGAAAGTTTCGAGAACGTTCCCAAGCAACACATTGATGCTGTGGACGCCCTGGGCGGCACACCGGTTCAAAAGTTTCTTTACGTCATCCTGCCTGGCAGCTGGCGTGGGATATTGACCGGCGTGGTTCTGGCCCTGGGCCGGGCGGTGGGAGACACCCTCATTGCCCTGATGATCGCCGGAAATGCCGTGGCCCTTCCTTCATCGGTCCTTGATTCAGTCAGGACGCTGACATCCCATATCGCCTTGATCATCGCCGCCGATTTCGACAGCCTCGAATTCAAGACGATATTTGCCTGTGGGATTTTGCTGTACCTGCTGACGACAATCTCTGTTTTGGTGATTCGTGTGCTATCATCAAAAACCCGGGGCATGCCGTGAACCGAAGGCTGATCGATATTTCTGTAACCGGTTTTTCCTGGGCCAGCGGGATTGTTCTATTGGCGGCGGTCTTTTCCATCATCGGATTTCTGTTCGTCAAAGGATACGGCGCACTCGATGCGTCCCTGATATTCGGCGACACGAACCCGGTAGATGCACTGCTGCTGAGGAAGCCGGTATTCGACGGCCTTTTTCCCGCTATGGTCGGGACCTTTCTTCTGGTTGTCCTGTCGGTGGTCCTGGCCGTCCCGGTCGGACTGGCCACCGGAATCTACATGGCGGAGTACGCAGATGGTGCGGTACGGCATTTCCTCGGCTTTTTTTTCGACATTTTGGCCGGAATTCCTTCCATTATAGTGGGCCTTTTCGGATTTTCCGTCACCGTTTTCTTACATCACCAATTCTCAGGCCGGATTTATCCCTGCCTTCTGATCTCGGCCCTTTCCCTGGCTTTTCTTGTCCTTCCATACCTGATCCGGACCACCCAGGTGGCCATAGAGGAGATTCCGCTCGAAGTACGCCTGACTGCACCGGCCCTGGGTGCGACCCAATTGCAGAACGTTTGCTACGTGTTGATTCCAAGAGCACTGTCCGGCATCCTGACCGGCGTGATTCTGTCCATAGGCCGTTGTGCTGAAGACACAGCCGTAATCATGCTCACAGGCGTCGTTGCCACCACCGGTGTGCCCAGGTCGCTCCTTTCCAGCTACGAAGCCCTCCCTTTCTATATCTACACAGTATCCTCCCAGTATGTGGACCACCGGGAGCTGATGACAGGATACGGCGCTGCGATTGTTTTGCTGTTGATTTGCGCATCGCTTTTTGCAAGCGCCTATTTAATCAAGTATCTGCTGACCCGGCAATTCCAGGTCCGCTTTTGAGACCGTCCATGGAACCTTACCCCAAGATTCATATTGAAAACCTCTCGTTTTTCTATGGCTCCCGCCCCGTTCTTCGTGATATTTCCGTACAGATCATGGCGCATGGCATAACGGCGCTGGTAGGCCCTTCCGGCCAAGGCAAATCCACATTTCTCATGACCTTGAATCGCCTCTGGGAAAATATGTCGGGCGCTCGAATGACCGGTACCGTATCGATCCGCTTCGGAAATCAGTTTA
>DEIP01000159.1:0-878 GCA_002352605.1 Desulfobacteraceae bacterium UBA2771 | reverse complement strand
CTCCCAATCCACTTCCCATGAGTATTTTCAAGAACGTGGCCTTTCCACTGAAACTCCTGGGAAGGAATAAGCCGGACCGGGTCGAGCATCTCGTGACAGCGGCACTGAAACGGACATTTCTCTGGGAAGAGGTCAAGGACCGGCTGTCCGACGATGCCAGAGCCCTGTCAGGTGGCCAACAGCAGCGTTTATGCATCGCCCGAACGTTGATTTTGGAACCGGAAGTTCTGCTTCTGGACGAACCCACTTCATCGTTGGACGACCGCGCCGGGGAGGTTATCGAAGATCTGCTCCTCAAGCTGCGGGAGCGCTGTACCCTGGTGATGGTTTCCCATTACATGGACCAGGTAAAGCGCGTGGCGGATACCGTGATGGAAATCGCCGATGGAAGGCTGATCGAAAAGCGATAAGCGGTGGTGCAGTAGTCGGGCCTCGTTAAGCGGTTGACATCCGGATTCAATAAAGCTGGTTGCCGGCAGAACCGACCAGGAATACAATGCCCGTAAAACAGAAAAGGTGCATTCTGGGAGGATCGTTATCATGCTACGGCAGTGGAAAGTAACCGCTATTTAATGCAATGTATCACATATATCGATATGAATAGGGTTCGTGCCGGGGAAGTAGCGCATCCCTCACAATGGGAGTGTTGTGGATATGCTGTATCTGATCGATCTCATTTACCTTTTCCGCTTGCTACATCTTGTGGGGTATCGCCGTATTCTTCCTGTATGCCATGAGGCGTGTCGATTGCCCTTGTTGTGGCATTAAGGGCTCGCGCAAAAATAACTTCACATTTTCGCATCTCAGCTTCAGCCCATCTTTGGCTGATACCTCACTCTCAAAACCCACGAAATAGCTTGCTATTCCTGTGGTTTTGC
>DEIP01000099.1:15755-22060 GCA_002352605.1 Desulfobacteraceae bacterium UBA2771 | reverse complement strand
TCTCAGCTTCAGCCCATCTTTGGCTGATACCTCACTCTCAAATCCCACGAAATAGCTCGCTATTCCTGTGGTTTTGCTCTCTCGGATCAGCCAAACCTGAACCAAATCTGAGCGCCAATTCTGCGAAGTTATTTTTGCGCGAACCCTTAGTAGCGATCGGGTAAGGGTGTCTGCGGTAATCAGTTCTGTTTCCGGATCCCCCGCTCGAAGAGTTCAAAGGCCGTGGCCAGCGTGGATTTTAGATAATCCTTATCCGAACTGATGATCTTCTTGCTGGCTTCCCACAACACAATACCGGAGAACATGGACCAGAAGATGTCGGCCAACGCCATGGGGTGATGATTGACATAGAAGCCTTTTTCCATCCCCTCTTCAAAAATTTTGGCGATGGCCCCGATGGATTTTTGGGACAGGTCTTTGATCTCCGCCAGCAGCGATCCGGAAAGGTTCTTAAGGGTTTCGCTGGATTGAAGGTGGAACATGTTGATGATAACAAGCGGGTCGAAGTCATAGACGTCATACATGGCTTCCATGAGCGCCTTTAGCTTCTGATCACAGGAGAAGGCCGTCTCCTTGTTGACATGGGTGAGCCGGATGTTGATGTATTGGAGAATCCGAAGCGATAATGAGGCGTTTAGTTCTTCCTTGTTCTTGAAGTAGAGATAGAGGGTGCCCGGGCTCAGTTCAGCCTCTTTGGCAATATCCTCCATGGTGGCTTTGTTAAACCCTTTTTCCGAAAACACGCGTTTTGCGGCAATGATGATTTGTTGCCGACGCCGTTCTTTTTCTCTTTCTTTCCGTTCTTGAATACCCATGGTTCGCTTGATTCCTGAATGTGATTTATTTTAAGAGCGTCTCTATAGTGAATAATCCTTCGAGGGTCAAGGATAAATTCTTGCTCCCCCCTATATTCGCTGCACCGGTAATTGGATGGTTGATAAAGGAGGAGATAAACGGCGAGAACCGCTTTAATATTTCCGAGGTCCTTATCCCATGAATACGGACAGGGTGTTGTTGCGTGCGTTAACGTGCTGGATGGTGACCTGAACCAGATCCTCGGGCTTCAGGTCGATGCCACTGGACTGGGGCAGGGGACACTCGATCATGTATGCCTTAAGCAGGATGGAATAGGCATTTCGCCGCCGCTGCAACACGATGGCCTCCTCTTTTTCACCGATTCGCCCCTCCAGGTGCTTGAGCAGCCAGTAGCGGTTTCTGCGAAACTGGATTCGGCCGACGTCGGCCATGGGCTGGGCCAACTGCCCAATAATCGCTTCGATCTCCTTCTCCGTGTATGCCGCTTCAAGGCCCAGCACCGCCCGGAGTTGGCGCTGGGTGACCAGATCGAAATACTTTCTGATGGGTGAAGTGGCGGTTACGTAAGCATCAAGCCCCAGTCCGCAGTGATGATCCCGCTTCGGCCGTAGAACAAAGCGATTGAGCAATTTGCGTTGCATCCAGTTTTGGAAAAGGGTGCCCGTGCCGTTTTTAAGAATACGGTTTTTGGGTTTGGGCTGTGACCTGAAAATGGCCGGGGTGTTGTTTTCCGATAAAAACCGGGCTGACAGCCAATTGGACAGGATCATCATTTCGGCGATAAGCATTCGGCCCGGGCTCTCGCGGTCCACCCGATTGACCACGGGAACGCCGGATTCATCCAGCCAGATGTTTATTTCAGGAAGGGTTATCTGGATGGCGCCCTGACTCAAACGGGTCTCCCTGAAGCGGGTGGCGATATCGTAGAGGACGGCAATGGCCTGATCCTCTTCTGAGCTGATGTTGGCTTCGAAATAGCTGAGCTGGTGGTCGACGCGGATGATCGAGGGAAAAATGTCGTAGCTGATGAAGTCGCCGGACAGGCTGATCTTCACCATGGTGCTGATGGCCGGTCTGAGGTGATCTTTTTTTAGGCTTAAGCGATGTTCCGCCAGCAACGGTGGCGCCATGGAGATTCGGTTGTCCGGCATATAGATGGAACTGCCGCGTGACCGCGCCTCCCGGTCCAGCAGGTCTCCCTTTTTGATATACTGGGCAACATCGGAGATGTGGATCCCCACCAGAAAGTGATCGTCCCGGGTCTCAATGCTCAAGGCATCATCAAAGTCCAGGGTGGACTGGCCGTCGATAGTGATGGTTTTTATGTGGGTCAGATCCACCCGTCCGCTGTCTTCGAAGGTGTCCGCCGTCGGTACCGATTGGGCCAGTTCGAGTACCGGCGGCGAAAAATCCTCGGGTATATGATATCGCAGCAGATCCACATTCTCGTCTGACGTCCATACCCCCACGGCAACCAGATGCTTGAAGATGGCTTCGGCCGATGTGATACCAGCATTTTTTATGATCGTTCTGGCGGTGCTGTAGTGGGGGCTTTCTTTTTCGAACAGGTAGTAGGATTTGAGTATTCCCGATAGTTCCTGGTGACATGGCGGCCATTCATCGGTCGAGCCTGACCGTACGGACCGGATCCATGCTGCCCCGGAGACAATCAGTCGTTCCTGGCGAGCGGCCTTTTGTTCCATCGTCATGGCGGCAGCCATCTGTGCCTCGGTATGGGGCAGGAATCGGTCGGGCTTGAATTTGAAATGGCGCCGGCTTTTGAAAATAGCGCGGATTACCCCCGATTCATGGTTATCGTCCAATGCTTTTGGAAAACACAGGCCGGTCATGGTTTGCAGATCGATCCATGTCTGTTCCTGGTTCAGGATTTTCCAAAGGTCTTCGATTTCGATTTCATCGGCGATGGCGTTTCGTTTAAGCGATAACGCCCGAAGCGATTCTACTATCCGGTTTCTTCCCAAAGACGGATTCAGGCGAGTTTTTCCCCGGTGTGATAACCGTCGAGAGGCCATTTTTACTTCCCGGTTGTGCTCGGTCAACAGCCGGAGTTTCTGGTTGCCACCTTCCATTACTACCGCGCAGATGATCTTTTGATCGTCAATATATTCTACAATTTCACCTGATTCCATAATCGACAGTATTAGCAACCCCCATGGTGAAAGTCAACGTGAAGCCGTGATGCAGTAGTCGCGAACAGGAAAATGCGCAAAGTTCCCGCTGCTTACTGTCCACGGGCCGCAACGGGCAGAAAATAAACGGTATCCCCAATCATAAGAAAAGGCAGGGTCGCTTGCCCTGCCTATTGTCCTGACAAACTAACTGAAAATGCTATTTTACCGCATCTTTCAGCGCTTTTGCCGGTACGAACTTGGGAACCATTCTGGCTTCAATTTTAATTTCGGCACCGGTCTGAGGATTACGGCCGGTTCGGGCTTCACGTTTGGCGGTCTTGAAACTGCCGAAGCCGGCGATCTGAACCGGCTCATTTTTTTTCAAGGTGTCGGTGACAGCGGAGAAAACACAGTCGACAACTTCCTGCGCCTGTTTTTTAGTCGAAACGATCTTGGCCACTTCATTGATTAACTCACCTTTATTCATCGTTCATCTCCCCCCGTTAAAAGTGTTGATTGATTGACCTTTAGGATGGCACCGTATATCTGCAAATGCCATGTTCGTCAAGTACTTAAACGCTTTCGGGCGTGCTTCCGAAAACCGATGACCGCTGGTTGATCCACCGGTGCCGGCCAATTTTCTTTCCGATGGGGGCGCAAGTCGAGGGGGCATCATTCGGTTAGGGAGATCTGTTTGACCAAAAAAATTTTAAACCTATGAAATTGAACAAAATACTTTATCTTGAAACGACAGGTGTGAAAAAAATAATTTGGGGTGGTTGGAATGAATTGCTCAGAAGATCAAACGACGGTCTATCGAAATGGATTTAAATCAAATCGCCAGCGTTTTGCCCCATCATGGTCCGGTTTGTCCGTTTCGACGATGGACAGCCGCTTGAGGTCCTCCCGAAGGACCCGTGCACTGTGCGGACCGGTGACTTTGCTTCCCGAAAAGATGTTTCCCCCGAGCTTGACCATCGCTACACCATGGTTCCTTTCCTGGGTTTCGGTGATCACATCCAATTTGGCGTTCAACGCCTGGAGGGTCGTGGCGCTTTCGGCAATTGCCGTTTCAGTTTCGGCGATTTCCCGGCCGATCGATTCATCCTCGTCCATGAGCCGGGCCACATCCTGATCGTAGGCATCCTGATTGGCTTTCAATTCCGTGATGTTTTTTTGAAGTTTTTCTGCGGCGGCACTGCCTTTTTTCAGCAGGCCGGCTTCGACTTTTTCCTGAAGATGCCGGCGCTGAACCATGCATTTATCCTGTAGCTGGGCGACTTCTCCTAACCGGGTATTGAGCTGGTCTGACTGCTTTTTAAGGTTCTTGAGCAGTTTTGGCCGGTTTTCAAGCGCCGCCTTGATCGCCTGAATTTCCGTTTTGACGGCATCCGCCGCTCTTTCCAGCTGCCGGTCAATCCCAACGATCAATTCGCTGGGTTTAGAGGCTTTCGTACCGATCTCCATGGCGCTGATTCCCATCTTGGCGGAGACGGTGGACGAGATGATGATACCATCGATAATCAGGCAGCGGCCATTGGCTTCAATCTTCGATTCGATGATCTCCTTTTCCACGGCTATGTCACCGGCCAGGATGATGTCGGTATTGTGAATATGTCCGGCTTTCAGATTGCCGCCGGATCGGATGGTGGAACCAAAAATACCGTTAATTGCGGTAATATCTCCGTCGATTTCGATATGAGCCTCGTGAATTTCGTCGACCCGCAGGCTACTCCCTTTTACCCGGTATCCTTTCTCGACGGCACCGGCGACGTCGATGTGTCCGTCAAATTCCACATGTCCGGTTTCAATGGAAATGTTGCCTTCGATATGAAGGGTCGGCATTACCGAGATTTCACCGGTAATGGAAAGTGTGGGGAGGCCGGATAACTTGGCATGCACCTGCATGCCGTCCGCCGATCGCCGGACCCCTTTCCCGCACTTGAAGCGTTGCACCCGCAATTTGGGAATGGGAATTGTTTTCCCATATACATCCATGCCCGCCTCACCTTTGAGACCTGGAATCTTTTCGGCAAGCAGATCTCCCTCCTTGACCTGGGGCAACTGTCCACGATCTTTCCAGTCCATCAGACCGTCTTCGGTCAATGTGCCGATTTTTATCGGGTCCGTATCAAAATGGTAATTAGTGTGCGGTGGGGTGTCCGGGATTGGTTTGGTGCCGGATGCAATGGTCCATTGTTCACCGACACTGAATTCACCGTTTAAGAATGCCTTGATCTGTGCATCGTCTGCGATGCCGTGAAGAATGCCATAGGAGTGGAGCATGATTTGTACATCGTTGATGTCGAACATCGTTGCCCGAACGTCGCCGTCAATATGGACCAGGGCCATCAGCTTGTCCTTGGAAACGTCGATATCCAAGGTGCTGCCGTCCTTTTTGGCGGGCCGTGCGGGCTTGTCCTTCTTTTCGGGCGTTTCGGGTTTGTTCCCGGCGGTGGTGTCGCTGTCAAATTTGCGTTGCATCCGAATGATTTCGTCGCGTTTGTCAGGGGAAAGAAATCCCATTTTGATAAGGATAGCATCGATGGGTACGTTCATCTGCGTTTTTTTGAAAACGTGCGCTTGGACCGCCAGGGCACTGTCCAATGCTACCTGGTCGATAAAATTCATCTCCAGTGCAATCACGTTAAACCGGTTTTCTTTTTTAGCGGTCATAGGTGACATTTCCATCGGCGCTGAGGAATTCACAAAAAAGTTGAAGAAACAGAGATCGGCCGCATCAAATTAAACACCGACTGGGGCTATCATCGGATGGTCTGCTGAAAACTTTAGTTTGTAATGCCATCGGACTGCCGGCCGTTAGGGAAAAAATTTCTTTTGATGACCTGCATCTATACGGATAGTGGGTAAATAATTCCACATGGCTTCCTGCGACAGGCGGTTGCCGTTAAGCACCCGCAGGTGCTTAATCAATTAATATTAATAGAAATATGTTAAAACGGAAAGGCGTGTCCGGAAATGGCACCATCATTGCTGATAGGATCCGTATGAAGCGGCATCTGGAACTTGCCCGGTGTGCCGGTGGAAATTGCGTGGTTGATATTTGCGGATCTGAAATGGAATTGCCTGCGTTGCGCCTCCCGCCGCTTCATACCTTCCCGATTTGACGGGCATATCGTCCATCACGGAATAGCCGTTCCGGCAATCGGATGATGCCGCCGGTGGGCGGCAGAAAGGTAGGCAACCGATGGCCATGAATTTCAAGATTTTCCAACTTAAAAGCAATAACAGTGTCCATCTCACCCTTAACGGAGACTTCGACGGCACCTCCGCCCATGAACTGGTCAATACCTTGAAATCTTACGGACCCGATGTGGATCAAGTGTTTATTAATAC
>DEIP01000099.1:14157-15679 GCA_002352605.1 Desulfobacteraceae bacterium UBA2771 | reverse complement strand
TAAATTGAATAAAACCACTGATTTTGTTTAGGTTAAAGAAACCTCGGGACATGCCGGTCGGACTTTAAAAATTCGCTCTTTGCGAATCTGTACGGTGCCGGGTTTGGCGCCGCGGGGTTTGCTCACATGGCGGGCCAGGGTCCCGGACACCGCCACGATTCCGCCTCCCCGGGCCTTGCTGTGATAAGCCGCAACGGCGGCGGCTTGCTTCAGGATGCTCCGGTCCGGAGTCTGTCCCTCGGCAGCCACCAGGACGACGTGACTGCCGGGCATGCCGCGCACGTGAAACCACCAGTCGTCGGGGCCGGCCACCTTCAAGCTGAGGCGATCGTTATCGACATCGGTTTTCCCTGCCATCACCCGGTGGCCGCCGGGTAGCAGGTATGTCCATACCCTTGGTGGGTCAGGCCGAAATCGGCTGTCTTCGGTTTTGTCCGTCAATCTCTCCTCCTTTGTTCAATGCATCCGGTTACGATCCTTAGGTCCTTAGGCAAACCACACATCTTGTTATCTCTTTTCGCGGCTCTTGCCGGCGGTGTCCTTGTTATCAGAAAGCCAAAGGTTTTTCATCGAGAATTGACATCGCCCATGGGGACGGGTAGATTGTGACGATTGCAGTTCATTAACCCTCTGACCATGCCCGATCGCCCCAAAAAGGTTCGAACCGTTCCGGGGAGAATGAAATACTCAATAATGGCAGAGTAAGGATGCTTCGAACATCCAACATCGAATAGGGTAGGGGCCTTAACCGATATGATTGGTTATCAAATCTATGCCTAACAAGTCCCTGATCACGCTTCTTGCAATCGTCCTGGTGTCCGGCATGCATACGGTTGATGCCGATATGGTGATCCTCAAGTCGGGGGAAATGTTTCAGACCCAACGGGCCTGGGAGGAAAACGGTGCCGTTAACTATTACAAAAACGGCCAGGTGGTGCGTGTGGATAAAGATGCGGTGGAGCGATTGATTCACTCACCGGCACCGGTCAAAGACCAATCGCCGATGCCGCACCCACCGGTCGCTGACCGCTTCGCACCACCCGCCGGCCCCGCAGTCGGCCAGCCGCTCCCATCGCCATTGCCGAGCGATGATGCCGTCGGGTATCTCGAATTGATATGGGGCCAGCCGTTGTCACAGGCTGACGGGTTGACACCCGTCGGTACGGATCCGGCCTATGGCGGGGTGCGGACGTACACTAAAAAACAGCGCAAACAGCGCTTCGGCAGGGCCAGTGTGGACAATATCGTATACGGGTTCTGGCGGGGCGGACTCTACACCATTACCGTGTGGACCAGTAACTTTCTGGATTTCAGGGATCTGAAGGCAGAGGCCTTCCGCCGTTTCGGTGAGGGCCTCCAGAACCGGGAAGATGTGGAAAAGTATCACTGGGTGGACAAAAAGACCGACCGCTTGCTCTCCTATGATTACGATTCGGATACGGGCTTTTTGTGGATGCGGTCCCGGGCATTGCACGGGAAGGTCAGGGCGTGTTATCCGGATTAGGATTGGGGACGAAATAAA
>DEIP01000099.1:0-14034 GCA_002352605.1 Desulfobacteraceae bacterium UBA2771 | reverse complement strand
GGTTCACTTTATAAAGTTCACGATCCTTAGCTGGTCGATGACATTAACCGGGCCGGAGATCAGCCGTTGCCGGACCATGATCTGTTCAGTCTGCTGCCATGCCTTCGTATCGATATGGCCGACGGGGATGTCGGGGTCGGGTTGGATCATCCGGCGGGTAACCGCCAGCTGACGGCGCATGACCGCTTCCGGTGTGTCACGATCGTGCTCGGCGACTGCCCGTATAACCGCGGCTTCGTTGGCCGGCGCCATTGCCGCCTGCCATCCGGCCAGCAGTGCCCGGATGAATCGACCGACCGTTTGCGGATGTTGATCGACCATTTTCTGTGACGTCACCACGCTGTTGGCCACGAACCGGATTCCGTGTTCGGACGGATCGAAAAACGCCACCCGCTCGCCGCCGGCGGCAAGTTTGTCCGACAAAAAGACGCCCTGGGTGTTGCGATAGACCGGCCAGACCGTTATCCGGTTTTGAAAAAACGGCGTGTAGTCGTATCGTACGCCGGTCAGGTGAACCTGATGCTCATCCATGCCGGCGGAGGCCAAAAGGGCACGCATGATGGTCTCGTCGTTTCCGCCATAGGTGACGCCCACTGTTTTTTTCGCCAGATCCTGGACCCGTGCCAGAGAAAAGTGGTCCGCCCGGTAGATCCACTGGAGGGGATTGACCTGGAATAACTGGGCCAGTACCACCACCGACGCCCCTTTAGACAGCGCCCGAATCACCTGGTCCGCAGAGGCCACGCCGAACTGGGCGTACCCCAGTTCCAGTTCCCGGATGGCATCCCGTTCCGGGCCCCCGGCTTTGACCACAACGTCCAGATCTTCCTTGGAAAAAAAACCTTGATGCTGCGTGAATACGTCTCCGGCGGTGCTGGCGTTGATCAGCCATTTCAGGCGGTAGGCCACCTTCTCTTTCGCCGGAACTTCGCCGGGGGCGATCAGTCCGATGCCGATCAGTCCGATGCCGATAAGCAGGATCCAGATGACAAGTCGGTTTACCGTCATGGGTGGCTTCATGGCCCAAACTCCTCTGGGGAAAACTTATCCGGCGGTCCAGGCTTTTTTCACGCCGGCACCAACCAGCTCCAATATGCCTTGGTAGAGGGAGAGGGTAATCCCGATTGCGAACAGGGCCACCAGAATTTTGGACAGATCGCTCTGGTACAAAGCGATACGGATGCTGTGGCCGATGCCGGCGTTGGCGGCAATGAACTCAGCCACGATAGTGCCGGCCATCGCCAGGGTGGCGCTGCCCGAAACCACCGTGGTCAGCTTGTGCAAGTTTTCGAAGGACCGGATTTTGACTTCGAGCTGCCATCGCAGCCGTCCCGTTACCCGGTAAAAATGTTCGATATCGGTCACCGGTTCGCTCATGATTCCGATGACCGACAAAAGCAGCGGGAAATAACAGATCATGGCGGCGATGAACAGGCGGGTCCAAAATCCATCTCCCAGCAGGATGAACAGGATCGGTGCGATGGCTACGATGGGATAGGCTTGTACATTGTATGCGGCCACCTTGATGAAGGAACCGAACCAGGTTGCCCCGCGTCCGGCCACGCCCACGGATAGGGCCATCAAGATGGACAACACCTGGCCGATGACGGCCACGGTGAATGTGTTCAGTACATCGCCCATATAGCGGGAAAACTCGGCTCGGCCTGTGTGCCAGACACCCATAGGCCCGGGGATTACGTAATCGGAGAGGCCGATGACCAGTTTGATCCCGAACAGCAGACCGATGCCCAACAGGTAGACGATGAAAAACTGCAGGATGCGTCTATGCAGCATTCATGATCTCCAGCATGGACTGTGTCAGTGCGTTGTTGTCCAGGGGTTGGTCGTTACGGTGGTTCCGGCCGCTAAGCTGACAGGTTTGGGGCGAACGGTGGGCCCCGCGAAAGACGACGATCCGGTCGCAGAACCGGGACACTTCCACCACGTTGTGCGAAATGTAGAGAAAACCGGTATCCGGAAAGATCGATTTGATTTTGTAAAGAATGGCCTGCCGGGTGGGTTCATCCACATTGGCAAGACTCTCGTCCATGATGAGGATACTGAAGTCCTGGAGTAGATAACGCAGCAGGTTCACCCGGTTGCACTGGCCCATGGAGAGTTGAGAATATCGCATGCCCATGAGTTTTGTCAGGCCGAATTGGTGTATCAGTTCATCTCTCAGTGAATGGCGGTCCGGAGGCGTCGTTTTTTCGAGGTGTTTGCCCACCGGAGACCACCCGGGCAGCCGTTCACGGTTGTATGTATACAGGCAGGGCATGTCGCCGATGGTCTTCACCCGGCCCGAAAAATCGTCGATGTCGCCGCAAATTATTTTAGCGAGGGTGGTTTTGCCGATGCCGGACGGTCCGAACAGGGCGTGAAAACCCGGTTTGTCGATCACCAGATCGAGTCCGTCGAACAGCGCGGTCTCGGCACCCGGGTAGCGAAACGTGATGTCACGGCATGAGATCATATGCACCCCATTGGAGGGTCCGTCCATAAGGCTGACCGATTAGGGCCTCGGCTGGTCTTTTTGTTCGACACCAATATATCTGCTCAATATCATTTGGAATAAAAATTTTCCAGACTTATTCACGAGGCAGCGGGAAGACGCTCCATCACCTTGCCATCCTCGTCCAGGACAAAAATCAAAAACCCATTCTCCACGGCGTGGCGGGAAAGATCTTCGTAGATGATGGCCTGCGTTTCGTATTTTTTCTTTTTTTCCAGGTGCAGATGGAACATGGCCTGCTGGGCGGCCTCTTTACTCAGAAAGGCGGGAATGAAAGAGATATCGTTTTCGGTGTCGGTCTGCCCGACGATCTGCTCATTGGGGTCGGTTTTCTCAATGGCCACATACAGCCAGGTGGTCGCTTCGATGGTCATTTTGATAGCTCCTTGCTTAGATCGGCCCTGTCAGACGCCGCCGATTCGATTTGCCGGTAATCCTAAAATCCCATGTCCGTGTTGATCGGAACGACCCTGACCCGGTGCTTGGGGACGCTTTTTCCCTCTGATCCGAACGCGTGTGGCGACTCGCTTGCTTTATGATGCCGGTATTATCCCCCCTGAACGGCCGTGTCAAGGCGTACGGCACCGATGATTATTATCCGGTCGTCTGCCGCTGCATCCGATCCGGGCAGCCGTCCAATTCCCCCATGCCGGAGATGTCGTCGAGCGTTTCCATGTCGAACACCGGGGTGTGGGGGAGGGCCCGGAGTCCCCCGTCCACCCGCGTTTCCGATGATAAAAGATCGAATTGGGATTCGAACATTCGAAGGGCGCGCGGGACGGTCAGGATAAAAACTGAAGCAACTCCTGTCGGCCGAACGATTTCAGCAGCCCCGGATCATCTTCGTGGACGATGTCCGCCATCAGTTTGCGTTTTTTTTCGATGATGGCGGAGATTTTTTCTTCGAGTGTGCCGAGGGTGACCAGTTTGAACACCTGTACCCCGCGTCGTTGGCCGATTCGATGGACGCGGTCCGTGGCCTGATCCTCCTTGGCTGCATTCCACCAGCGGTCGTAGTGGATGACGACCGATCCGGCCACCAGGTCGATGCCGGTGCCGCCGGCCTTCAGGCTGCCCACGAAGACCCGGCACTCCGGTTCGGTGTTGAACGTTTCGATAAGTTTGCCGCGATTCCGGCTGGTACCGGTAAGGACCACATGGCCGATGCCATGCCGGTTCAGGTGGTTGGCAATGATGGTGATCATTTGGGCGAATTGGCTGTACACGACGACCTTTTGTCCCGATTCCAGGCTCTCTTCCAGCAGCTCCGTGAACAGCTCCCATTTCCCCGAAACCCGGTTGTCAGCGTCTATCGGTTGCTTGTCCACCAGGGCGGGATGATTGCAGATCTGTTTAAGCAGGGTGAGCAGGGAAAAAATATGAATATAGGGGATGGCTTCATTCTCATCTGCCAATGATGACACGATTCCCCTGGCCCGGGCGTCGATGGCGTCCCGGTAGAGCTTGACCTGGTGGTCGGTGAGTTCACAATAGCGGATGTCCTCGATCTTTTGGGGCAGTTCATCCAGCACGCGACTCTTGAGCCGCCGCAACGTAAAGGGGTAGATCAGGCGGCGCAGCTGATCCCGATTCTGCGATACCATCGGGTCTGGTGTGGCGTCGGGTACGAACCGCTGAAAAAAGGCCTGATTCGACCCAAGATATCCGGGGACCACGGTGTCCATCAATGCCTTTAGTTCCATCACGGAGTTTTCGATGGGGGTCCCGGTAAGACCGATCTTAACCCCGGCATTGAGCGCTGCCGCGGCGGCGTTGGTTTTGGTGTCGGCATTCTTGATCTGCTGAATTTCGTCAAACACGGCTATGCAAAATGGGGTGGCCTTGAGTCGGTCAATATCCCTGAGGAGCAGGCCATAGGAGGTGAGCAGCACGTCGGTATCACCCAGGGCCGTGGGCAGGTCCCGGTCGCTGCCGTAGTAGACGCTTGTTTTCAGGGACGGTGCATGTTGCTCGAGTTTCATCGTCCAGTGACTCAATACGGTCGTGGGGCAGACCACGAGAAATGGTTTTTTTTCTTCGTCATGCCGGTGGATGCACGCCATCAGCGCCATGATTTGATGGGTTTTGCCTAGCCCCATGTCGTCGCACAACAGGCCGCCGAAACGGTTCTCCCACAGCCACCACAGCCATTTGAGTCCTGCGATCTGATATTCACGGAGGGTGGAGGTCAGTCCGGGATCCTGTGGTGGTGCGGCGGGTTTCAGTGCCAGAATCCGGGACAGCTGATCGGCGCTATCCCCCGTTCCGGCCACGATGGGTGCGGTGTCTTCCAGGGCGGAGAATTGAAACAGCTCTTGCCGGCTTAATTTCACTGTGTTTCCGGCTTCGCTGAATCGTTCCGGCGGCAGTTTGCCGGCCAGGGCGACCATGGTTTCCACCTCGGGGGACAGGGTGTCCACCCATCCGCTGGGGGTGCCTATGTAGCGGGTGGTTTCTTTTCTGGCCGTTAATATTTCCGTCAAGGAGACGGATTCATCGCCAAACCCATAGGTGATGGAGAGCCAGCACCAATCTCTGTCGACGGCCGTGGGGGCCATCGTCATGGTGTTCCAGCGGCGAAGCAGTTGAAGCCCCTTGACATCGGGGTCGATGACGAATCCGTCGCCGGCCGGGTCACCACCGACGGATTCCAGGAAACTGGGGATCTGGTAACGCTTGAAGGTCATGCGTCGGGGGGTCGTGAATTGCCGGGCCTTGCCCGGCTTCTCAAGCGCCGCCAGGATCTTGAGGTCGGGGATATACACCAGGTCACCATAAATAAACCGTTCGAGTCCTTCCCTTGAAAAGAAGCGCGTCTCCCCTTCTGTTTGGAGCAGTTGGATGACAGGATAGACATCCAGATCCGTTTCGGTATTTTGGCGGATCCGGAACAGGCTTTTCAAGGGGATGGGATGGATGGGCAGGTCGTGCTGGTTGGGCAGATGCTGGCTGAAACAATCCAATAACGGGCGGACCCGGTTTTTTGCTATGTTTGCGTGGAAAATGGTTCCCTGTTGCGGGTTTTTGCAGGTGATGATGAAGGCACCGGTCGTCTCATCCACCGATGGGTGAAAACGGCAACCGTCCATGCCGAATTCCAGGAAACAATGATAGGCCAGCCGAAACCACAGGCTGGCTTCGAGGGCCTGACGCCGGGATTTCATGCCCAGGTCGTGTAGCTGCCGTTCCGCATCGCTCATGGTCAACAACTTAAGGCGGTGGATGATTTCCGCCCGATCCGGAACCTGGTCATCCCGCTTCGACGAAAAGGCGCCCAGGCGATCGGCCAGACGGTTTCTGTCTCCATGGGTCGAGCGGTAGGTGATGGCGATGTCGCCGTCAGGCGTCAGCACCTTCAGCAGGGTTTGGTCGCCGCTTTTGTAAAACCGTGCCTTCGTGGTTTGCGGCGTCAGCCGATCACCCTGGCTCAGCACGGTGGCCAAATCGTGCCAGACACTGTTGCGAAATTGTGCCTCCAGGTTGAGTCCCTTGCCTTTGGACCGCATTTGACCGATGATTTTGAACAGTGATTTTAAATGTGCGCAGGTTTTTTTTCCCGGTTTTCGGCAGGTGCAGAATTGCTGGGATGGCTCGTCTTCCACATAAAAAGCGACACCCGGATGAGGATTCTTAGGTGCGGGCATCAGGGCAACGGCGTTTCGATGAAATTCCAGTGCGTGATCAAAAGGCATTTTCGGTTTCCCGTGGGGGAGTGAATAATCGTCTTCTTTTAGAGTTGGAACCCGTCGGTGTCAAGGGGGTGAACGCCATTTCTTTTCTCCGTTGCGCGATTGTTCCGTGACCCTCCCTTGGGATCTGCACATCGAAAATGCCGGGATTGAGGCCATGGTGGTCGGCGGAGAGGATGCGGAGGTCTGCCAATCGGCCTCATTCAGGGGATCCCGGCTGTTTTCTGAGCGCCCATGGTTGACAAAACACCTTGACAATCGGATCGTATGGACTTTATTGGAACAAGGCACGGGACGGTGCCGCCGGCAGAGGGGTTGCAGATTAACATCTTTTACGGTGGGTTGTTGATGCGCGGATAAAGGAGTCGTGAACGAATGGTCAGTGTAGGTATCGTTGGATGGCGCGGGATGGTCGGCTCGGTCCTCATGGATCGGATGAAGGCTGAAGACGATTTTTCCGGTTTTGATCCGGTCTTTTTTTCCACCTCTCAGGTCGGTAAAACCGGCCCGGATATCGGCGCCGGTTCCCAACCGGTGCTGGATGCCGATGATCTGAACAAGCTCGCCGACATGGCGCTGATTGTATCCTGCCAGGGCGGCGACTATACGGCGCAAACGCATCCTGCGCTTCGGCAAAAGGGGTGGACCGGCTACTGGGTCGATGCCGCATCGACCCTGCGGATGAAGGATGACAGCGTCATCGTTTTGGATCCGGTCAATCGCAAGGTGATTGACGACGCCCTTGACGATGGCATCAAAGACTATGTCGGTGGCAACTGCACGGTCTCGTTGATGCTCATGGCCTTCGGCGGATTGTTTGAAAAAAACTGGGTTGAGTGGATGACCACCATGACCTATCAGAGCGCTTCGGGGGCCGGGGCCAACAACATGCGGGAACTGGTGACGCAGATGGGGCTGCTGGGCCATGGTGCCGAGGCGCTGCTGGCCGATCCGTCGGCATCCATTCTGGATATCGACCGGCGGATCACCGCGACCCTGGCCGGGCCGGATTTTCCCACCCGGTATTTCGGGGCGCCCCTGGCGGCCAGCCTGATTCCCTGGATCGACCGGGCCATGGTAAACGGACAGACCCGGGAAGAGTGGAAGGGGCTGGTGGAGACCAACAAGATTCTCGGACGCGCAGACAATCCTATAGCCATCGACGGGCAATGTGTGCGTGTGGGCGCCATGCGCTGCCACAGTCAGGCCCTGACCATCAAATTGACCGAAGACATTCCGTTGGACGACATTGAGGCTGCCATCGAATCGGCCAACGGCTGGGTATCGGTGGTTCCCAATGACCAGGCCGCTACCTTGAGGCAACTCAGTCCGGCGGCCGTTTCCGGAACCCTTTCCATCCCCGTGGGGCGCGTTCGCAAAATGAACATGGGTCCCCACTATCTGACCGCCTTTACCGTGGGCGACCAGTTGCTTTGGGGGGCGGCCGAGCCCCTGCGCCGTGTCCTCAACATCATTCTTGCTCGTATGGACGGAAATCGGAATCGATAGGACACGCCGGCTTCGAAGGTGAAAGACACCATGACCGAACCTGAAAAAAATGATCGTATTGTTGTCTGCGCCGGTGAGCGGCTGTTTCAATTCGCCATTGATCGTGGCGACATGGTTCGGAAACAGGGATGAACCTATTGTTGCATCAATCAAAATGGCTACCCGCCGTTACCAGCGGTCTGTTGTTGACTGCGGCATTTCCCAAGGTGGGGCTGTCGGGACTGGCCTGGTTCGCCCTGGTGCCCCTGCTTGTGGCCCTGCGGGGCGTGAACCCCAAAGAAGCCTTCAGAATCGGCATGATCGCTGGCCTGGCCCATTACCTGACCCTGTTGTACTGGGCGGCTTTCACCATGCGTATCTACGGACACCTGCCATGGTGGCAGTGTGTATCCCTGCTGGTCCTGCTTGCCGCGTACTTGGCCCTCTATCCGGGCTTCTTTGCGATGGCATTGACCCGCTTTTGCCGAAAACCCGGACACCTGGTCCTGCTTGCCCCGGTCTTATGGGTGGCCCTCGAGTATATGCGCAGTTTTCTGCTGACTGGATTCCCCTGGGGGCTTGTTGGGTATTCCCAGTTTAATCGGTTGTATATCATCCAGATCGCAGATATATTCGGGGTGTATGGAATCTCTTTTCTGGTCGTGCTGTTCAATGCCGCCGCTTATGTGCTGCTGCTGTTCGTTGCCGGGAAGAAATGGCGGGCGCATCCGGTCGACAAGTGGCGGGCCCTGCGGGCCGTCGCCGTGCCCATGATTCTGATCAGCCTTGGCCTGGTGTATGGCAAGATGCGGATCGAGTCCATGGATGACGCGATGGCCGGGTCGCCATCACCCCGGGTGGCGGTGATCCAGGGAAATATCGACCAGGCCCGTAAATGGAACCCGGCCTTTCAGATCGGCACCACCAAAAAATATGTGGCGCTGACGCTGTCGGCTGCCTCCCATCGGCCGAACCTGGTGGTATGGCCGGAGACGGCGACCCCCTTCTACTTTTCGGCCAGCCCGAAACTCGCCCGACTGGTGACCGATGCCGTCCGGCAGACGGGCACCCCGCTGCTGGTGGGAAGCCCCAGCGTTCAAGGGCCGGCAGGCGGCCATGCCTACTATAACAGTGCTTACATGGTGGCGCCGGACGGCCGTGCCTCGGGGCGCTACGATAAGGTCCACCTGGTGCCCTTCGGCGAGTATGTGCCCATCAAGCGACTGCTCTCCTTCGTGGGCAAAATGGTGGCCCAGGTGGGCGACTTCTCACCCGGTGAAAGAGGGCGAACCCTCGCCTGGGGGGAAGGTTACCCGCCCATCGGCGTGCAGATCTGTTTCGAGATTATTTTTCCGGGGCTTTCCCGATCTCTGGTGAAAAACGGCGCCGGGGTGCTGGTCAACCTGACGAACGATGCCTGGTTCGGCAACAGCAGCGCGGCCTACCAGCATTTTTCCATGGCGGTCTTCCGGGCTGTCGAGAACCGCCGTAGCCTGGTGCGTTGCGCCAATACGGGGATCAGCGGATTCGTGGATCCCGTCGGGCGAATCACGGCATCGACCGTGTTGTTTGAAGATGCGGTGGTCGTTCGTGCGGTTTCCGTACTGGCCGAAACGACCATCTATACCCGGATCGGCGACCTGTTGCCCCTGGTCTGCCTGATCGTTCTGGGTCTGCTGATGGGACGGCCCGTGATTCGAATGAGACAGGCGGAGCCTGGCGCCATGTGCCTTAACGTGTATGATTGTATAAAACAATTGCTCAGCCGTATGGCTGGTGAGGGTCCCGGTAAGAGGAGATAAACCATGAGTACCGAAGCCAAACAGACACTTAAAGAACACACCCGGAAACTCGAGCAGCTCAAGGAGTATCTTTGACCTGGTCAGCCAGGAAAAACGGCTCCGGGAAATCGAGGCGGAAATCGCCCGGGATGGGTTCTGGGACAACCC
Source organism: Desulfobacteraceae bacterium UBA2771 (assembly GCA_002352605.1). GTDB lineage: Bacteria > Desulfobacterota > Desulfobacteria > Desulfobacterales > Desulfosarcinaceae > Desulfosarcina. The sequence continues at coordinate 4,396 of DEIP01000099.1, read as the reverse complement.
GGATGCCACCACCGCCATTTTAAAGGAGCGCACGCTTCTGGGCAATCGGATCGACGCCTTTCACGGTCTGGAAAATGACTTGGAGGAGGCGGGAATTCTTCTGGAACTGGCTGTCGAAGAGACGGATGCCGATGCGATGGCGGAAGTGACCGGCCAGATCGGCGAACTGGGTTTGCGCATGCACCGGTTCTCCCTGGATATGATGCTGGACGGTCAAGACGATCAGAACAATGCGATCATCTCTATCAATGCCGGTGCCGGCGGTACCGAGGCCCAGGACTGGGCGGAGATGCTGTTTCGCATGTACTTGAGATGGGTGGAGGGAAAAGGGTTTACGTCCGGCATCGTCGATTTTCAGCCCGGTGACGAGGCGGGCATAAAAAGTGTCACCTTTACCGCCACCGGTCGGTATGCCTTCGGCTATCTCAAGTCCGAGAGCGGGGTCCACCGGCTGGTGAGAATTTCTCCCTTCAATGCCAGCGGCAAGCGCCACACCTCATTTGCCTCTGTTTTCGTATATCCGGAACTGGACAATGCGATCGAGATCGATGTGGCGGACAAGGACCTGCGTATCGATGTGTTCCGTGCCAGTGGCGCCGGCGGCCAGCACGTGAACAAGACCAGCAGTGCCGTGCGTATCACCCACCTGCCCACCGGTATCGTGGTTCAGTGTCAGCAGGAAAAATCCCAGCACCGCAACAGGGAGATGGCCATGAAGGTGCTCAAAGCAAGGCTTTACGAGGCGGAAAAGCGTAAGCAGAACGAGCGGCTGCAGGAAATTCACGACGGCAAGGATGATATCGCCTGGGGCAGCCAGATCCGTTCCTACGTGCTGCATCCATACCAGATGGTCAAAGATCACCGCATCGGCCTGGATGTAGGCAATGTGAACAGCGTGCTTGACGGGAACATCGACATGTTTATCGAGGGTGTACTGCTGTCGGGTAAGGCATAATCCGTGTCCGTGAACAAGCGCATCGATCCGGAAGCCATCATCACCCGGTTTTTTCCCGCCGGCGGCCCTACCCGGGACCTGCTGCTTCGCCACGGTGAGCTGGTGGCCCACAAGGCGTTGGAAACCATCGACCGGGCCCCGTGGCTGGATGCGGATCGTGAGTTCGTGGCCCAGGCGGCCGTGCTCCACGATATCGGCATCGGCCGCACCCGATGCCTGGAACTGGGATGTACGGGATTCCTGCCTTATGTGTGCCACGGCGTTGAGGGTCGGGTGATCCTCGACAACTTGGGCTTCACATACCATGGGCGGGTTTGCGAGTGCCACGTGGGCGTGGGAATCGGTGCGAAACAGGTCGTGCGGCAAAAACTCCCCCTGCCGGTCCGTGACATGTTTCCCATTACCGTGGAAGAGCGGTTGATCTGTTACGCGGACAAGTTTTTTTCCAAGAGCGACAATGGTCGGCATGAGAAAACCATCGATGAAATCAGTGCCGGCCTGGCCCGATACGATGCGGACTATGTCGAGCGGTTTTTGAGTCTTCATCGCTTGTTTACCCAGGAGCCCGTTATTCCCAAGGCTGCATTGAAAACATAAATCGTGTCATTCCCGCACCGGCGGTCGTTCAATACCATCGTTCCGGTCGACACGGTTTTTGCTCGGGAGGGAAATTTTTATGAATCCGGACGACATTCGCGACTTGCTCCGGTTTTATTTTATTACCGATGACGGGGTGGATGGGTTTTCGGTGATGGATCAGGTGCGTGTGGCCCTGAGCGCCGGTGCCACGATGGTCCAGTACCGCAACAAATCCTTTTCCCTGGATGCCTTCGATGAGGTAGCGGCTGTCTGCCGGCTCTGTCGGTCCGCGCGGGTGCCTTTTGTCGTCAACGACAACGTGCTGCTGGCCGGGGCCGTGGGGGCCGACGGCGTTCACCTGGGCCAGGATGATGCACCGCCCCGGTTGGCCCGGCGGGTCATGGGGCCGCGGGCCATCGTCGGTGTGTCGGTCTCCAGCATGGCGGAATTGGCGCATACCGACCTGGCGTGTTGTGATTACATCGGCGCCGGTCCCACCTTTCCCACCGGCACCAAGGCCGATGCCAAGGCCGTGCACGGGCTTTCCGGACTGCGTGATATCGTCAATCGGTCCGTGGTCCCGGTGGCGGCCATCGGCGGCATTGGTCCGGAAAATGCCTTGGACTGTTTTTCCCACGGGGCGGCCGGGGTCGCCGTCATCAGTTGCATCACCCGGGCCGGTGATCCTGTTGCAGCCGCTGCGGCCATGGCTGCCGTCTGCGGGGTTTCGGCCGGGGAGGTGGGTTGAGACCGGCGATTTCGAAGGGTTTTATAATTTCTGACCGGAAATCAAAATTGTTCCATGATCATAAGATCTCTCATCCATTTATAAAACTTGAACTTCCCCAATAGAGCACCCAGCCAATATGGGAATCAGAAGACGGTTATTCTATGCGGTGGCGATCCTCATCGGAACCATGTTGATGGGGAGCATGGGCTACTTTTTGATCTTCGAGGGCCATTCCAGCTTCCTCGATTGCCTCTACATGACCGTTATCTCCCTGACGACCGTGGGCTACGGCGAAGTGCTGGGGATTACCGGACACCCCGGCGCCCAGATCTTCACCATGCTGCTGATCACTTTCGGCATGGGCATCATCCTATACTGCATCAGTACACTGACGGCCATGCTGATCGAAGGTGAGTTGACCGGCATGCTCAGGAGAAGAACAATGGAAAACAAGATCAATGCCCTGTCCGGCCACTACATCGTCTGCGGCGGTGGGGAAACCGGCTTCCCCCTGGCGGTCGAACTGGTGACCAGCAAAGCCAGCGTCGTGCTGGTCGAGAAGGACAACGCCGTCATCGAGCAGTCTCGTCTGATCAAGGGCCTTTACCATGTTCCTGGGGATGCCACGGATGACGAGAACCTGATCGCCGCCGGCATCGAGCGGGCCACCGGCATCACCATCTGTCTGCCGTCGGACAACGACAATTTGTACATCACCATGACCGCCCGCATGCTCAACCCCGGCGCCCGCATCATCACCCGCATGACCAACAGCCGGCTTGAGCCCAAGCTGCTCAAGGCCGGTGCCACCTCCGTGGTCTCTCCCAACGGCATTGGCGCCTTGCGCATGGCCTCCGAGATGATCCGGCCGGCCGCCGTGGATTTCCTCGATAACATGCTGAGAAGTGAGCGCGGTGAGCTGCGCATCAACCAGATTGCCGTCAACGGAAACTCCACCCTGGCGGGAAAGACGATCATGAAATCCGGTCTGCGTGACCGGTTCAATCTGCTGCTCCTGGGTGTGCGGCGCAAGGACGGCGAATTTGAATTTCGGCCCCCCAGTTCCTTCGTCCTCGAAGCGGGAATGATCCTGATCGTCATGGGAGATATCGATAATATCGACCGCGCCCGGGAAGCATTGTGATCGGCAACGATCATTGGACTATGGCAATTTTACCATGACCACCCTTCCCCGGGCACAGGTTGTCCCCCGGGCGGTTAGGGTGATATCGACGATGACCTTGCGCTCCTTTAGCTCCGCTACCCGACCCCGTAATTCCAGCTCGGTGTCCAGAGGGGTCGGGGCGAGATAGTCTACCTTAAGTGAGGCGGTCACAAAACGGGGAAGCGGCCTTTCCGTTATCTCGAAACCATCGGCCTTGAGTCTGGCTGCGGCCGCAGTGGCGGCGCCGTGGCAGTCGATGAGAGACCCAATCATGCCGCCGTACAAATTATTGGGCACACCGCCCGAATAATGGGATGCCGGCCGGAAGCGGCAGACACTCTCTTGGCCCTCCCAATAGCTTTTTATCTGTAAGCCTTCTGGGTTGAGGCGACCGCACCCATAACAGTGGGAAAAATCGTCGGGGTAGTAATCCTGGAAGTATTTCGAGGGCATGCCGTTCCTCATATGGTCGGCGATAAAACGGGGGCGACCCCTTTTTAAACACCAACGGTTCATTTAAAATGCTACCAATATCCAACCGATTGTCCATCCCGGATGATGAAATTGAGATGACGGCCATTCGCGCCCAGGGGGCCGGCGGGCAGAATGTGAACAAGGTGGCTTCGGCAGTGCATCTGCGCTTTGACATCGGTGCATCGTCTCTGCCGGAATCCGTCAAAGCGCAATTGTTGCGCCGCCGGGACCGTCGCATCACCAGAAGCGGTGTCATCGTGATCAAGGCTCAGGAACATCGCACCCTCGAGAAGAACCGGGATGCAGCGCGCATGCGCCTGATGCATCTGATTCGCGGCACCTTGGTGCCGCTAAAAAAGCGCAAACCCACCCGCCCCTCCCGCGGCTCCGCACGACGGCGCATGGACAGCAAGACACGGCGGGGACGGCAGAAGATGCTGAGACGGAAAGTAACCCAATGACCGTTCATAAGCGGCATCATGAAAACAAAAAC
>DEIP01000187.1:1841-4821 GCA_002352605.1 Desulfobacteraceae bacterium UBA2771 | reverse complement strand
CCATGTCGCGACGACAGGCGGGCCTCAGGGTATGGGAACCGGCGGCCACCCAGATTCTGAGTGGCTTGTTTTTTGTGTTATGGGTCAATTTCATGGCGGTGTCTTCGTCGCATATAATGGCGCAAGCGGCGCCAACGCTCATGAGACAGCAATCCAGGGTCCGTAAGGGATATGCCACTACGGGAGAGTTGAGCACATCGTCCACGGTAATATCCATGGGGGCCTGTGCGTAGGGGTTGAAGCGGGCATAACCGTGATGTTTGACGGAAATTTCAGCTAAGGTTCGGCGGAAAGATTCTTCTTCCTTACCGAATACCTGCCAGTATTTCTGTGCCATAACCGCATAATACCCGGTGTAGATATGGCCTAAAGGCGTCTCCCAGTCCTTGTCCGCCGCGCATGAAATGAGGTGATTGCCCTCGTCGGTGGGGACTTCGTCCATGCGTTCCCAGCCCATGGCCAGAGTACAGTCCGAGTACCCGGAGGCCACGGCTTTGACCGCTTCCCAGAGAGTGCTTCCGCCTGTAGCGCCGCCGGTTTTGACTCCGATATTGCCTAAGGGGTCCAGACCCAGGCGGTCATGAATCACGGCCTCACCCAACAGCTGATCCCCGAAATGGTCGGCAAAGTGGCCGTAGTAGCAGGAGTGAATGTAACTTTTCAGTTCTGCGGGGCTTTTGTCGATGAGCCGCGCCGCCATGGTTAGGGCGTCAACGCAGAGTTCCTCGGTCCTCTTTTCCGGTATGGCACGGTCGAACTTTGATTGACCTGCTGTTACCAGATAAACCGGACGCATGAGTTTGGGGGTTTTGAGTTGTCGATCACTGAATTTAATCATGCCTTACCCTCCATTTTTACAGGTTGTCTGTTTGGCCTCATATATCCAAGGCCCGTATTCATGGCTTGGATCAGAGCGTCCCGATCCAAAGTGCAATCGCTTGCTTTTTATTGCGGTTGACGATTTTTTGTTTTTCTTTATCCGACCAGTAATGAATAATGTCTCCTTCAAACAGCGTAACCGTTTCCTCGGTGCGCACCAGCTCCAGTGATCCTTTGAGAATGCAGAGTAGTTCCTGTCCGTTTTTGATGTCTTTTCTGACGGGAATGGATTTGTTGGGCATGAGGACAAGGATGGCGCTGTCAATAACGGTTCGGTTTTCAGGCGGAAAAAATCGACGGGTGATAAACCCCGTATGCGGCAGATCAACGTCATCCCATTCCTGTTTTCGAATGACGGCCACGCGTTCCTGTTTACTCATCTGGTTCAAGATATCACCGGCGTTAACCCCGATGGCATTGCAGATTTTCATCAGGGTATCCACCGAAGGGGATTTGACATTGTTTTCCACCTGGCTCATGAAGCCTTCTGAAATACCGGCTTTTTCCGCTACCGCCTTTAAGGTCAGTTTTCTATCCTTCCGGTGTTTTCGAATTAAAGGGCCAAGATTCATCGCGAAAATTCCATCTTCATGTTTGCTATAGGTTAAGCTTATTTATAGATTAACATTAACCTCATTGTCAACATTTTTTTGAGATAACCCATCAAATATTCTGACTCCCTTTTTTGTTGACAGATTTTGGTCCCAGTCTGTACATTGAACCGGTTTTGGTAAACAAGGAAGCGCAAACGGCGTTGAGCCATAATTATGGAGTTCGCATATGGACTTTAGCCTTTCGATGGAACAAGAGATTTTACGTAATTCGGTTCGCGATTTTGCAGTCAATGAGATCAAACCTGTTGCCGGAGAATTGGATGAAAAAGAGATATTTTCCTATGAAACCATGAAAAAAATGGCTGAACTGGGGCTTTTCGGGATGTTTGTTTCGGAAAAATACGGCGGGCAGGGAATGGATTATGTTTCTTATATTATTGCTACCGAAGAGATTGCCCGAATCGATGGTTCCCATGCCGCCACCGTGGCAGCGGGCAATTCCCTTGGTATTGGGCCCCTTTACTATTTTGGGAATGAAGAGCAGAAACAGCGGTATCTTCCCAAGCTGTGCAGCGGAGAGGCGCTCTGGGGGTTTGGCCTCACGGAACCGGATGCCGGTTCGGATGCCGCCAATTCCAAGACAACCGCCGTTCCGGATGGGGATGAATGGGTGATCAATGGCAGCAAAATCTTTATCACCAATGCCTCCACTGATATTACATCGGGCGTCACAGCCCTCTGCCGCACCGGCACCCGTGAGGATGGCCGGCCCGAGCTTTCCTGCATTCTCATCGAAACCGGCACGCCGGGATTCGAAACACGGGAAATGCACGGCAAGCTCATGTGGCGCGCCTCCAACACCAGCGAGCTCTATTTTGACGATTGCCGCGTACCCAAAGAAAATATGTTGGGACCCATAGGCGATGGGTTCCATCAAATGATGCAGACCCTGGATGGCGGTCGGTTGTCCATCGGCGCCATGGGACTGGGTGGTGCCCAGGGGTGTTTCGATCTGGCTCTGAAATACAGCAAAGAGCGGGTCCAATTTGGAAAATCCATATCCCATTTTCAGGTGAACGCATTTAAACTGGCGGATATGGCGATGGAAATCGAATGCGCCCGGCTTATTCTGTACAAGGCCTGCTGGCTCAGGGACCGGAACAAACCCTTTTCCAAGGAAGCGGCCATGGCCAAGCTTCACTGTTCCGAAGTAATGTACCGGTGCGCCAACCACGCGGTTCAACTCCATGGGGGATACGGCCTTATGAAGGAATATGACGTGGAACGGTTCTACCGGGACCAGAAGCTCCTGGAAATCGGAGAGGGGACGTCGGAAGTGCAGCGGATTGTCATTTCAAGACTAATAGGAGCGCTTTAGGCAGTTTTGAACTTTCAGACTGCGCACGATACTTTATGTTAGACAAGATTCTGGGCAAAGAGATTGCCGCCTATGTAAAACGCCACCGGGGCATGGTTATAATCGCCCTGGCCCTGATGATCGTGGCCTCCCTTTTTCAGGTGGTGCCGGTTTATCTGCTTCAACCTTT
>DEIP01000187.1:0-1803 GCA_002352605.1 Desulfobacteraceae bacterium UBA2771 | reverse complement strand
TTTGACGGCGATTCACTCTTTTCCATCAAACGAACAGATGTGACGGTGGTGAAAGATATTTCGCCCAACCGGCTCCTGGTCTTGCTGACCCTGGTGGCCTTTGTATCGATTTTCATCAAATCCGTCACCACCTACCTGGCCGGCCTGGCTGCGGCCTCTTTTTCCAATAAGGCCGTGAAATCCGTCCGGATCGACCTGTTTAACAAGTTTATTGCCCTGCCCCAAGGGTTCCATCACAAAACAAAATCAGGTGAGCTCATCGCCCGATCCACGGCGGATTTGTCCGTATTGCAGGGTCTGATTGCGGAAATTCTTCTGGGCCTGATCGAATACCCCCTGACAGCTCTTGTTTTCCTCATGTACCTGTTTGTGATGAACTTTAAGATGACCCTGCTGGTCTTTTTCATGGTGCCCCTGATTGCCCTCTTGATCCGGCTGTTCGGCCGAAAGGTGAAGAAAAACTCTACCCTGGTCCAAAACGCTACCGCAGATGTTACATCAACCTACCATGAAACCCTTCTCTGCCTCAAAGTGGTGCAGGGATTTTTTACGGGGAGGCGCGAGTCGGAACGTTTCAGCGGCCTGGCGGAAAATCTATACAAAAAAATCATGCGGTGGAATCGTTGGCATCTGGGCTTGGGACCCTTGATGGACACGGTGGTCTTTCTGGTGATGCCCGCTATTCTGATCATTGGAAAGGTCTATTTTCATCATACCCTGGGCGAACTTCTGGCCATGGCCTATGCCTTTTCCCGGGTGTATCGGCCCATCAAGCGGCTGGCCCTGGTGAACAACCACATCAAGACCCTTCAGGGCGCCACAGACCGGGTTTTCGAAATTATGAGGACGGTGCCCGATATCCGGGACACAGCAAACGCAAAGGCCCTTTCCCGCCAAAAAGGAACCCTTGAATTTGATCACGTGAACTTTGCCTATGCACCAACGGAACCGGTTCTCAGGGATGTTTCCTTTAAACTGAAGGAAGGGGAGATGGCGGCCTTTGTGGGGTCCACCGGCGCCGGGAAAAGTACCCTGCTGGATCTGATCCCCCGGTTCTACGACGTCACGGGAGGCGCCATTCTCATTGATGGAAACGATGTGCGCGATGTGACGCTGAAATCTCTTCGGAGACGCATCGGGATTGTGAACCAGGATATTCTGCTTTTTAATGAAACCATTTCGTATAATATCAGTTATGGCGACCCCGAAAAAAGCACCCGCGAGATCGAGGCCGCAGCAAAAGCGGCTTATGCCCATGACTTTATTATGGCACAGCCCAAAGGGTATGACACCACTGTGGGGGATATGGGGAGCCTGCTATCCGGTGGGCAGCGGCAACGCATTGCCATTGCCAGGGCCATTTTAGTGGCGCCCGCCATTCTGATGCTGGACGAGGCGGCATCGGCCCTGGACGCGGAGAGTGAAGGGCATGTTCAAAGGGCTATCGAAGGACTCAAGGGAACACGGACGATCCTGACAGTGGCCCACAGGCTCAGCACCATTCGAAAGGCCGACCGTATTTTTGTGCTGGAAGCGGGCCGGATCGTGGAGTCCGGAACCCTTTCGGAACTATTGCAGTTGAACGGACGGTTCAAAGAGCTCTACGATATGCAATTCAAGGAGTAGATGGGTCGCCCATTCTGAAAAAATGGCTACAGTAAGTGTCGCCAAACGCAGCCAAGGTGATTGCTCTCGTCAATGTGGACCTGTTCATCCCCATCTTCACCCATGTGATGGGCGAGGCGCAAGAGGGGGGAAAGGGAAATCGCTGTCATTTTCCTTTAGGGCCTGGCAAAAAATAAC
>DEIP01000119.1:2344-3466 GCA_002352605.1 Desulfobacteraceae bacterium UBA2771 | reverse complement strand
AACGGCTCATCCATGAGCAGGTAGTCCGGATCAGCTGCCAGTGCGCGGGCGACGCCTACCCGTTGCTGCTGACCACCGGAGAGTTCGGCCGGAAACCGGTTGGCAAACGTTTCGGGATGGAGTCCTACCATTTCCAGGAGTTGGTGAGCATTCGCATTTCTTTTTTCAATGGGTTCACCTGAAATCCGCGGCACCAGCCCCACATTCTGTTCAACGGTCATGTGCGGGAAAAGCCCGATCCCTTGGAAAACATAGCCGATCCGCCGCCGCAGCACAACCGGGTCCTGTTTCATGATATCCTCGCCACCCACTTCGATACGCCCTTCAGTCGGTTCAATGAGCCGGTTAATCATCTTAAGGGTGGTGGTTTTGCCGCAACCGGACGATCCCAACAGTACGAGAGTCTCACCTGTATTGACCCTTAAAGAGAGGTCTTTTACAGCATAGGAACAGCCTTCATCAAACGACTTGGAAACTTGCTTTAATTGTATCATGCTTTACCTTCTTGAAATCGATGCACATTATTTTATTGCTCGAAAATTACCCCTTATGTTAGTATGTTCGAAAATTTCATACGTTCGAGGAACTGATTATGCCTGAAACCTGTGAAGATACGCCGTCTGAAATATCCCAAGACTATCATGCCATACGAACGAAAGAGATTGTTTACGCCATTCGCCGATTGATGCAGGCGGGGGAGCATTACACAAAGGAATTGAACAAGATTTACAACGTCAGCTCCGCCCAGATCAATTGTCTGATGGCCCTTCATGAAAACGGCCCGCTTTCTCCCTCTCAGATTGCGAAACATGTGATGGTCAATTCCAGTACGGTGACCGGGATTATAGACCGGCTGGAAAATAAAGGCCTTGTGAAACGATCAAGAATATCGCCGGATCGCCGGGTGGTGACCGTGGAATTGACGAAAGCCGGCGAAGCCCTCGCGGAAAACGCCCCGCCGCCTATTCAGCAAAAAATTGTTGACGGACTCAACAGCCTCTCTCCTAAGGCAATCGACGAGATCGCTTTGACCCTTAAACGGCTCACCGACATGCTCGACGTTCAGGATCTGAAGGTCACCTGACCGCAAATGACGCCTTGGTTTTTTTCAGCCCTTTCCCC
>DEIP01000119.1:0-2250 GCA_002352605.1 Desulfobacteraceae bacterium UBA2771 | reverse complement strand
CGAAACTTATTTTTAGAGTAATTTTAACAAATCACCCAATTGATGCGATGAACAGGTCCAATGTCGGGCCTCAATTTTTTTAGATGAGGAGAAATTTTTGAACGACGCGCAAGTAAAAAAATCAACGTCCATACTGGGCGAATCGGTTGTAGAAATGCTGATGCGTTCCCATCAGGACGCCTTGTGGATACTGGAAAACCTGGGCGTGGGATGCAAACAGCCGGACATGCAGCAGGTCTTTAAAAAGCTTGAAGCGGAAGGGCTGGCCGCCGTTTACGAAGATCGAATTTATCTCATGGGTGACCTGGTGGAGCAATGTCTTAAAACCACCCCCGGGGTGAATGAGTTTTTTGTTCCCCTTAAGAGCTTTTTCATCGGGGGGACGGCCCCTTATGTTTACGACGACCAAAAAGGCCAGGGCGGTATTTTCCCCACCACCGAACATGCGGCCCGTATTGCCCGAATCGCCCAGAAGAGTGGTCCGGTGGGCGGCATGGGACGCGGCATCAAACTGAAGGATGAAGTAGAACAGATGACCCTCATGGCGGAAAACTGTTCGAAGCCCCTCTATTTCGCCGTGACGTCGGACAAGGCATTGGCCCGGGCCCTTGAAATTTATGAAGAAAGAAAGAACATCATGATCGTGTTCTGCCTGACGCGGCCGCCCCTGGAAGTGAACGAAAATTTCTCCGAAAATTTCGTAAATGTGGTCAAATCCGGACTTCCTACATTCATTTCGGCCATGCCAATGGCCGGCATCAGCGCACCTTACTGCTATAACGGCGTGCTTTCCATGACCCATGCAGAGGTTTTGTTCGGTATTTGCGCGGCCCAGCTGCTGAATCCCGGCGTCACCTGCGTTCATGCGGGCTATCCCACCATTGCGGACCCCAGCATTGAATATAACCCCAATTACGGCCTGGTGAGCCACAATTATCTAAACCTGCTCATGACGCACCTCAACCTCATGTTGGATCTGCCGACTTTTCAGAGTGCCGGCACCACCCATGAAGAGCACCTCACGGACCGCGCTTATGAAGACGCCAAGATGGGGCAGGCCCTGTGCATGAAATATGGCTTTCACATGATTCGCCACCCCTTTGCCTTCCTGCGCTATCTGATCGATTTTTCATTTGAAAAACTTGAAAGAACCATCGAAATTGCGGAAACCGTTACACCGGAAGACGCACCTCAAGTGGAAAACGTGGTCTATGACGACCGGGGAATGGAATCTATTCGCCATACCGGCCTGGGGATGTATATGGAGGATGCGCTAACCACCGCGAATCTGGGTAAGATCTTCGTCCATTAAGCGCAATCTACCCGGAATAATTTGTTGCGACCAAAGGAGATATTCATTATGTGTGGCATTGCTGGATGTTTTGGAGTTAAGGATACAGAAACCATCAATAAAATGTTGGATGCGCTGCCCCATAGGGGTCCCAATGACCGGGGAATTCACGAACATCAAAACGGTGTGGTGGGACAAACAAGGTTGTCCATTGTGGATGTGGCCCACGGTCACCAACCCATTCTGGCGGACAATGGAAACTGCGGCATCGTCTGCAACGGGGAAATCTATAATTTTCAGTCGTTAAAAAAGGGGTTAAATGGCGCCTTCAGGTTTACCACCCAGTCGGATACGGAGGTGATCCTTCAACTGTACAAAAAGCACGGCCCCGAATGTGTCAAACAGCTCGAAGGCATGTTCGCCTTTGCCATTTTCGAAGGCGACAACTTCATGATGGCGCGGGATCCCATCGGCATCAAACCCCTCTATTACGGCTATCATAATGGAAATCTTTATTTTACATCTGAACTGGGCGCCATGACCCTGGCGGGTGTTGATGAAGTCCATGAGTTCCCGGCCGGTCACTACTACACGCCCGGAGAAGGGTTCGTCAAATTTTACACCATTCCTGAAATTCAGGAGCATATTCTGACGGACGTGGATGAAACCTGTGAGATAATTAAAAACACATTTATAAAGGCGGTGAAAGACCGTCTTCTGGCGGACCCCGAGATTCCGGTGGGTGCTTTTTGCAGCGGCGGTCTGGACAGCAGTCTAGTGGCGGCCATCGCCGCCGACGAGATTCCCAATCTCCATACCTTCGTGGTGGGCATGCGGGATGAAAACGGTGATTTAAGCGACGATGTAAAAGCCTCCCGCATTGCGGCCGAACATATCGGATGCAACCATCACGAACTGATCTTTACGGAAGCGGAGTACCACGAAGCCCTGCCCACGGT
>DEIP01000100.1:36586-43255 GCA_002352605.1 Desulfobacteraceae bacterium UBA2771 | reverse complement strand
ATTTCTACATGCGATTGCCCTGATGGGTTAAACTATTCATTTTGGTTTCCGGTCTCTGATTTGTGGTTTCGGGTCCTGCGTCCTGGGAGCTGGTTTCCGACTTCTGTCCGCTGCCGGCCGTCTTCGGGCTTTTATTAGGAGGTGGGTGCCGACCCATTCAAGGGCCTGATCCCGGTTGTTCAGTTCTCCGCAGAGGCGCCGTTCATTTACCAGGTTCAATATGTGCTTAAAACGGGGGGACGGGGAGAGGCCGAAAACGGTGATGAGATCGTGCCCGTTGATCAGCGGTGGCACGGCAGCCTGTCGGTTGATGGTGTCGATATATGTGTCGAACAGATGATCGCAAAAGGTGATGAATCTACCGTCACCGCCTCCCAGGGTATCGGCCTTGGCCACGATGTCCGCCATGGTGTGCACGATGATCGGCAGGGTCAAACCGTCGCACCGTCTAAAAAAACGGACCATGCCACGCCGGCTCAGGGTGCCTTTTTCGGATGCCAGGAACAGGAAGAGCGGCCGGATATGGTTTCGGATAACGGAATCGGAAACCTCGCGCTGTTTTTTGGACAGCCTTAAGCGGTGGCTGATCCCGGTGGCGATGTCGGCACTCTTCGCCGCGTGGCCGAAAAAGTGGACCCGTCCGTGCTCGTCGACCCGCCGGGTGGCCGGCTTGCCCACATCGTGAAGCAGGGCGGCATATTTTAGTATGGCCGTGTGGTCGGACAGATCTGCCGGGTCGGTGAGCCGCGCAAGATTCGGAAAACGGGCGCCAAACCCGGACAGCAGGGTCTCCAGTTCTTCATAGGCCCGGAGACTGTGATCAAATACGTCGAATTGATGGTGGCGGTTTTGTGTGCACCCGATGGCCGGGTGCAGTTCCGGGAAAATAGATGTGAGCAGTCCGCTGGCGGCCATGCGCATCATGACAGGAGCGGAATCGACGGCGTTGAATATCTTGAATAGTTCTGCCCGGACCCGTTCGCCGGAAACGCTGGTGACAAGGTGGCGATTGTTGCCGATGGTCTCCTGGGTCTCGGCGGATATGGAAAATTGAAACACCGCCGCCATCCGGTAGGCCCGTACCAGCCTGGCCGGGTCTCGTTCAAAGGCCGCCGGTGAAACCATGCGAATTATTTTCCGCTGCATATCCGCCCGCCCGCCGGTGCAGTCCACCAGCCGCTTGGCCTTGACGTCGTAGGCCATGGCATTGATTGTGAAATCACGTTGCAGCAAATCGGCTTCGATGGATGGATGGGCAAGGGGCGTGATGTCGATGGTTGCATCCGGTGATGCGACCCGCAGGACGGCAAAGCCCTTTTTCCCCAGATCGATGACCCTGCCGCCGATTTTTGCGGCGATTTTTGCGGCGGTACGCGTAATGTCCCCGTCCACCACCAGGTCGATGTCTGCCGGGGTATGACCCGCCAGCAGATCCCGTATCGTTCCGCCAACCAGATAGACACCATCAATGCAGTCAGGCAGAAAATCGAGGTTGATGTCGTTTAACGCATTCATTTCGCACATATTTTCGTCTTTGCCACGTGCCGATACGGCCGGTTGGCCTGCCGCTGATGACAAGGCGACCGTCAAACGGTTCAAAATCCCTTGACACCGGCGGGTTCATGGTATAACAGTTTCACGGTCTCACGTACAGGCTCGCATGGTGAGTAAATTCAAATAACTTCTATCATAAAAACACGTATTTTCCTCCAAAAAACCGACAGTCCAACCCAATTCACCCGGAAGGCATCGTTGCAGAGTGGAATCCGAAATGCTGGGTTAGGGTGCAGGTCTTTTTCCTCATCTTGAAAAACCGGAAATCGGGATCGCTGTTGTTTTTCATATAGAGCGCTTTTACTGGGAAATACTTGCAGCTGGCGGGTGAAAATCAATCCTAAAACGGGGTGTGTGGATGAACATCGTAGAACTGAAAAACAAGAAGATCAGTGAACTGACCAAAATGGCCAAGGATCTGAATATCGAAGGGGCTGCGGGGATGCGCAAGCAGGAACTGATATTCTCTTTGCTCCAGGCCCAGATTGAACAAAACGGACTGATTTTCGGGGAGGGGACCCTGGAAATCCTGCCCGACGGATTCGGTTTTTTGCGTGCCCCCAACTACAATTATCTGCCCGGCCCTGACGATATCTATGTATCACCGTCGCAGATCAGGCGGTTCAGCCTGAGAACCGGAGATACCGTTTCCGGACAGATCCGCCAGCCCAAGGAGTCCGAGCGCTATTTTGCGCTGCTGAAGGTGGAGGCCGTCAACTACGAAGATCCGGAAGTGGCTCGGGATAAAATCCTTTTCGACAATCTGACGCCCCTCTATCCGGAAAACAAAGTGAACCTGGAGACTGGTGCGGAAAACTATTCCGCCCGGATCATGGACCTGTTGACACCCATTGGTTTCGGCCAGCGCGGACTGATTGTCTCGCCGCCTCGTTCCGGTAAAACCATGTTGCTTCAATGCATTGCCAATTGCATCGTAAAAAATCACAAGGATATCGTGCTTTTCGTCCTGCTCATCGATGAGCGTCCGGAAGAGGTCACGGATATGCAGCGATCGGTGAAAGGCGAAGTGATCAGCTCCACCTTCGACGAACCGGCCGAACGCCATGTACAGGTGGCCGAGATGGTCATTGAAAAAGCCAAGCGGTTGGTGGAGCACAAAAAGAACGTGGTGATCTTGTTGGATAGCATTACCCGGCTGGCCCGTGCCTACAACTCGGTGATGCCCCCCAGCGGCAAGATTCTCTCCGGTGGTGTGGACTCCAACGCCTTGCAGCGGCCCAAGCGTTTTTTCGGTGCCGCCCGGAATATCGAGGAGGGGGGGAGCCTGACCATCATCGCCACCGCCCTGGTGGATACCGGCTCACGCATGGATGAAGTCATTTTCGAGGAGTTCAAGGGCACCGGCAACATGGAAATTCAGCTGGATCGTCGACTGGCCGACAGGCGTATCTTCCCGGCCATCGACATTAAGAAATCGGGCACCCGCAAGGAGGAACTGCTCCTCGACGCCATCACCTTGAACCGGGTTTGGATCCTCAGAAAACTGTTTTCCTCCTTAAACCCGGCGGACAGCCTCGAATTTTTACTTGAAAAAATGAACGGAACGAAGCATAATGCGGATTTCTTGGATTCAATGAGTGCTTAAAATGAATATAGGGAGTTGGAATTACAATGAAAACTGACATTCACCCGGATTATTCCGAAACAACTGTCCAGTGTGCCTGCGGTAGTGTCATTGAGGTGGGTTCGACGAAAAAGGACATACGCGTCGAAATCTGCTCCAAATGCCACCCGTTTTTTACCGGCAAGCAGAAGCTGGTGGATACCGCCGGCCGTATCGAACGATTCAGAAAAAAATACGAAAAATTCCAGAACCGGTAGCGTTTCTGCTCTGTCTTCCTTAAGGCTGCGTCCGGTGCCCGGTTAACACCGGTTCCGGGACGCACCCGCCCTGAAATTCCCAGTACCCGGCCTCTATCTCCCATATCGAACGGATCTGCCGTTGAACGGTTACGGTGATTTCCCGTTATGAATTGGTGGTACACATGTTTGATAAATTAAAAGGTGTTGAAGATCGTTTCCAGGAGTTGGAGCGGCTATTGTCAGACCCGAAGGTGGTTCAGGACAGAGACGCCTATCAAAAATTTATTCGTGAACACGCGGGGATTTCACCCATCGTTGCTGCATTCAGGGAGTTCAAACGGGTGGATCGCGAACTGGATGACAGCCTCGAACTGCTTGCCGATGATGATCCCGAGATGAAGAAAATGGCCGGCGAGGAGGTCGACCGACTGGAAAAGGAGAAGGAACGGCTCACGGAGGCGTTGAAAATCCTTTTGGTTCCCAAGGACCCGCTGGACGACAAGAATGTGATCCTGGAAATCCGTGCCGGTACCGGCGGCGATGAAGCCGGACTCTTTGCCGGCGACCTGTTCAAAATGTACCAACGATATGCCGATGGTCGCGGCTGGAAGGTGGAGGTGATGGACCATCATACGACCGGGGTGGGAGGGATCAAGGAGATCATTGCCAACGTTAACGGCAAGGGGGCCTACAGCCGCCTGAAATTCGAAAGTGGTACCCACCGGGTTCAGCGGGTGCCTGCCACCGAGACCCAGGGACGGATTCATACCTCTGCCGTAACCGTGGCGGTGCTGCCCGAGGCCGAGGAGATCGAACTCAATATCGACCCCAATGAACTGAAGGTGGATGTTTTTAGATCCTCCGGTCCCGGCGGCCAGAGCGTCAATACCACCGATTCGGCGGTACGTCTCACGCACCTGCCCTCCGGTTTGGTGGTGACCTGCCAGGATGAAAAATCCCAGCACAAGAACAAGGCCAAGGCGATGAAGGTGCTGCGTTCCCGTCTGTTTGACCAGATGGTCAGGGAACAGAACGAGCAGCGCTCCCAAAACCGCAGAAACCAGGTGGGCAGCGGCGATCGCAGTGAGCGGATTCGAACCTACAATTTCCCCCAGGGTCGGGTCACCGACCACCGCATCGGGTTGACCCTGTATAGACTGGAGACAATTTTGCAAGGTGCCGTGGACGAGGTGATTGATCCGCTGATTACCCACTCCCAGAGTCAGGCACTCCAGCATGCCGAACGCCTCGATGTCTAGGCGTTCGACCTGGACCTCGCTGGACCTTGTGCGTTGGACGGCCGGTTATTTTAAGGATCATCGGGTTGAAAATGCCCGCAGCGAGGCGGAAATCTTGCTGGCCCATACCTTGGGCACCCGTCGCATCGACCTTTATCTGAACCACGACCAGCCTTTGTGTGAAGATGAACTGGCACGCTTCAAGTCAACCATCAAAAGACGGTTGGCGGGTGAACCGGTGGCCTATATTACCGGGGTCCGCGAATTCTGGTCCCTGACATTGACGGTCAATCCGTCGGTGCTGATTCCCCGCCCGGAAACCGAGTGCCTGGTGGAGGCGGTACTACCCCTTCTCGATGATTGCGCCAAATCGCCGAAGCGGGTGCTGGAGATGGGCACCGGATCAGGGGCCATTGTCATTGCCCTGGCGCACGACCATCCCGAGCATCGATACCTGGCCATGGACCGATCGGTTGCGGCCTTGCAGACGGCCCGGCAAAATGCCCGAAAACACCGCGTGGAGGAACGAATCGGCTGGTTTTGCGGGAATTGGGATGCGGCCCTGTTGCCGGGCAACGAGACGTTCGATCTGATCGTTTCCAACCCGCCTTATATCCGCAGCAGCGATATAAACGAACTGCAGCCGGAAATTCGCAATCATGAACCCAGGATCGCTTTGGATGGAAGCGCTGACGGCCTCGCGTGCCTTCGACGCATCATTGAATCGGCCCACCATTATCTGCGTCCGGGCGGCCATGTCGCCCTGGAAATGGGCTATGACCAGAAAACAGAGATTCAGTCCATCGCCGCGGCGGTCGGCCGATACACTTCCCTGCGAATTGTCAAGGACTACAGCGGCCACGATCGTATCGCGCTGATGACGAAAATGGTTTGATTGGTTATTCCGGAAAATCGGTTTCGGATAGATCCGTCGGCGAACGGTTGGAATAAAAAAAGACTGAATCCCTTTCGCTCCAAAAGGCTTCAGCCTTCAGGTCATTCTCCTGATGAATCGAAAATTAGTCATTTTAGGCTTGCGGCAGAAGACTAATTTTGTTAAATACACTCGTTTTTAAACCACACGTCCGTGGACCCGATCCCGGTGCTTTCGGTGGAAAGTCGGATTCAGGAATGAAGCGGGCGAAGGATAAACCAAGCAAGTAAGGAGAAAACAATGGCTTACGTGACAATGAAAGAGATGCTTGAGGCCGGTGTCCATTTTGGCCATCAGACCAAGCGCTGGAACCCAAAAATGAAACCATACATCTTTGGGGCCAGAAACGGCATCTACATTATCGATCTGCAGAAGACCGTCAGGATGTTCCGAGATGCCTATGACTTTATCGTCGACACGGTGGCGGCCGGAAAATCGGTGCTGTTTGTGGGGACCAAGAAGCAGGCCCGGGAATCCATTTATGAAGAGGCCAACCGTGCCGAAATGTACTATGTTCACAACCGTTGGCTGGGCGGCATGCTGACCAACTTTCAGACCATCAAGAAAAGTATCGACCGCCTGAACTATCTCAACACCATTGAAAACGACGGATCCATCAGCCTGTTTCCAAAAAAAGAGCGTTTGAAACTGGGCAAGGAACGCACGAAACTGGACAACACCCTGGGCGGCATCCGCAGCATGACCAAATTGCCCGGCGTTATTTTCATCATCGATCCGAAAAATGAAGCCATTGCCGTTCGTGAGGGGCGCCGGCTGGGTATCCCCATCGTGGCCATCGTCGACACCAATTGCGATCCCGGGGAAATCGATCTTGTCATTCCCGGAAATGATGACGCCATCCGCGCGATCCGGTTGATCAGTTCGAAAATGGCCGATGCCTGCATCGAAGGCAGAGACCGCTACAACGAGCGCCAGCAGGCTGAAGTAGACAAGGATGAAGAAGAAACCGAATTGGAGACCGCCGCGGCAGAACTTAAACCCGGTGAGCGAAAAGTGATTTCCAACGGCACCGACGGACCGGTGGTTGAGATTATCCGCAAAGGGGCCGGCGCCGCCGAAAATAATGAACCCACAGAGGAAGCAGCGCCTTCGGAAGCA
>DEIP01000100.1:0-36547 GCA_002352605.1 Desulfobacteraceae bacterium UBA2771 | reverse complement strand
GGAAGCAACACCTTCGGAAGCAGCACCCTCGGAAGCAGCACCCTCAGAAGAAAAATCGACGGGAGAATAATTTACATGTCAGGTATCAGTGCAACAATGGTGAAAGAACTCCGGGAAAAAACCGGAGCCGGTATCATGGATTGTAAAAACGCCTTGGGTGAATGCGACGGCGATCTCGAAAAGGCCGTCGATTTCCTGAGAAAAAAAGGAATTGCCACCGCCGCCAAACGGGCCGGCCGGGTTACTTCCGAAGGCACTGTGCAGTCTTACATCCACATGGGCGGCAAGATCGGCGTTATGGTTGAAGTGAACTGCGAAACCGATTTTGTGGCCAAGACGGAAGATTTTAACGAATTTGTCAAAAATATCGCCATGCATGTGGCGGCCACCAATCCGGTGAGCATCGTTCCCGAAGATGTTCCTCTGAACGTGATCGACCGGGAACGTGAAATTTACAAGGCCCAGGCCATCGAAATGGGCAAACCTGAGCAGATGGTCGAGAAAATTACAGAAGGCAAGATGAACAAGTTCTTCAAGGAAAGCTGCCTGATGAATCAGCAGTACGTCAAGGAGCCGGACAAGACCATTGCCGATTATCTGAATGAAGTGATCGCCAAAACCGGCGAAAAGATAACCATCAAACGATTTGCCAGATTCCAGATCGGGATGGAATAACCGTGGCGTCAAAATTCAAACGGATCCTGCTTAAATTGAGCGGTGAAGCCCTGATGGGTGATCAGGGTTTCGGCATCTGCCCCAATATGCTCTCCTACGTGGCCGAAGAGGTCCGTGACGTCGTTGAACTGAATGTACAACTGGCCATTGTGGTCGGTGGCGGAAATATTTTTCGCGGTGTGGCGGCCAGTTCTTTTGGCATGGAGCGGACGTCGGCCGACCACATGGGCATGCTGGCCACGGTGTTAAACAGCCTGGCCCTGCAGGATGCGCTGGAGAAAAAAGGTATTCAGACCCGGGTGCAGACGGCGATCTTCATGCATGAGGTGGCGGAACCGTATATCCTTCGTCGTGCATTGCGGCATCTGGAAAAAGGGCGGGTTGTCATCTTTGCCGCCGGTTCCGGAAACCCTTATTTCACCACCGACACGGCGGCGGTGCTGCGCGCCAAGGAAATCCATGCTCAGATTCTGCTCAAGGCCACCAAGGTGAACGGGTTGTATGATTCCGATCCAGAGCGCAATTCCAATGCCCGTTTTATCAAAAATATCAGTTATATGGAAATACTCGAACGGCAGTTGAAAATCATGGATATGACCGCGATTTCACTGGCCATGGACAATCAACTGCCCTTGGTGGTGTTCAACCTGAAGGAAAAGGGAAACATTCAAAAGGTGGTCTGCGGAGAAACGGTCGGGACCACCATCGGCGGATAAATGCCGTTTCGACCCTAACCCCGTGCCAACGAGGTGACTCAGCCATGATCGAAGCCACACTTCAAGAAACCAAAGATCGGATGAGCAAAACCATCACCGATCTTGATAATGAACTCAAGCATGTAAGGACCGGGCGGGCGTCGCTGTCACTGTTGGACGGCATCCGTGTCGATTATTACGGTACACAGACCCAACTGAACCAGATGGCCTCGTTGTCGGTTCCCGAAAGTCGCCTGATTGTCATCCAACCCTGGGATGTTTCCGCCATCAAGGAGATTGAAAAGGCGATCTTGAAGTCTGATCTCGGCCTGACGCCGTCCAGCGACGGCAAACTGATCCGTATTTCCATCCCGCCATTGACCGAGGATCGCCGCAAAGGGTTGGTCAAGGTCGTCGGCAAAATGTGTGAGGAACACAAGGTCGCCACACGAAATATCCGTCGTGATTCCAATGAACTGCTCAAGGGCTTTAAAAAAGACGGTGATATCTCGGAAGACGCTGCCTTCAAGGCCCAAGACCGTGTGCAGAAGATCACCGACGAGTATATCAACCGCATCGATGGAATTTACCAAAACAAAGAGAAAGAGATCCTTGAATTCTAGTTCCTCCGCTTCGATGTGGAATGAACTCGACCCCGACCGGATGCCCAAACATGTTGCCATCATCATGGACGGCAACGGCCGCTGGGCTAAAAAACGGCTGCTGAACCGCATCAACGGGCACGAAAAAGGGGCGGATGCCGTGCGGCGCATCGTACGAACCGCCCGTAAACTCAATATCGCTACGCTCACCCTCTACGCCTTCTCTACCGAAAACTGGCAGCGCCCCAAAGCCGAAGTCTCCGGACTCATGTTGCTGCTGCGACGTTTTTTGACATCGGAACGCCGGACGATGGTCGACAACGGGATCCGGCTCAACACCATTGGTCAGTTCGACCGGTTGCCTGGTGCGGTTCGCGAAAACCTGAAGGCGGGTATGGCGGCCACCGCCAACAACACCAAGATGGTCTTGAATCTGGCCCTTAGCTATGGGGCCCGTGCGGAGATCGTCGATATGGTCAAACAGATGGCCACCGCCGCCCGGGAGGGGAAAATCGATCCGGCTGCGGTGACGTCCGAAATGGTTTCCGATCACCTGTACACGCGCGGCATGCCGGACGTGGACCTGCTGATTCGCACCAGCGGTGAGATGCGCATCAGCAATTTCCTCCTCTGGCAGATCGCCTATGCGGAGCTTTTTTTTACAACGACCCTCTGGCCCGATTTCGGCGAGGATGAATTCAGGCAAATCCTCAAGGCGTATCAGAATCGGGAACGTCGATTCGGTTCGGTGTCCCCATGCACCTGAAACGCTGGATCACAGCAATTGTCTCCGTTCCCATCGTCTATTTGCTGGTTGCGGCAGGCGGTTCGGTCTTCGCCCTGCTGATCGCCGTCGTCAGTGTGGTGACCTTGTGGGAATATTACCGGGCGGTCTTCAAACCGGAGGCCGTTGGTCCGGTGCGATTGATTCCCTTGCTCGGGCTTGGCCTCTCGCCGGTTATCGTCTGGGTGGTTTATCGCGGCGGCATGGTTCATGCGCCGCTGATCGTTGCCGTGGACCTGATCCTGGTGGCCGCATTGACCCTGCCCATTTTCAAAGACGATTCCCAAGCCCCTCACCTGGTGGCCAAGCAGGTGCTGGGCGTGGTTTATATTTCCGTTTTTCTTTCATTTCTACCCCTTATCCGATCGGGCGAGAGCGGCGCCCAGTGGATTATCTGGATACTTTGCATTGTTGCCGCCGGTGACACCGGGGCCTATTATTCCGGCACCTATCTGGGACGCCGTAAACTCTGCCCCTGGGTCAGCCCCAAGAAAACCATCGAGGGCAGTATCGGGGGCCTGGTGGCCAACATCGCCGTTGCGATTTCGTTTAAAATGGTTCTGCTGCCGTTGCTTGCGGTTCTGCCATGTATCGTCTTTGCCCTGGTCATCGGTGTGGCCGGGCAGGTGGGCGATCTATTTGCCTCTGAATTCAAACGATCGGCGGGGATCAAGGATTCCGGGACGCTGCTTCCCGGTCACGGGGGATTTCTTGATCGGCTGGATGCCCTGCTGTTTGCCTCACCACTTGCCTATCTGCTGAAAATCAGTATATTCTGATCGGTATTAAACGAGCATACTACCATGAAATTACTTTCCATACTGGGTGCAACCGGCTCCATCGGGTCCAATGCCCTCGAAATTGTTAAGCAGTTCCCGGATCGGTTCGCGGTCGTCGCGCTCACGGCAAAGACCAATGTGGTGTCGCTGGCCCGGCAGATCGTCCGCTTTACCCCCCGGTTGGCGGCCGTGATCGATGCCGACCATGCCCGGCAATTGAAGGCGCTATTGCCGCCCGGCATGGATGTGGAGATTGTTTTTGGTGAAGCAGGCTATGTCGAAGCGGCCACCTGCCAGGAAACCGACATGGTGCTGGGCGCCATGGTGGGCGCGGCCGGATTGGTGCCGACCCTTGCCGCCATAGATGCCGGTAAGGACATTGCCCTGGCCAACAAGGAAACCCTGGTCATGGCCGGTGCCATTGTAATTGAAAAGATCGCCGGGCGCGGTGTCAAGTTGATGCCAGTGGACAGCGAGCACAGCGCCATCTTCCAGAGTATGGCGGGCCAGGCGCACAACGCGATCCGCGAGATCCTGCTGACCGCATCCGGCGGCCCGTTTTTAAACCGGCCGGCGGCGGCCTTCGCGGCCATCACCCCGAAAGAGGCTCTCCGGCATCCAAACTGGTCCATGGGCAGCAAGATTACCATCGATTCGGCCACCTTGATGAACAAGGGCCTGGAAGTGATCGAAGCCCATTGGCTCTTTGATATCGACTTTCAACGGATCAAAGTCGTGATTCATCCACAGAGCATCGTTCATTCCATGGTCACCTATGCGGATGGCGCGGTGATTGCTCAGATGGGTGTTCCGAACATGAAGGGGGCCATCGCCTACGGTTTATCCCACCCCCGGCGGCTGCCGCTGGATGTTCCGGCGCCCGATTTTACTCACATCGGTGGGTTGACCTTCGAGGATCCGGACCTGGAGCGGTTTCCCTGCCTGAAATTGGCCTATTGGGCCGGTGAACAGGGGGGAACCATGCCCGCCGTACTCAATGCGGCCAATGAAGTGGCCGTGGCCGCGTTTCTATATAACCGATTGTCGTTTAACGGAATTTTCCCGATTATCGACAGGACCATGAACCGGCATGGCGGGAAAAATGGTTCCGACCTGGGTCAGATCATCGAGTCGGACCGCTGGGCCAGAGACACGGCCCTTTCACTGATCCGCAAGCAGGAGCGTTAACGTATCGCCTATGACCACTAATATTTTTGCCTTTGTTGTCGTTCTCGGCATTCTCATCTTTTTCCATGAATTGGGGCATTTCCTGGTTGCCAGACTCTTTGGCGTCGGTGTTGAGAAGTTCTCTCTTGGTTTTGGACCGCGCTTGTTCGGCAAGACTGTGGGCATGACCGATTACCGAATCTCCGCCATTCCGCTGGGGGGATTCGTCAAGATGGTGGGCGATGAGCCCGATGCCGAAATTGATGCGCAGATGCTTCCCTATTCGTTTACCCACAAGCATGTGTTCAAGAAGATCATGATCGTGGCGGCCGGTCCGTTTTTCAACCTGCTGTTGGCGGTGATTATCTATGCCGGTTTTTTCACCTTCATCGGCACCGAAGATATCCGTCCGGTGGTCAACCATGTGGTCGAGGAAAGCTCGGCTGCCCGGGTTGGTTTGCGGGCCGGGGACCTGGTTGCGTCCGTCGATGGCCAAACGGTGGTTGCCTGGGGCGACATCAACCGGTTGATTGCCGATGGAAAGGGCGGTGAGCTGCGCATTACGATCAAGCGTGGTGATACCTTTTCCACCGTCGTCGTGACCCCTCAGACCAGGGTGGCCAAGGATATCCTGGGGGACGATGTTCCTTACTATGACGTCGGTTTTTCCGGTTTGACGCCCTTAAAGGCCGTGGTCGGTGAGGTCGCCGATGGCTACCCTGCCAAAAAAGCCGGCATGCAGAAAGGCGATTTGATCGTTGCCATTAACGATCGCCCGGTGGACAGCTGGAACACGATGAAAACGATCATTTCCCACTGCAAAGGCGAACGCCTTGCCGTCCGGGTCGTCCGCGGTGAAGCGACCCTCACGGTCGATATCGTACCGGTGCTGTACAGTGAGGAAAATGTGCTGGGAGAAAAAGTGGACAGTTACCGCATCGGCATCTCCTCGCCGGGTATCGATATCCCCGAAGCCGATCGCATCACCATTAAACGGGGTCCCATGCAGGCGGTGGTCGAAAGTGTGGATCAGACCTACCAGATCTCCCGGCTGACCCTTTTGAGCATCGGTAAATTGATCAAAGGCACGGTCTCCACCAAGACCTTGGGTGGTCCCATCATGATAGCTGAGATGGCGGGGCAACAGGCCAAGGCGGGGCTGACCAACCTGATTTTTTTCATCGCTGTGCTGAGCATCAACCTGGCCGTACTCAATTTCCTACCCATTCCGGTTCTCGACGGCGGCCATCTGATGTTTTTTTTCATCGAGGCGGTCATCGGGCGCCCCATCAACATCCGCATGCGCGAGATCGCCCAACAGGCCGGTATTTTTATTCTGATCATGCTGATGATATTTGTGTTTTATAATGATATTATGCGACTGTTTTCCAACTGATGGACAATTACAAATATATTTGTAATTTTGACAACCTCTTGCTTTGCCGATGATGGGTAAACCATGCCGCAACGAATCGAAATCACATTAAAAAAAGATCTTCTGGATGCCGAAGGGGAGTCCCTTCGCCTCAAAGCAAAGAACTATTTCGACATCGATCTGCATCAGGTTCGCGCCATTCATATGGCGACCATCGATGCGGATTTGACACCCGATCAGATTGATACGGTCCGAACACAGATCTTCACCAATCCGGTGACCCAGGTGTCGTCCGTCAAGCCCCTGAACGTGGATTTCGACTGGATCATCTGGGTCGGGTTCCGGCCCGGTGTTCGCGATAATCCCGGGGCCACCGCCGTAGAAGCCCTGGAAGACCTCTTGCGCGTAAAACTGAAACCCGGCGAAGCCGTCTACACGGCTAAACGGTACTGCCTCAAGGGAAGCGGGGTGTGCCGTCGGGATGTCGAAAAGATCGCCGCTGAATTGCTGGCCAACGATATTATCCAGCAGTGGGCGGTGTTTGACGAAAGTCAATGGGACCCGGCCACCGGCATCGGGATTATCATCCCCAAGGTTATCCTGGACCACCAACCCGAGGTGGACACGCTTTCCATCGACAGCGATGAGACGCTGGCCCGGCTCAGCGACGAGCGCAGTTTGTCCCTTAACCCCAAGGATATCCCCACCATCCGGTCCTATTTTCTAAAACCGGAGGTGCGGCAGCGGCGGCGGCAGGTATCGCTGTCGGATCCCACCGATGTGGAACTGGAATATATCTCCCAGGCGCGCAGCGATCACTGCAACCACAATACCTTTGGCGGGCGGTTTTACTATAAGGATCTGGGTTCCGGGCAGACGGAAACCATCGACAGCCTATTCAAATCCTACATTGAAGGCCCCACGCTGGCGCTGAAAGACAAGAAGCCGTGGGTGGTTTCCGTGCTGTGGGACAATGCCGGGGTGGGGCGTTTCGACTCCGATCATCACTACGTGATTACCGGGGAAACCCACAACTCGCCCTCCAATATGGAAGCTTACGGCGGTGCCATCACCGGCATCGTGGGCATCTACCGGGATCCCATGGGCACCGGCAAAGGCGCAAGGTTGATCATGGGCAGCTATGGCTACTGTGTCGGGCCGCGTGATTACGCCGGGGATCTTAAACCGCGCCTGCACCCCAGGCGCCTGCTGGATGGCGTCATCGAAGGGGTGCGCGACGGCGGCAACAAGAGCGGCATTCCCACGCCTTTTGGACAGGTGATGTTTCACCCGGGGTATCTGGGAAAATGCCTGGTGTTCGTTACGGCGCTGGGGATCATGCCGGCCGAAATCGACGGAGAACCGTCGGATCAAAAGACCATCCTGCCCGGCGACCTGGCCGTTATGCTCGGGGGCCGGGTGGGTAAGGACGGCATTCACGGCGTCACGGCCTCGTCAGCCACATTTTCCAGACACACGCCGGCCGGCCACGTCCAGATCGGCGATCCGTATACCCAGAAGAAGATGCACGATTTTCTGTTGGACGCCCGCGACGAAGGGCTGATCCGTTTTATCACCGACAACGGCGGCGGCGGACTCTCCTCCTCCGTCGGTGAGAGCGCGCTTTTTTCCAATGGATGCGATATTCAGCTGGAAAAGGTGCCCTTGAAATATGACGGCCTGAACCAGTGGGAGATCTGGATCTCCGAATCCCAGGAGCGCATGACCGTGGCCATCGACCCCATGAACCTGGATCGTTTCATGGCGCTGTCCCGGCGGCATGCCGTCGAAAGTACGGTGATCGGCACCTACACCGATACCGGTAAACTGCATATTACCTACGACGGCGCTACATGCGCCTACATCGACCTGGATCTGCTAACCTCCGCTTTCCCCAAGTGGGAATTCGAGGCGGTCTGGCAACCGCCGGTACTGCGCGGGCTTACCGAGCCGGTCCTGGGTGTACCGGGAGACTGCGCGGCCCTGATACTGGATATGCTGGAGCGGCCCAACATCTGTTCCAAGGAGTGGGTCTGCCGCCAGTACGACCACGAGGTGCAGGGCACCAGCGTGATCAAACCCCTGATCGGTGCCGGACGGGATGTGCCCAGCGATGCGGCCGTGATTCGCCCGGTGCTGACATCGGAACATGGATTGGTCTTCTCACAGGCGCTGATTCCCATGTATTCGGCCATCGACGCCTATCATATGACCACCTGCACCATCGATGAGGCCGTGCGGCGGGCCATCGCCGTGGGCGGGGATCCGGATCATCTGGGGGGGGTGGACAATTTCTGCTGGCCCAACATCCAGTACGATCCGGACAAGAATCCCGACGGCAAACATAAAGCCGCCCAGCTGGTGCGGTCGTGCAAAGCGCTCAAAGCGATGTGCATGGCCTATGGCATTCCGCTGCTCTCCGGCAAGGATTCCATGTATGTTGATGGCCATCTGCCGGGCAGCTATGGCGAAACCCATAAGGTCTCTGCCTTGGAGACACTCCAATTTTCGGTTACCGGTGTGATGGCGGATGTCCGCCGATGTCTCAGCATGGATTGTAAAGTTCCCGGAGACCGGGTCTACCTTGTCGGGATTACCAAAAACGAGTTGGGTGGGTCGGAGTTTTATGCGCACTTGGGACACGTGGGATTAAATGTTCCCGTCGTCGAACCTGACCGTTTCGCCGCCTGCTATCAAACCATGGCGCAAGCCGTGAAAAATGGATTGTTGGCCTCCTGCCATGGTGTATACCGGGGCGGGTTGGCCGTTCATCTGGGCATGGTGGCCATGGGGGGGGAGCTGGGCATGACCGTAGACCTGGCCAAGGTGCCCGCGGAAGGCGTCGACCGGGATGACACCCTATTGTTTTCGGAAAGCGCCGGCCGCTTTATCGTTACCGTGGCCCCGCACAACCAGGCGGCCTTCGAAGCGCTGTTTGACGAGTTGCCGGTCGCCCGTGTGGGGCGGGTCACCGAGACGCCGCAGTTGAAAATCATCGGCATTGATGGACAGTGCCTGGCGGAATTGACCGTCGAACGGATGAAGTCGGCCTGGAAAGGGCCTTTCGGGGGTCTGATATGAGCATAAAACCGAACGTACTGGTGCTGACGGGTTTCGGCCTCAACTGTGATCATGAAACGGCATATGCCTTCGAACTTGCCGGCGCGGTGGCCACACGGGCACACATCAACACCGTGATCGCCGGCGAGGTATCCCTCGATGATTTCCAGATCCTGGCCTTTGGCGGCGGCTTCAGCTGGGGGGACGATCACGGGGCCGGGGTGATTCAGGCCCTGCGTCTGAAAACGAACATCGGCGACCGGCTGCTCGAATTCGTGGCCACCCAAAAGCTGGTTATCGGCATCTGCAACGGATTCCAGACCCTGGTCAACCTCGGCCTGCTGCCGGGTACCGATGGGGACTACACCAAACGATCCGTGGCCCTGACGTTTAATGACTGTGGTAATTTCCGTGATCAATGGGTTCGGTTGAAGATCAATCCCGATTCTCCATGCGTATTCACCAGAGGCATTAAAACCATTGATCTGCCGGTCAGACATGGTGAGGGCAAGTTCTATGCACAACGCGAAACGATGCAGGCGCTGGCGGATAAGCGCCAGATCGCCATGCAATACGCCATGCCCGACGGCCGGTTGGCCGATGGTGTGTTTCCCCATAACCCAAACGGTTCACTGGCTGATATTGCCGGTGTCTGTGATCCCACCGGACGGATCTTCGGCCTGATGCCGCACCCGGAAGCCTACAACCATGTGACCAACCATCCGGATTGGACACGGCAGGTAGAGACGGAAAAAAGAGATGGGATATACCGGAAGTCGACGGTGGGTCAAGGGATTCGCCTTTTTGAAAATGCCGTGGCTTATTTTGTTTCTGGAAACTGATTGTGACCCTGGTCTCCGGCCCTTACGCCTGCCCGTGTCCGACTTTCCGGTTCGGGATCACTTCTGCCGCAGTTGGCGGTCAGCCAAAGATACGTTTTTAAAATGGGAAAAAAGAGACACCCGACACCTGTCGATCTGAAGATCTATCGCCTTATTTTACGATTGATGTGCATCCTGGGGCGCATTCCGCGGCCCAGGGCCCGAAAGTTGGGGAACTTTCTGGGCGACATGGGTTTCCGCCTGGATCGGCGACACCGGGAAATCACGCTGAACAACCTTGCCTTTGCCATGGGCGCCGAATTGAATCCGCATCGGCGGTGGGATACGGCAAGAGCCGTTTACCGCAACCTGGGGCAGGTATTGTTTGAAGTGGGCTGGTCCTTGACGGCGTCTCCTGCCGAGTTGGACAAGTCAATTCGTATTGACGGATTGGATCATTACCGCGCCGCTATCGAAAAAGGCAGGGGGGTGATCGGTATTACCGCCCATTTGGGCAACTGGGAACTGTTGCCCATCGTTGCGGACCGAGCATTGATGCCGCTCAATGTGGTTTACCGACCGCTGGATTTTATGCCGTTGAATATGTTTTTTGGAAAACTGAGATCCCGATTCGGTGCCAGGCTGATTCCGGCCGGCCATGCCATGCTGAAGATCGTTAGAGCGCTGAAGAAAAAAGAGATGATTGCCGTTCTGATGGACCAGAGCGTGGATTGGTATGACGGGGTATGGGTGGATTTCTTCGGCCGCCGGACCTGCACCAGCAAAGGTGTGGCGCTGATTGCACTGAAATGCCGGTCACCGGTGCTGCCGGTTTTCTTATATCGTGAGGCATCCGGTTTCAGAGCTGTTTTTGGCGCAGAGATTCCCCTGGTGGTGACCGGAGACAAAACCAAGGATATCGAAAGCAATACACTGAATTACAGCAAGGCCATCGAAAAAGCCGTTCGCTTGCATCCCGAGCAGTGGTTCTGGGTCCACCGGCGATGGAAGAATCGGGCCTGTTGTTCCTGGCCCGATAGGCCGTCATGATCTTCCGACGATAAAGGTTTCGGCGCGATCTATGAACCTGAAAGAGAGAAAAAAAATCAAACGCCTGCTGATACGGTCCACCAACTGGATCGGTGATGCGGTCATGACCACGCCGGCGGTGTGCGCCATCCGCAGAAATTTTCCGTCGGCCCATGTCAGCATGTTGGCCAAACCCTGGGTGGCGCCGGTGTTTGCCCATAGTCCCGATGTGGATGAAATCATCGTCTACGATGCCAATGGGCGGCACCATGGGGTCGTCGGGACGGTCCGTCTGGCAAAGGATCTGAGAGCCTACCGGTTTGATGCGGCAATTCTTCTTCAAAATGCCATCGAGGCGGCCCTGATCGCCTTTATGGCAGGCATCCCCAATCGAATCGGGTTTGACACCGACGCCCGGCGGATGTTGTTGACCCATCCGGTGCATTGCACGACAGCGATTAAATCCATCCACCAGACCGGCTACTATCTGAAGATGCTTGAAGGGGCCGGGCTGGTTGCCGGGGAGCAAACCCTTGCACTGAGTGTGGGGCCTGAAAACCGGCAGCGGGCGGGGCGGATCCTTTCGGCCTATGGAATCACGCCTGTCGTCCGGGTCGTCGGGCTCAACCCCAGCGCTACCTTCGGTCCGGCCAAACAGTGGTTTCCCGAACGGTATGCCGCCCTGGGTGACCGTCTGAACAAGGACCTTGACGCCACTGTTTTGATATTCGGCGGGCCGTCGGACCGGGAACTGGGACGGACCATTTCCCGGATGATGGCTGCCCCTTCCATCGATTTGAGCGGCCGGACCACCTTGGACGAGGCCATGGCGCTGATCGATCGATGTGACGCCTTCGTTACCAACGATTCGGGCCTCATGCACGTGGCTGCCGCCCTGAACACCCCCCTGGTGGCCATTTTCGGCTCAACCAATTCCACCACCACCAGCCCATACAGTGACACCAGCCGGATCGTCCGGGTGCTCATCGAATGCAGCCCCTGCATGAAGCCGGTCTGTCCGCTGGGCCACATGAACTGCATGAAACGGGTGACGGTGGACATGGTGGTTGACGCCGTAAAGGGCCTGCTGTGAAGATTCTCATCGTCAAGCTCAGTGCCATCGGGGATGTGATCCATACCCTGCCGGCGTTAAACGCCATCCGCGCGCACTATCCGGATGCACACATCACCTGGTTGGTGGAGGAGGCCGCGGCTGACCTGGTAGTCGGCCACCGGGCGCTGGACCGGGTGATCGTATCCAAACGCAAGCACTGGATACGGCAATTGAAGGGATCTTCGCGACGGCAGGCGCTGGTCGACATCCGCCGGTTCTGGCGCGACCTGCGCGACACCCATTACGATATCGTCATCGATTTCCAGTCCCTGCTAAAAAGCGGCATGCTGGTGTGGCTGGCCAGCGGCGACCGTAAAATCGGTTTCGACAAGGGGATGCAGCATCAGGAGCACAGCTACTGGTTATTAAACGAACGCATCCCGCCCGTAGACATGGAGGTGCATGCGCTGACCCGGGGGCTGATGCTGCTTTCGGCCATCGGCATAGAAGCGAAACGGATCGTTTATGATATTCCCGTGACCGGTGAGGATCGCGGTCGGGTCAAGACCCTGTTGGAGAGCCACGGAATTGACGGCACCCGCCCGCTGGTGGCCATCAACCCCGTGGCCTTGTGGGAGACCAAACTCTGGTTGAATGATCGTTTTGCATCCCTGGCCGATCGGTTGGTGCGCGATTACGGCGTCGACGTCGTGTTTACCGGCGGGCCGGGGGAACGGGAGGTCATCCGTGACATCCGCCGCCGGATGATGACGGCGCCTTCCGTCGATTTTTCCGGACGCACGACGCTGCCCATGTTGGCGGCCCTGTACCGGCAGTCGACGGTTCTATTGACCACCGACACCGGTCCCATGCACCTGGCCGCCGCCGTCAATACACCGGTGGTGGCGCTTTTCGGCCCCACCGCCCCCTGGCGCACGGGCCCTTTTGGTGACGGTCACCAGGTCATTCGCACGGCGCCCCCATGCAGTCCCTGTTTCAAACGGCGGTGCGACGTTCACCAATGCCGGTGCATGACGGATATTTCGGTGGCCCGGGTGGTTGATGCCGTTAAACCGATTCTCCTCGACCGCGGCGGGTCGAATTCGGTGCCTTCGTGAGCGTTTCAGTCATTGTCACGACATACAATCGTCCCCGTGCGCTGATAAACGTGTTGTATGGCCTGGCCCATCAAACAAGCACCGTCGACGAAGTCATCGTTGCCGATGATGGCTCGGGTATGGAAACGGCGATGGCAATCAAAAAAATCAGCGCTGCCGTATCTTATCCACTTTTGCACGTTCGGCATGAAGATAAAGGATTCAGGGCTGCCAAGATCAGAAATGATGCAATAAGAAAGTCGACCGGAGCGTACATCCAACGGATTCAATGAGGACTTTATGGGGTGGGGGCGGGAAGACTCAGAACTGGCGGCTTTACAACGACGGACTCAAAAGAAACGTTCATCCATTTATGGCTATTTGCTTCCATCTATGGCATGTGGAAAACAGCCGGGAAAGATTGGGCCATAATGATGGATTTCTGAGAAAGGCAATATCATCTGATGACTATTACGTCCCTCAGGGGCTGGCTAAAGGATCCCGAAACGCCTGCCGGTGAAAAGGCATTGTATGCTGCAGTGGCCCTAACCTTCTTCAGCCTGCCGCTGGGTACCGCACCGTCAATCCTTGCCGGCGCGTTGTCCTTGGCCATATGGCTTTTTTCGGGTATGGCCATAAAAAAACGGCGGATCTATCTGATGCCCTACTGGTGGCCTGTCTTCGCGCTGATGCTTTTGCCATGGATCGGCATGTTCTATACCCAGGACACGACCGGCATCGGCATGGACTATGCCGAAAAAACCTATTACTGGCTGTTCGGCATGTCGGTGGCCGCTATTTCATTCCAGTATTTTTCCGCCTCGAGACTGGTCCAGGCATTCATGCTGGGGTTGGGGATCAACGTTTTTGCCGCCATCGTCCAGATGGTCTTTCATCTTAACGACAAATACGGCCACCATCGCGGTCTCGGGCCGGATTACAGCACGTTGTCCGCCTACCTAATTGTCGGTATCATGATGGCCGTCTTTTTTCTGAACCGCCAGAATGTGATGAAAATCAGAATTGCCATAGTGGGCCTCATCGCTCTGTATTTCTTCCATTTCGTGATTCTGCAGAGCCGGGCCAGCTATATCGCTTTCATTATCTTGGTGCCTTTTATCGGCTATACATTTTTCAGACGCCATAAGCTGATCAAGACCGTTGCCTTGTGCATACTGATTCCCTGCCTGATGTCCCTCTCCCCCATCGTGCGCGATCGGGCTGCCTTGACGGTTAAGCAGGTAGCGCATCATCTTTCTGCCAAAGACGGGTCGGCATGGGGAGAGAGATATTCTGTCCAGCAGGACCGGTTCTACATGTGGAACCGGGCGCTGAAGATCATCGCCGGCAATCCGCTGATCGGTGTCGGTACCGGGGGGTATTCCACCGTTCTCCAAAGAGAAGGCAGCGATCCAGGCGCCCCCATGATTGCCCATCCCCACAACAACGTTCTCTATATGGGGGTTAGTTTCGGTGTCATCGGAATCGCCGTATTGTTCTGGTTTTTGGCTGTGACCCTTCTCAACGGCTGGCGTCGTCGGAAGACGGCTTCAGGCTATATGTTGCTTTCCGTGGTCAGCGTAATGACGGTTACCGGGTTTTTCAATACGCAGATGCTGGATGTGGGAACCGCTTTTCTTTTGTCGCTGACAGTCGGGTTGAGACCGGCCCTCGAATGGAGTCATAGGAATGGTTGATTCGCCAACAGCGCCACTTTCTGTCGCCGTCATTGCCAAAGACGAGGCCGATCGAATCAAGGATTGCCTGCAGAGCCTGGCGTTTGCCGACGAAGTGGTTGTCGTCGTGGATGCGCGAAGCAGCGACGATACGTTGGCCATCGCGCAATCCTATGGCTGCCGGGTTCTGTCAAAAGTGTGGATGGGATATGCCAAACAAAAACAATTTGCCGTGGACGCCTGTAAAAACGAGTGGGTCCTGATCCTGGATGCGGATGAACGGGTACCCCGTCAAACTGCGAAAACCATCGGGCGGCTGCTGGCTGCTCCGGACCCGGGTGTTGGCGCCTATGGCTTCTTGCGGAAAAACATATTTCACGGGCGATGGTTCAAGCGGTGCGGCTGGTGGCCGGATAGCGTGGTTCGATTGGTGGACCGGCGAGAAGGATCTTTCAGCGAAAACCTGGTTCATGAGAAGTGGGTAGCCAATGGAGCCGTCAAAAAACTCAAGGCTGTCATCGAGCATTACAGCTTCCGAGACTACGCCGACCTGATCGAGAAGATGCAGAACTATTCAACACTCGCCGCATTGCAAATGAAAGCTCAGGGACGCAAGGCAAGCTGGTGGATGCCCATCTCACACGGCATCTGGATGTTTATGCGGGCCTATTTCCTGGAGTTGGGAATATTGGAGGGATTCGACGGGTTCATGATCGCCACCACCAATGGTGGTGGATCGTATATGAAATATGCGAAGTTAAGGGAGCTTTGGCATCACGGTGATTCCCGGGATGATGGGAAGATAAAAGTTTGAGATCCTGACGACTCATGAAAGCAGCGTTTAAAATTTTGCATACGGAGAGCCACCGCAGTTGGGGGGGGCAGGAACTGCGTGTCCTTAGCGAATGTCTATGGATGAAGCAGCGCGGTCACCGGCCCCTGCTGGCGGCCCCTCAGAAATCGTTAATATACACGCGAGCGCAATCGGCCGGGCTGCAGGTCCTCCCTTTTTCCTTTACCAATCCAACGATCGTTTCCGACTATTTCCGGCTTAGAAAATTGCTGAAGCAATTTGTTCCCGACGTGCTCAACACCCACGGAAACATGGATGCCAAAGTGGGGCTGATGGCCGCCAGGGGGTTGGGAATACCCTGCGTGATCCGATCCCGGCACCATAGCCACCCCGTGTCGCCCTCCTGGTACAACAAATGGATGTATCGCAAACTCAGCCATTACATTTTTACCTCCGCTCAAAACATTTCGGATCAGATTGCAAAGGATCTGGCGGTTGAGCCATCGAAGGTGGTCACTGTCAGCAGCGGTGTTGTCCCACCCGACACGATGATCGCCAGGCAAGATGCCGTCCGTCGTCTTCAACAGGAATTCGATCTGGATCGACACGCACGCTTTGTCGGTAGTGTGGCCATGCTGTATGACTGGAAAGGCCATCTCTATTTAATCGATGGATTTGCAGCAATCAGTGAACGATTTCCGCATCATCATTTGATGATTGTGGGAGATGGTGCCGAAATGGAATCGCTGAAAAGGCGAAGGCAACGCCTCGGACTAACGGATCGAATCCATTTTGCGGGTTTTCGCGAGGACCCTTGGCCTTTTTTCCGTGCATTCGATGTCAACATCCTGGCCAGTACCAAAAACGAGGCGACCTCCCAGGTGCTGCCCCAGGCCATGGTTGCCGGATGCCCGGTCATCGGTACCCGGGCGGGCGGCATCCCGGAAGTCATTGAAGACGGGAAAACCGGAATTCTCGTTGATCCTGAAGATTCAGCCTTACTGGCAGACGCCATGGCGACTGTCCTGAACATGCCGGAAGCGGCCGCAGAAAGAGCCCGCCGTGCGGCCGATTATGCAATAAGAAACCATACCATCGACACCATGGGGCGACGAATTCTGGATCTCTATGCCCAGGCTTTCTCCCGCGCCCAATAGGTCCCGCTTTTTGCAACTAAACTGAGCGTCTTACATTTTGGATTTAATTGGATCCAAAGCGTCTGAAGCGAGTTGCCGTTTCGGTGCGTATGGCGATGATACCCCATCTGCCTGAAGGCTTCATGGAGCGGCAAGAGATACCAGGAGGGCTTTCCGATACCCGTCGCGTGAATATCGATTGGCGTAGCGACCGGCATTGGCTTTAAACTGTTGCTGCGTTCCGGTGTCGACTTCCGTTGCCTTGGCCAGGCAATCGGCTAGGGCGGTTACATCGCCCGAAGAAAAGCGCCAGCCAATCTCATTGTCTCTTACCAGCCTCCCCAAAAGCTGTTCATCGGATGCGATCACCGGCTTGCCGGTGGCCATGGCTCGCGAAAGGATACCGCTTGTGCCGAAATGATTCAAATAGGGCAGCAACACCACATCGGCGGCTTGAAAGCACCATTTTTCCTCGGTGCTCGAGACATAGCGATTCAGCATCAGGGCCCGGTTCTGTTGCTGCAACTGCTCGATTCCTTGCCGTACCCGTGGCGATGGATTTTGCTTTCCGGCGACCAGCAGGAAGGTGTTCTTTTGGTTGAGACGCAACATCGCCTCGACCGCCAGGTGCAGGCCTTTTCGTTTGGCGCCCACGCCGAAAAAGAGAAAAACCGTTGGGTCGGCGGGAACGCCCAAGGCGGATCGTGCAAGCAGGGGATCGCCTTCGAAATCGTCCGGACAGGGGTCGGGAAGAAAGAAAATCGGTTTTCCGGGGAACGCCATCATGAAATCCTGCGCCAGGTATTCGTCGAGCAGCAACAATGGCTGTACCCAGTTTTTTTGCATGAATTTGCGAAAGCCGGCAGCCTTGAGCAGGCGATTCGGCGACCACCACGGCGCGTCGGTGAAGCGTGGGCGGTGGTAGATGCCGCCAATGCGTCCAAGCAAAGAACGGGGCGGGTTCAGACCGAGTGCCGTGCGACGAAAGGCCGTTGATGCCAGTTCGTCAAAGGCGCACAGAAAGGCGCGTGATGCCCCGGATTCGTTGAGACCGGCAACTATGGATGCGGCATTGCTGCCATCTCGCGGCTTGCCGTTTTCATCGACGGCGGGAATCAATTCGACCCGCGTCATCAAGTCGCCAAGATGTTCTTCGATAATCCGGCGGGAGTTCTTCCGCAGGTCTAAGGCCAGTGCGAGTTCGTAGTCGGCGGATAGCAGGTCTTCGGTGATGAATCGCAACCAGCCGGGATGATGGCCTTCGACGCGGGGTTCGTACACCAACAATTTGCGGTTGTTTGATTTTGGATTGCTAATCATCTTTTTCGGTACTCTCAGATACTTCGTTGCTTGCGGCGGGGTTGTTCATTCCTGGAAGCAATATCATCCCGATAGGTTGCCTGCATATTGCGTCATGTACAGCTTGTGGTACTCACCTTTGCGGGACAGCAGCTCCTTATGGGTCCCTTCTTCAACAATATTGCCGTCGACGATGACGGCAATACGATCCGCTCCGGCAATGGTGGATAGCCGATGGGCAATGACCACCGTCGTTCGTCCCTGCATCAGGTTTTCCAACGCTTTTTGAACCACCGCCTCCGCTTCGGAATCCAGAGAGGACGTTGCTTCATCCAAAATCAGAATGGGAGCGTCCTTGATCAGTGCTCTGGCAATGCACAACCGCTGTTTTTCCCCGCCGGAAAGCCTGCCGCCCAACTCTCCGATCATGGTGTCGTATCCATTTGGAAAACGGAGAATGAAATCGTGGGCGAAGGCGGCCTTGGCGGCGGAAACGATTTGGGCTTCCGTGGGCCCGGGGCGGCCATAGGCAATATTGTCGCGAACCGTTTCATTGAATAAAATCGGCTCTTGGGTCACAATGGAGATCCGGCGCCGAAGGTCGGCTACGGCGACGTCACGAATATCCACGTCGTCGATGCAGATCCGGCCGCCGGTAACATCATAAAAACGGGGAATCAGATTGGCAATGGTGCTTTTTCCGCCGCCACTCATGCCCACCAGCGCCAATACCCGCCCATGGTCGACCGTCAGATCGATCCCCTTGAGTACATCCTGATCACCATAGCTGAAATGGACCTTGTCCAAACAGACGGTATGAGGGCCGGAAGCCATCGGGTGGGGAGCCGCCGGGTCCTGAATATCCGATGGGGTTTCGACAATGTCGAAAACCCGGTCAGCGGCGGCCATCCCCTGCTGCATGGTGTTGTTCACTTGACTTAGCTTTCTGACGGGATCATATATGAGCAGGACGCAGGCCAGAAAGCTCATGAACGTACCCGGTGTGGTCTCGCCGGCGATCACTTCCGACCCACCGTACCAGATGACAAAGGCGATGCCCACGCCGCCGAAAAATTCCATAATCGGGGAAGCGAGGGCACGGATCTTGACCCCTTTGATCTCCAAGGTGAAGAGTCGGCGGGTTTGGTTGAAAAAGCGCTGTTTCTCGTGCGGTTCCATGCTAAAGGCCTTGACGATCTTGTTGCCTGAAAAGGTTTCATGTAAAAACGCACTGAGCTCGGCCATGGCCTGCTGGCAGCCGGTGCTCACCCGGCGGACTTTTTGTCCCAGGATAAAAACCGGTAAGAAGGCCACCGGCAGGACGATAAAGGCAAGGATGGCCATTTTCCAGTTCTGATAGAAAATAACCGCGGTCAGGCCGATAATTGACGACACATCCCGCAGCGATCCGGTAACGGCGGTAGATACCATCGACTTGAGGATATTCACATCATTGGTGATGCGCGACATGAGGGTGCCGGTGCGTTCCTTTTGAAAAAAGGCCAGGGGAAGGTCTTGAATCCGATCGTAGAGCCGGTTGCGCAACCGTCGAATGATATCTTCACCGACGTAGTTCATGAAATATTCCTGACCATAACTGCCCAGCCCTTTTATCAAAAACACGGCTACCACCAGCAGGGGCAAAAGCACCAGGCCGGTGGTATCCCGGTTGACGAAAATATCGTCGATGACGGGTTTGATCAGGTAGCCTGTGGCTGTCGTGGCGACCGATACCATCAGGCTGCATCCGGCGGCCATAACCAGGCGACCGCTGTTTTTTTTAATCAATGACAAGATTTGCCGATGCCGATTCTTGAATTCTATTTTGAAAAAATGTTTCACACGGATTTCCCTAATTATCTGTCGATGACTGGCATCCATATCCAACGTGCCGGGTATTTAACCCATGGGAGGTCTTTTGTAAACGATGCGGATGAAAATGGAAAAAAGACAATTGAAGGTATAATCAAGATTCGAATACAATTACAGGATAGCCGTTGCCAATCTCATGCTCGGCATTATATAGAAGCTCAACGCTCAAAGGTGGAGGGTGAATGGTTTCAGATGAATGCAGTTCGCATTTAAGAATTTGGAAGCGTGGCAGAAGGCGGTAAATTTTGCCGTCGACATAATCGACACTGTCGAGAACTTTTCGACGGATCGGCTTACCGACTCACCGGCTTTGCCAAAGGTGAGGCACGAGGAAGGGGAGGACACGCGTGCCATACAAAGAGATCGACCTCTCTTCATTAAGGACATACCAGGCCGCGGAACGGGCATCGAAGGTCACGACGGACCTCGAGGGCCATCCCCTGAGGCAGGGGATGCGCCTTTCAGCGTTTTTGGAGGGTCTGCCCGCCGTTTTAAAAGCCGAAGAATTAAAGGCCGTTGCCCGGGCCATCGTGGCCGCCAGGCAGTTGAAAAAACCGGTGCTGGTCATGTTTGGCGGTCATATCATCAAAACCGGCTGTGCCCCTGTGCTGGCCGGTCTGGCCGCCGACGGTTTCATTACCCATCTGGCATCCAATGGCGCCGCGGCCATTCACGATACGGAATTGGCGCGTTTCGGCCACACGTCGGAGGATGTGGCCTCGCAGCTGGAAGATGGCTCTTTTGGTATGGCCGCGGATACGGCCCTGCTGGTCAACAATGCGGCCAGACGGGCCGCCGCCGGCAATGAAGGATTTGGAGAGGCGGTGGGGGCATTGCTGCGTGAAGAAAATGCACCTCACGTCCAACGTGCCCTGATTGCTTGCGCCTATCGATTGAAGATCCCATATACCCTTCACGTGGCCATCGGCACCGATATTGTCCACCAACACCCGACCGCCAGCGGTGCCGCCATCGGCGAGGCGTCCCTTCGAGATTTCCGCATTTTCGCGGCCGGTGTCTCCAAGCTGGGTCGTGGCGGTGTGGTGCTCAACCTCGGCAGTGCGGTGATCATGCCGGAGGTCTTTCTAAAGGCGCTGGCCGTGGCCCGTAACCTGGGATTTCCGGTCAAGGATTTTACCACGGCCAATTTTGACATGATTCAGCTCTACCGGCCCGGGGTCAATGTGGTCCGGCGGCCTGTGCTCGCCGGTGGCCGTGGCTATGCCATTACCGGTCACCACGAAATTATGATTCCCCTGCTTGCCGCTGTGATTTATGAGTATGCTGAAACCGGAACCTGACCGAACCGCGAAGCAGTCGAAAAATGCTGCAAATCCCGCCCGTGTATGCTATTAAACCCAACCTTTCGGCATAGCGGCGATGGGCGGACCCAAACTGTCACCCAACCATGAGGAGAGCGAGGCGCCATGCTGAACACCCTGATCGACGCGTATGTCCGATGCCTGCAAAATCTGAAGACCATCGGGCTGTTGGGGAAAGACGGCGGTTCCCTGAAACGTCTGGTGGGTCAGCCCATCGTGGTGGATAGCACCACCACGGCACGCATCCAGGAATCTCATATCTTTATTTTGCACTACTGGGCATGGTGGATCGAACAGGGATTGCCATGCTCCCATGGAGATCAGGGATGAGCGTGGTTGCTTCTCATAAGCATCTGGCCGGCCGGCTGGGTCGCACCACGGTTCTTGTGGTGGGTGACCTGATGCTGGATTGCTACGCGTGGGGTGATGTATGCCGGATCTCTCCGGAAGCACCGGTGCCGGTGGTCAAAGTCAATCGGAAAACATTCCGATTGGGTGGTGCGGGAAACGTGGCCGCCAACCTCTCCGGCCTGGGGTGCACGCCCGCCATTATCGGGCTGATCGGACAGGATCCGGCGTCGCGCCAGGTTCAGGACCTGCTGGCATCCTTTACCATCGAAGATCACTGTATCGCAGATATCGGCCGGCCCACCATCACCAAGACCCGGATCATGGCCGGAAATCAGCAGGTGGTGCGGCTGGACGAAGAGGATGGTCGTGTGATCGGCCCCCAGACGGCCGATCACATATTTTCGATAGTTGAAAAAATGCTGCCCCGGGTGAATGCGGTTATTCTGTCGGATTACGGCAAAGGGATGTTTGTTGCCTTCGATTTCACTCAGGCGATGATCCAGGCCTGCAAAAAAGAAAATATTCCCATATTCATTGACCCCAAGGGCAGGGATTGGAAGCGCTATACCGGTGCCACCTGTATCACCCCCAACACGGCGGAACTGGCACTGGCGGTCGGTACCCCGGTCAAGGCGGACAGTGATTTGATCCCCACCGCCTGCGATTATCGTCGGCGGTTGGCCATTGAATGGCTGCTGGTCACCCGGGGACCCAGGGGGATGGCCCTGTTCGGCGATGATGCCCCGCCGGCGCTGATTGCTGCCCGGTCCAGGGAGGTCTTCGATGTGTCCGGTGCCGGCGACACGGTGATCGCCACCCTGGCGGCCTGTGTGGCTTCGGGATTGTCCTTTGTCGAAGCGGCCTCGATAGCCAATACGGCCGCCGGCATCGTCGT
Source organism: Desulfobacteraceae bacterium UBA2771 (assembly GCA_002352605.1). GTDB lineage: Bacteria > Desulfobacterota > Desulfobacteria > Desulfobacterales > Desulfosarcinaceae > Desulfosarcina. The sequence continues at coordinate 14,065 of DEIP01000100.1, read as the reverse complement.
GGAGAAACTGGCTACTTGGGCCATCCGCCTGTCCGAACTGGAAGATGCGCTGGCCGATGATAGCGTAAGGAAGCCGTTGTCAACGCTCTGGAAAGTGGCCGATGTCGCCGAGGCATCCGAGCGGTTGTCCCGGTGGCGGCAGGCAGAACAGCGTATTGTCTTTACCAACGGCTGCTTTGATCTGCTGCATCCCGGCCATGTGAGCCTGCTTCATCAGGCCCGCCGACTGGGGGACCGGCTGATTGTGGGCTTGAATTCGGACCCATCCATCAAACGGCTCAAGGGGGCGAAGCGTCCCATACTCCCGGGAAAGGACCGGGCCGCCATCCTCAGCGCACTCGAAGACGTCGACATGGTGGTCTTTTTCAATGAGGACACGCCCTTGGATCTTATCGGCCAATTGAAGCCGGACATTCTGGTCAAGGGCGCGGATTACCGCGTCGAGGACGTGGTGGGAAAGGCGGTCGTCGAGGCCTACGGCGGTCGGGTCCGCCTCGTAGAGATCCTCAAGGGGCACAGCACCACCGCCATTGCCCGCAAACTGCCTCCCGAACTGAACGTTTCAAATTTAAAAAATGAGGAGTAAACGATGGCCATCAACCAGGAACTGCTTGACATCCTTGCCTGCCCCCGGTGCAAGGGGGAAATTCACCTCAACGAAGCCGAAGACGGTCTGGTCTGCGAGGCGTGCCGGCTGGTGTATGAGATTCGGGATGATATCCCCATTATGCTGATCGAAGAGGCCAAGCCTTTGACGTAAAACGTCCCATTTTGACCAATATCGGCGTTGGGCTCACATTTCAATCCTCAACAACCGCCAAGGTTGCCTCCGGTTGAAATGATCGCCCGCCTTGATCTTGGTCGAACTGAAACGTTTTACCGATACACTGGATAATCTTGAACCCTATGAATTTATGAGTCTGCCCCAGCCGCCCAAGCCCGCCAAACTCATTGTGGGCTTTTTCGTGAAGGAGAAGGCCCTTGCCACGGAGATCGCCCGGGACCTGAAGGACCGGTTGGGCCCTGAGGACATGGTCAGTGCCTGGCTTAACTTTGATTTCACGACCTATTACGAAAAAGAGATGGGTGGCCCGCTGTATCGCCGGCTGGTTGTATTTAAATCGCTTATCGAACAGACAAAGCTGGCCGCGATCAAGCGGATGACCAACGAGCTGGAACGAAAATACCAGCGGGGTGGACAGCGCCGGGTCAACATCGATCCAGGGTATCTTCTTGCCGAACGCTTCGTCCTGGCCACCGGCAAGAATTTTACCCACCGAATTTACATTGGCCAAGGCATTTATGCGGACTTGACCCTGATCTACCGGAAGGGCGCCTTTCATACCCTGCCGTGGACCTACCCCGATTATGCCGACAGTCGACTGATTGACTTTTTAGCCCGGGTCCGAAATAAATATATGCTGGATCTGAAACGATTGCGTGATTGATATCTTAATCCTGAATTCCGGGATGACATACATGGGGGAGACCGATGATCAAGAGCATGACCGCCTACGCCCGGGCGGAAAACCAGGGAGCGCCTTACACGGTTCGCGTGGAAGTGCGCGCATATAACAGCCGGCATTTGGATGTGGCCTTGAAGCTCAGCCACGGTTTCGAATCGCTGGAGGAGCGAATCAAAGGGGTAATCGCCCAAACCGTGGCCCGTGGACGGGTGGACATCCGGGTGCGAATCCATGATGATTCCGAAGCGGGCAGCGGTTTTGCGGCCAATATGCCGCGTGCCCGGGCCTATTATGAGGCCCTGACCGTGTTGAACGATTCCCTGGGGCTGACGGCCCCGGTTAGCCTCGAAACGGTTCTGGCGGCAGGCAGCATGGTCCAGGCGGTGGAGGTGGAAAAGGACGTGGAGGCCGTATGGCCTCAATTGGAATCGTGTGTGAAGACGGCCATGGTTGATCTGGATGCCATGCGGCGGATGGAGGGGGACAATATGGCCCGGGATTTTAAACAGCGACTGGGCATCGTTGAGACGATGTTGGAACGGATTGATGCTCAGGCCGCCCTGTTGCCGGAAATGGTTCGGAAACGGCTCGAAGCGCGCATCGATGCACTCACCCACGGTGTCGTGGAGATCGATCGGGTGCGTATCGCTCAGGAGGCGGCCCTGCTTGCGGACCGGAGCGATATCTCCGAAGAGATTGTCCGGGCCAAAAGTCACATCCGGCAGTTCAGGTCCCGGATGGGAGACGACACACCGGCCGGCAGACCCTTGAATTTTTTGCTCCAGGAGTTTAACCGGGAATTTAACACCATGGGATCGAAATCGGGTAAGGCCGCCATCTCCCACATTATCGTGGCGGTGAAATCGGAACTCGAAAAACTGCGCGAGCAGGTCCAGAACGTGGAATAGGATGATGCAAAAAAAACTGCTTAACATCGGTTTCGGTAACACGGTTGTGGCCGAACGGGTCGTGGCCATCGTCTCGCCCAGTTCATCTCCCATGAAACGATTGAAAGATGAGGCCCGCAAGGAAAGGCATCTGTTGGACGGCACCCAGGGACGCCGCACCCGGGCCATTATTGTTTTAGACAGCAACCACATCGTGCTGTCCGCCATTCAGTTTGAAACGCTTTCCCAGCGTTTCGAGGACTTGAAAAACGGAAACGTGACGACTTGTCGAACGTCCACCACGTAGGCGCCAAGGACAAACAAGATGACAATCGATTCGCATCACCGGAATCACGCCGGCCGCCTCTTTGTGGTCTCGGCACCATCGGGGGCCGGCAAGACCACCCTGTGTGAAGCGGCGCGCAAGCATCTGCCACATCTGGTCTACTCGGTGAGTTCGACCACCCGGGCGCCCCGGGGAGGTGAGCAGGAGGGAATAGATTACTTTTTCGTCGGCGAAGCGCAGTTTCGCGAGGGTATCGACACCGGGAAATGGGCTGAATGGGCCCGGGTTCATGATAACTACTACGGCACCGCCGCCCGGTTCATCGAGGCCCATCTGCGTGCCGGCCGGGATGTGCTTCTGGATATCGACGTTAAGGGTGCCGAGCAGATTTTGCAGCGCTACCCGGCGGCGATCACCCTGTTCATCATGGCTCCGTCCGTGGCCGTCCTTCGCCGGCGGCTCACCGCAAGGGGGCTGGACAGCGCCGCGGTGATCGACAAACGCATGCGCAATGCAAAAACCGAAATCGACCGCCGAGGGATATACCGGCACATCGTGATCAATGACGACCTGGAGACGGCCATCGCCCGGTTTGTATCCATTTTAAAGGGTGAGGTCGACTGACATGGCCTCAAAGACCATAAAACGGCGGTCGGTTCCGAACAGCCGCGAGGTGCTTTACGGATTTCACCCGGTAATGGAGGCGTTGAAAGCCGGTTGGCGAACCATTTTTTCGGTGATGGTAGACCGGCGGGCACTTTCCGAGCGTCAGACACAGGTCGTCGAACTGGCGCAGAAACGCCGGATCTCCTGTCAGACGCTGACCTCCGACCAGATTCGCGTTGCTTCCGGCAGCGACCAGCACCAAGGGGTGGCCGCCGTCGTGTCCCCCCTGCCCACCGATTCCATGGATGCGATCTTTACCGAAATCGTTAGGGACGAGGCAACCTGCCTGCTGGTGCTGCTGGACAGCATTGTGGATCCGAACAATCTTGGGGCCATTGTGCGCACGGCGCACTGTGTGGGCGCCGATGCACTGGTGGTTCCCAAAGATCGGGCCGTCGGTGCGATACCGGCGGTGTCCAAGGCTTCCGCCGGTGCCCTGGAGCACACGCGGCTGTGCCGGGTGACCAATCTGGCCGGCACCATTCAGTGGTTGAAAAAACAGGGCGTCTGGGTGGCCGGCCTGACCATGGCGGCCGACCGGACCGTTTTTCAGGCGGACCTGAAAGGACCCCTGGCCCTGGTGGTCGGCGGAGAGGAAAAGGGCCTGCGGCCGCTGGTCCGGCAGCATTGTGATTATCTAATACGTATTCCGTTACGCGGCCGGGTGGACTCTCTGAATGCATCGGTTGCCGCGGCGGTGGTCCTTTACGAAGCCTTTCGGCAGCGGCAGGCACCGGTGTAAATTGAAAAGAAGAACATCGAACGTATTTTTTTTAAATGCAGGAGGAACGACTCATGGCAAATGCACAAAAGATTACCAAAAACAGTGACGGCAGTCTGAATGTGCCGGCTCGTCCCATCATTCCTTTCATCGAGGGTGACGGCATCGGCCCCGACATCTGGCGGGCGACCCGGTCGGTGATTGAAGCGGCCGTTGAAAAAACATACGCCGGCGATCGAAACATTTCATGGATGGAACTGCCCGTTGGGGAAAAGGGGTATGCAGAAACCGGAAATTACCTGCCTCAGGAGGCTTTGGACGCCATTGAAACCAACGTTGTGGCCATCAAGGGGCCGCTGACCACCCCCATCGGCAAGGGAATTCGTAGCCTCAATGTGGCCATCCGGCAGCGGTTGGACCTGTATGCCTGCGTTCGTCCGGTGCGCTACCTCGAAACCGTGCCCAGCCCCATGAAACATCCGGAGAAAATCAACATGGTGGTGTTCCGGGAAAACACCGAAGACCTTTATGCGGGCATCGAGTGGGCCTCGGGGTCGGATGAAGCGGCGGCGGTGGCCGACTTTTTGAAAACCAAAATGGGGGTCGATCTGCCGCCTGCGTCCGGTATCGGCATCAAGCCCATCAGTCCGGCCAATACCAAGCGCCTGGTGGCCAGCGCCATTGTTCATGCTCTGGAAAACGGTTTTCCCAGTGTGACGCTCATGCACAAGGGCAACATCATGAAGTTTACCGAAGGCGCCTTTGCTCAGTGGGGCTACCAGGTGGCCGCCGAGCAATTTTCCGACCGGACGATCACCGAGGCAGCGATTTACGAACAGTACGACGGAAAGGCCCCTGAAGGAAAGGTGGTGATCAAGGACCGCATTGCGGACATGCTTTTCCAGCAGGTGCTGCTTCGGCCCGATGAATACAGCGTTATCGCCACGCCCAACCTCAACGGCGATTATATATCCGATGCCCTGGCCGCCCAGGTGGGCGGGCTGGGCATGGCGCCGGGGGCCAATATCGGGGATGCCTGCGCCGTATTCGAAGCCACCCACGGCACCGCCCCGAAATATACCGGGCTGGATAAGGTCAACCCCGGTTCCCTGATCCTGTCCGGTGCCATGATGCTTGATTACATGGGGTGGAAAGAGGCGGGTACCACCATTCGTGATGCCGTCCAGGCGGCCATCAAAGCCCGCCGGGTGACCTACGACCTGGCCCGACAAATCGAGGGGGCCCGGGAGGTGAAATGCTCCGCGTTTGCCGCGGCCATCGTCGGGCAGATGAAATAGGGCGATGGCATGCTGAACCGGACGAGGGTGTCGTCTACACTGAAGCGGCTGCGCCGTTGTCTGGGGGACGCGTTGTTCCCGGCCAAATGCATCGGTTGCGGACAGCTTTTTCACCATGATGCCGGCGCATTGGAAACGGCCCATACGGGAGGTCTTACCCATGCAGCCGGTTGGATCCCCGGGTTGGCCCTTCATTTTTGTCCGGGTTGCCGCGGCCAATGGACAGCGGTGGCATCCCCGTTGTGCAGCCGGTGCGGGCTGGTGTTTAAGAGTCGCCAGGGGGAGGACCACCTGTGCGGACGATGCCTGGATCGTCCGGGTGCCTTTTCCCGGGCCCGCGCCGCCGGCATTTATGATCAGAGCCTGCGCATGGCGATCCACGCGTTGAAGTTCAAGGGGTGGGTGGGGCTGGCCGGACCGCTGGGAGGGCTCCTTTTGGATACGTTCCGGCGTTATTGGGCGTCCGGTGACATCGATGTGGTCGCACCGGTGCCCCTTCACCGGCGCCGATTCCACCGGCGAGGGTTCAACCAGGCTCACCTGCTGGTGAGGCGCTGGCGGCTGCCCGGTGAGACCGTGGTTGTCCGTGACCTGCTGGTGCGTACACGGGCCACGGCACCCCAGACCGGATTGGACCGGCGTCAGCGACGGACCAATCTCGAGAATGCCTTTTCGGTGAGCCGTCCCGGTCAAATCACCGGCAAGCGGGTACTGCTGGTGGATGATGTTTTGACCACCGGTGCGACGGTCAACGCCTGTGCCACGGCCCTGATCCGGGATGGGGCCGGACGGGTGGATGTGCTGACGTTGGCCCGGGCGCTGTGAACTCCGACATCGTCTTGTAATTCCAGCTAATTAAACCACGGACCTCACATTTTTTTCGTCGAACATCCAACATCGAATATCGAACATCAAATGGTGAGATTGCTTCGCTCCGCCAACTTATAAATTGATAGAATACCTTATTCATAATTCGACGTTGGACGTTCGATGTTGGACGTTTATGGCCTTTCGGATTCGGTTTAATTAGAAATGATCCCTGGGTATGAGGTACCCCGTTGCTTCTGGTAAAAAAGAAGGAAAACTACGTTTTTCAATTCGAGGCTTTAAACCATTTTCAAGGCCTGACCCACGCCATCGCCTGCCGCAACGGCGGGTTCAGTCTACCGCCTTTCGACGGCATGAATCTAAGCCTTGGTGTGGGCGACGACCCGGCGACGGTGACGGCCAATCGGAAACGGTTGCGGCAGATGACCGGTGGTGGCGTTCATCTGTATACCCGCCAGAACCATGGTGCTTCCATGCGGATCATTACCCGGGATGCTTGGGCGCGTGGGGAGGCGATCCAGACGGAACCGGTGCCGGCCGATGCCTTGATTACGGATGTGCCGGGGATCAGGTTGGTGATCCAGACGGCAGATTGTCAGGCGGTAATGCTTTTCGATCCGCAAAAACGTGTGGTGGCCAACATCCACTGCGGCTGGCGGGGCAGTGTGGCCAACATCATCGGCAATGTCGTCTCGTGCATGACCTCCGAATTCGATTGCGATCCAGGTCAGATGACCGCGGCCATATGCCCCTCCCTGGGGCCTTGCTGTGCCGAGTTCCTCAACTATAAAAATGAAATCCACCGGTCCTTGTGGCCGTTTCGTGTGGGGGCGCATCACTTTGACTTCTGGCGGATCAGCCGGCATCAGCTGGTTTCGGCCGGCCTTTCGGATGGCAACGTGCATGCTTCCGGCATATGCACCCGGTGCAACCCCCACCTTTTTTTTTCATACCGGGCTGCGCCGGAAACCGGTCGTTTTGCAACCCTGATCGGGTTAGACGTGGGTTCGTAACCGAAGCCATTTTTTTAACGGATTCGCCAGTCGGAGGAGGCATGATCGCACAAGAGATGATGGTATTGTGGAACCGGCCGGCAGCGCCGGGTTATTTTCGCATGGGACTGGCCTGCGCCACCGGTTTCGACACCGCCAAGCCCGGACAGTTCATCATGGTGCGCACCGACGCCGACGCCACCCCTTTGCTGCGCCGCCCATTTTCCCTGTTGGGATTAATCCGAGAAGCGGATCGGGTGACCGGAATCGAGATCCTCTATAAAGTGGTGGGCAAGGGAACCGAACACCTCTCCCGTCGCCGGGAAGGCGACCGGTTATCCGTCATCGGACCATTGGGAAACGCTTTTCGGGTCCCCGAGCGTTGCCGCCAGTTGATCCTCGTGGCCGGTGGGGTCGGTGTGCCGCCCATCCGGTTCCTGGCACAGTCGCTGCTGGCGCGCAAGGGAAACCCCAACCGCTGTATGGTATTCGTCGGCGGCCGAACCAAGGATGACCTTGTCTGCATCACCGAGTTCGATCTGCCCGGATTTTTTCTGGACGTGTCCACCGATGACGGCAGCCGGGGGAATCGGGGGATGGTGACCCGTAGACTGGAAAAGGCGCTGGATGACGGCCCGGTGGATCTAATCTGCGCCTGCGGGCCGGCGGGGATGCTCAAGGCGGTTTCCGCTATCGCCGCGGCCCGTGGCATTGCCTGTCAGGTCTCCATCGAGGCGATGATGGCTTGCGGGATCGGCGCTTGCCTGGGATGTGCGGTAAGCGTGAACGATGACGATGCGCCCTACCGGCATGTCTGTGTGGACGGTCCGGTATTCGATGCCCACCGGCTCCGCTGGTGATGGTTTTGACGGGGCGCATTCCAGGGTAGCCCGTTCAATTTGAGATTGACTTGATCACCCAGCTATGTTACACGCACACATTCCGATCGAGGCCCGATCTGACGCCACTTTGCGGTCGGAGAAGGGTCGACTCCCATGAAAAAAGAAACACGAACACGGATGCGGGATCTGGCATATTATTCGAGTCTGGGTTTCTCGGTGTCACTCTCCGTCTTCATCGGACTTGGAATCGGGGTTTTCCTCGACAGGCGCTTCGACACATCGCCGTGGTTAACGCTTCTCTTTTTGGGATTCGGCATCGCCGCCGGATACCGGAATATTGGCCTGGCAATTAAAAAAAGCAGTAAACTGTGACCCATAGCAGCGGGAAAATCGCCACCGTGGATATTCAGCGTCGTTTACTCACATTCGTTACACGATCCAACTGGGTGATTCTGGTTTCGGTCGGCCTGCTGGGCCTGCTGGCGGCGTCTCCCGCCTTTGCCCGGGGCATGATTTTCGGCGGGCTCATCGTCACGGTCAATTTTCACTTGCTGGCCAAAACCCTGAAAAAGGCGCTTCGCCCCCGACAGCTGACTTCACCCAACGTGGTTTTGATAAAATATTACATCCGATTCATCATCAGCGGCGTGATCATCTTCTTTCTCATTCGCCAGCAGGTGGTGAACCCCATCGGTCTGTTCATCGGTCTCTCCGTCGTGGTGGCCAGCATCACCCTGGCCACCATGGTTGAGCTTAAAAAACTTATTTTCAAGGAGGCGGTCTAAGGATGGAGCATCCCTATCTATTTTTCGTAAAGATTTTTGAAGCGATCGGGCTGGGGCATTTCGCCCACACATACCCCCATGTGGTCTACTCCTGGGTCCTGATGGGGATCCTGATCGTTGCCGGTGCCTTGGCCACAAAAACGATCTCCATGATACCGGGAAAGGCCCAGAACCTGTTCGAAGTGATTGTCTCGGGTATCGAAGAGTTCATGGTGGAAACGGCCGGTGAAGAGGCAAGGTGGCTCTTTCCCTTGGCGGCTACGCTTTTTCTCTACATCTTTATCGGCAACCTGATCGGTATTGTTCCCGGGTTCTTACCGCCCACCGCCAACCTCAACACCACGCTATCCTGTGCCCTCGTGGTGGTTGTCTTCACCCATATCATCGGCATCAAGTACCATGGCGTCGGCTACATCAAACACTTTATGGGGCCGGTCTGGTGGATGGCGCCGCTGATTTTTGTCATCGAGATTATCGGGCATCTGGCGCGGATCCTGTCGCTCTCTTTTCGTCTGTTCGGCAACATGATGGGGCACGAGATTGTTCTGGCGATTCTTTTCGGGCTGGCCGGCGCCTTTTTTGCGCCACTGCCGATCATGGCTCTGGGTATCTTCGTGGCCTTCGTGCAGGGATTCGTTTTCTTTCTATTGTCGGTTATTTACTTCTCCGGGGCCATGGAACACGCCCATTGATGGAGAGGTGTTAACATGGAAGCCCGTCGATCCGCCAGTCGGCGGATCGGCTCGTGTTCAATCGGTTTTGGGGTAACTGGAAGAAGCCCTAATTATCAATCTTTTAAAGGAGGTAGTGTAGGATATGGAAGCTCAAGCATTGCAGTTTTTCATCGCGTGTGTGACAGCAGCTGGTTTTGGTATTGCAATAGCCGCCTTCGGTTGCGGCATCGGACAGGGCATGGGCCTCAAGTCCGCCGTTGAAGGTATTGCCCGGAATCCCGAGTCTTCCGGTAAGGTCACCGTGACCATGCTGATCGGTCTGGCCATGATCGAGTCTCTGTGTATTTACGCTCTGGTTGTGGCGCTGATCCTGATCTATGCGCATCCCCAGGCAGCCGCCATCGCCGGGTTGTTCGCACACTGATTTTCTGTACCTGCCACGGATAAACATGAAAAGGGCCGCTGCTTCATTGCAGGGGTCTTTTTCCGTTGGGCGCCTCGTCGATTATCTCCGTCTGTCGACCAGGCGGCGGTGTTGAACTATCGGAACCAACTCCGCCAATGGCCCATCGCCCTTTTCGCTGGCAAAATAGAGCCCGGTTCGTCGGGTCAGGATCCTTTACCTCTCAGAACCTTTTGCAAATAACGGCCGGTGTGGGATCGGGCAACCCGGCAAACGCTCTCCGGCGTTCCGGTCGCCACCACACGCCCCCCCGCGTCGCCTCCCTCGGGCCCCAGGTCAATGATATGATCGGCGGTTTTGATCACATCCAGGTTGTGCTCGATGACCACCACCGTATTGCCTGCATCCACCAGGCGGCTCAGCACGACCAGTAGTTTGCGGATGTCATCGGGGTGCAATCCTGTCGTGGGTTCATCCAGAATATAAAGGGTGTTTCCCGTGCTCCGCTTACTCAGTTCCCGGGCCAGTTTGATCCGCTGGGCTTCGCCTCCGGAAAGGGTGGTGGCCGACTGGCCGATGGGGACATAACCGAGCCCCACATCCGCCAGCGTCTGCAGTTTGGAACGAATGGCCTCGATGTTCTGAAACATGGCCAGGCACTGGGTGACGGTCATTTCCAGAACCTCGGCGATGTTTTTGCCCTTGTAGCGAATTTCCAACGTCTCCCGGTTGAAGCGGCTGCCCTTGCAGATGTCGCAGGGTACAAAGATGTCGGGCAGAAAATGCATCTCGATGCGGACGATGCCGTCCCCTTCGCATGCCTCGCAGCGACCGCCGCGGATGTTGAAGCTGAAACGGCCGGGTTTGTAACCCCGCATTCTGGATTCCGGCGTCCGGCTGAAAAGATCCCTGATCGGTGAAAACAAGCCGGTATAGGTGCCGGGGTTGGAACGGGGGGTCTTGCCGATGGGCGATTGGTCGATGTCGATAACCTTGTTGATGCTGTCCAGGCCGATGATTTTTGAGTAGTCCCCGGCGGACAGATTGAGTTGCTGCAGGCTGCGGACGGCCGCCCGGTAAAGGGTCTCTATCACTAGGGTAGATTTACCCGACCCGGATACGCCGGTGACGCAGGTGAACACACCGGTCGGGAAGGCGACCTCAATATTTTTCAAGTTGTTCTGACATGCGCCGACAATGCGGATCTCTTCCTTGCCGGCGGGTCTGCGGATTTCCGGCAGGTCGATCTGCAGCCTGCCGGAAAGATATCCGCCGGTCAATGACCTGTCGTCTTCAAGCATCATGGACGGTGGTCCTGCAAACACCACACGGCCGCCGTCGACGCCGGCGCCGGGCCCCATGTCCACCACGTGGTCAGCGGCCAGAATGGTATCTTCATCATGCTCCACCACCAGCACCGAATTGCCCATGTCGCGCATATTCATTAGCGTATCCAGCAGTCGCTGGTTATCCCGCTGATGCAGGCCGATGCTGGGCTCGTCCAATACATAGAGCACGCCGGTCAATTTGGAGCCGATCTGGGTGGCCAGCCGGATCCGCTGGCTCTCTCCACCGGACAGGGTGTGGGCCGGTCGGTCCAGGGTCAGATAGGCGAGCCCCACATCATCCAGAAATGCCAGGCGTGCGGCAATCTCTTTGACGATCTTCTCGGAAATCACCCCGCGCTTGCCGTGGGGCCGGAAGACATTGAAAAAATCGCGCAGTGCGGTGATTGATCGAGAGGTCAAATCGCCAATGGACAATCCCCTGATTTTTATATGGCGGCTTTCCCTGCGCAACCGAGAACCGCCGCAATGGGGGCAGGTCGTCTCGGCCATGTAGCCGCTCAAGGCTTTTTTATCGGCGGCCGAAACCGCTTGGGCATACTGCCGCTGCAATTGCGGGATGATCCCTTCGAAGGGCCTGAACTCTTTTATTGTCCGGCCGTTTTCATGGATGCTGAAGGGAATCCGCCGGTCTTTTGAACCAATCATCAGCACCGCCTTGAACGCCTCGGGAAGTTCTCGGTAGGGGGTATAGATATCGACGCCGTAAAAGGCGGTGAGATCTTCCAAAAACTCCCCGAAGGCCATTGAACGGCGATGGGCCCAAACAGAGACCGCTCCTTCTCTTAAGGAGAGTTCCGGATTAGGGACGATTTGCTGCGGTGAAAAACGTTTGGTCGTGCCCAATCCATCGCAGTGGGTGCAGGCGCCGTGGGGAGAATTGAAAGAAAAACTGGCTGGCGACAGTTCCGGATAGCTGACCCCGCAATGGGTGCAGGCGGCCTTTTCGCTGAAGTGCAAGGTTTCAACGACCGCGTCCACGCTTTTGCCGACAAAAGCGACTTCCACCCGCCCTTCGGACCTGGCAATGGCCAGTTCCATGGAGTCCGCCAACCGGTTGCGGATGCCGGGATTGAGAATCAGCCGATCAATCACGACCTCAATTTTTTGGGCGGAGGGACCAGAGATGTCGACGGCTGCGTCCAGTTCCCGGATCTCTCCGTCGATTCGGATTCTGGCGAAACCGTCTCTTTGCAATCGTTTTAACACCCCCTTGTAATCGTCGGCTGGATATCTCGAAAGCGGCGAGAGGACCATGAATCGGGAATCTACGGGGCGCTTCATGACCGCTTCCACCATCTCATCGATCGTTTGGGCGATGATCGGCCGGCCGCACTGGTAGCAGTGGGCGGTTCCGGCACGGGCGTAAAGCAGCCGGATGAAGTCATAGATTTCGGTTACCGTGCCCACCGTTGAGCGGGGGTTGTGGATGGCGGTTTTCTGCTCGATGGCGATCGCCGGAGATAGCCCCTCGATCAGATCCACATCGGGTTTTTCCAGGCGTTCCAGAAACTGTCGGGCGTAGGTGGACAGCGATTCCACATAGCGACGTTGGCCTTCGGCATAGAGGGTGTCGAAGGCCAGGGTGGATTTTCCGGACCCGGACAGGCCGGTGATCACCACCAGCTGGTTGCGTGGTAGACGCAGGCTGATATTTTTCAGGTTGTGCTGCCTGGCCCCTTCGATGGTGATGGCGTTTAGGGTCGTCACGGATTCGGTTGGATTGGGGGTTCAGAGATCATGATAGCGAAACTTTCCCTGGGGCGTTTTGCAGTGAATGATTGGCGTGACAGTATTTTCCGAATATGCGTCCTGCGTTACGGGGTGCGCCGCTGGTCCAGCCGGCGGGCCTGATCCGCTGCCATGCTGATGGCCGCCACCATGCTTTCCGCCGATGCTTGGCCCGTGCCGGCAATGTCGTAGGCCGTCCCGTGGTCCACCGATGTTCGGATGATGGGCAGCCCTAAGGTGGTGTTGACGCCGTCTTCGAAATGGATCATTTTGAACGGTCCCAACCCCTGGTCATGGTACATGGCCACTACCGCATCGTATACGCCCCGGGATGCCGTAACAAAAACGGTGTCAGGCGGATGGGGGCCGGTGACGGTTATCCCTTGCGAGGCGGCCAGGTCGATCGCCGGGGCAATGATAGTCTCCTCTTCGCATCCAAAGAGACCCGATTCTCCGGCATGCGGGTTGAGTCCGGCCACGGCAATACGCGGGGTCGCCAGGCCGAAACGGGTTTTCAGGGCATGATCCGTCAGGGCCACGACGTCGGCTATTCCCGCCGTGCTCAGGGTCCGGGGTACGTGTCCAATGGGGATATGAATGGTTGCCAAAACGACCCGGAGTCGCTCGCCGGCCAGCATCATGGCATATTTTCGGGTGCCGGTACGCCGGGCCAGAATTTCCGTGTGACCGTTGAAATGGATACCGGCCATCTTCAAGGCCATTTTGTTGATGGGGCCGGTGGCGATGGCAGAAACCCGGCCGGCCAGGGCGTCTTCGATGGCCGTATTCAGATAGGCCGCCATGGCCGCCCCGGATGCGGCGGTGGGTTTGCCCCATTTCAGCCCTTCGGAATCAAGGGCTGCCGGATCGATTACGATGATGCCATCGTGACCAATGGGCGCTTCATCGATTGACGATATCTCGATGAGCCCCAGGCGAGTGCCGGTTGCCGCCGCAGCGGCAACGAGGCGGGCCGCATCGCCGTAAATGACGGGTCGGCAGTTCCGCAAGACACGTGGGTCGCCAAGGGCTTTGGGGATGATTTCCGGGCCGATGCCCACCGGATCCCCCATGGTGACGGCCACCAATGGTAAACTTGATTTCATGGTTGGTCTGGTTCCAGGTTGTCGGATGGCATTT
>DEIP01000089.1:5144-5282 GCA_002352605.1 Desulfobacteraceae bacterium UBA2771 | reverse complement strand
ATGGGCCCTTCCCTGCCCCCGGATCCGCCCGTTGTCAGGGTAATGGCAGACGCGATGGTTTTGATAATGGGCACCCGGCTGCGAATGAATCCACCCTTGTTGTGGTAGGAATTAATGGCGGCATCGGTGCCGTGTCCT
>DEIP01000089.1:3959-5022 GCA_002352605.1 Desulfobacteraceae bacterium UBA2771 | reverse complement strand
CAGCAGGTGGGTTTCGCCGGCCGGCCCCGGAGGTCGGTAACCGGCGGTCATATCCAGGAAGAAATGAAGCCCCAACTGGCACAGATATTGAAAAACGATGGAGCCGAGGCCGGCGATGAGGCCGATGGCGATGAAATAGAACGACCAACGGCTGGCTTTGGCGATGTTCAGGCTTTTCAGCTTTCGATTGATTCGCCGGTACGTACTCTGTTTCGTTTCCGTTTGCGGCATGATCTACCGGCTGTTTTCCAAGTCTTTAACCCCTTGAAAAATTGTATCGAACAGTTTTTCCACATCTCCCTCTTCCATGCAGGAGAAAGCAACACGCAGGTTCGCTTCCCCCAGTGATATCAAGCCTACGCCATATCGATCCAACAGATGAACACGAAGGGTTTCCGCATCCACGGTTTTGAGCCGGATGCACATGAAATATCCGGAGTTGAAGGGGTAAACCTCCCACGCCTCAGCATATTTGGAATCCTTCGAGACCGCTTGGACGCGCTTTGCCCGGGCCATGAGGATGGCTAACTTTTCTTTCTTTTCACCAGGGTTTTTGGGGTCCTGCATGGAGTTGAGCAGGATTGTCTGGCTCAAATGGGAGGCGTTGGAAATGGTGCCCCGGATGCACCCGGCCGTTTTACGTTCCAGAGCATCGAAAAGCGGCGCCGTGTCGCCGTTGAACATGCCCCCGTAAGTAATGAAGCCAACCCGCAGTCCCCACGCGTAGTTCTCTTTGGTGGCCCCGTCGAGCTTTACGGCCAGGATACCGGGGTGCGCTCCGCTCAGCCGCGCAAAGATNNGATTCCTTGAGCGTTTCCGGTTCATAAAACAGCCCGAAATAGGCATCGTCGGCGACGGCCAGAACATATGTCCCCCCGGCAGCGATCTCTGAAAGGATGCCAACGATACGATCTGCCTCCGCTTCGGTAATGGTGTACCCGGACGGGTTCTGGGGAAAGTTCAGCAACACCGTAATCTTGCGCTGGTCGGCCGCCTCCTGTCGGACCGCCTGTTCGAAGGCGCCGAGGTTGAATCCGCCATCCGCGGTGAACAGTTCGTAATG
>DEIP01000089.1:3286-3882 GCA_002352605.1 Desulfobacteraceae bacterium UBA2771 | reverse complement strand
AGGTGACCACCGGCAGGCTGACCGATTTTCCCGCCAGGGACGGGTTTTTTTCAAACATCTGTGCCTGCCATTTGTTTCGCAGGTCGGGAATGCCGAACGATGGTGCGTAGGTCAGCGACCGGCGGGGCCGGATATTGTTGATGGCGGCCATCATACTGTCAAAGCACATGGTGTGCCCGCCCTCCTTGGCGATGCCGATGCTGGCGTTGATGGCATGGGCTTTTTCCCTGGCTTCGGCACTCTGGCTCAAGATGCCTTTAGGAAAAAAAAGCCTCTTACCCACGTCGGAGAGCATATCGTAGACATGGGGAGCGGCGGCCTTGATGGTTTGATTCAGCTGTTCAGCTAAAGGATTCATGGGTGTCCATCCTCAACGGGTTTGACCAAGCCGGAGGCATCGACAAAATCCAAAAAGAATCTGCGATGTTCCGGATCTCTTCGTATATCGTGGCGGCGGGTTAACATACGAGTCATGCGATACGCGGACAGATACGATGAAAATGATGTTTACTTCCTGAAGACAAAATATGTCAAGGGAAAAGTGCTTGAAAAATCAAGAGGATGCGGGCCGACCCGTTTTTCCGCCCATGCCGGAT
>DEIP01000089.1:2831-3243 GCA_002352605.1 Desulfobacteraceae bacterium UBA2771 | reverse complement strand
TCAACGAATCGGTCGGATCGTCGACAGACGGACTATTTTCTGGAGCGCTTGGAAGCCTTGATCGGGTTGATCTTCTGGTTTTTTTCACTCGTGATCGAACTGACATGGGTGGCCAGATTACAGTTGCCGTTCTTCCACTTGTTGGTGGGTTCAGGGCAGGCGGAACAATACCAGCCTGAACGAATCTCGATGGTTCGGCCACATCCCTTGCACTGCTCCACGATTTCAAAGCATACGCCACCGTTGTATCCGCAACCCTTGGCTGTCATGAAGGCACATTCCATGCCCTTGCGAACCGTTGTACATTTCATTTAACAAACCTCCCGGTATGGTCTAAATAACTAAAAAGGCCAAAGAGAAAAGTTCCTCCGGCCTTTTCAAAATCGAGCGATATATATTAAGGTCAAACCGG
>DEIP01000089.1:2245-2670 GCA_002352605.1 Desulfobacteraceae bacterium UBA2771 | reverse complement strand
TTTTTTAAATCACATGGGTCCATCAATCCTGCTTGTCATGGCGACGGCCGCACGCATTCATTCACATCTTAATCATCATACAGGAATTCTTATTCATGATCATAGATGAAGCACGCCAGGTTCTGCAAACTGAAGCAGACGGCATTGAAAAGCTGATCGACCGCCTCGATCACCGATTTGAGCAGATGGTGCAGGCCATCTTAAACGCAACCGGACGCGTTATCATCAGCGGCATCGGCAAATCCGGAATTATTGGCAGGAAAATCAGTGCGACGTTAAACAGTACCGGTACACGATCGTTGTTTCTGCATCCCGTGGAGGCCATGCACGGCGACCTGGGAATGGTCTGCACGGACGACATATTTCTGGCCATGTCTTACAGCGGAGAAACCGATGAACTGAATATACTGATGCCCAGTATCCGC
>DEIP01000089.1:0-2168 GCA_002352605.1 Desulfobacteraceae bacterium UBA2771 | reverse complement strand
GCCCTGCTGGCCATGGGAGATGCGTTGGCCGTGGTGCTGATCAACAAGAAGCATTTCAATACCAGCGATTTTAAAAGGTTTCACCCCGGCGGCGCGCTGGGTCAGCGGCTCTCCAGCCGGGTAAAGGACATCATGTTCAGCGGCGAAGCGGTTCCCACAACCACCATCTCCGCCTCCATGCAGGAAGCCGTTGAGGAGATGGACCGTCACGGGCTGGGCGCCCTGATCATCGTCGACGAAAACCAACGGCTGGCGGGTATACTCACCGACGGTGACCTCAGACGCATGATCGCCCAGAAAAAGACGGTTTTCGAACAATCTCTGACCGCGGAGATGACCCCATCGCCCCTGCACACCTTTGCGCAAACACCTGCCTTTGATGCCCTCAACATCATGGAACAACATGAAGTCACCGTTCTGCCCATCATCGACGATGGCCGCCGGGTTCTGGGAATCCTGCACCTGCATGATATTCTCGGCAAAGGCGAATTCAAGTTCAACGGACTCGATCCCGTCAAAAAAGGGTAGCNNNNCCGGCAAGGAGCTGTTATGAAACAAGAAAAAATAAAAACCAATATCCAGACGATGGGTGAAGCAAAGATTCCATCTCCGATGTTAAGGGAAGATCACGGAGGGATCAACCACCTGTTCGTTTCCGATGAAGACCAGGTGATGATCAACATCAAGCGGGCGTACTTACAAAAAATGATGGAAAAAGGAGAGTCACCACCGACCCTCGAAGTAGCCGGTCCGCGAAAAACAGTCTATTTCGACCCGTCCAAAGTCAGGTGCGCCGTCGCCACCTGCGGGGGGCTGTGCCCGGGACTCAACGACATTATCCGGGCCATTGTGCTGGAACTACACTACCGCTACGGCGTAAAGCTCATTTACGGTGTCCGCCACGGATTGGAGGGGTTTATCCCCGAGTACAAACACGATTTTCTGGATCTGACACCGGCCAAGGTGACCACCATCATGAACATGGGCGGCAGTATTCTCGGATCATCGCGGGGCGCCCAAGATATCGACCGGGTGGTGGACTGCCTGGAGGTGAACAATGTCGGCATCCTGTTCATGGTGGGCGGCGACGGCACGCTGATGGCCGCGTCCAAGATTGCGGATGCCATTGCTCAACGGAAACTGAAAATCAGCGTGGTCGGCATCCCCAAAACCATCGATAACGACATTCATCTGATTTCCCGCTCCTTCGGGTTCGATACCGCGGTGGATGTCGCCCGATTGGCCATCCAGAGCGCCCACAACGAGGCCATCGCTTACCCTAACGGTTTGGGCCTCCTCAAGCTGATGGGGCGACATTCCGGTTTCATTGCCGCAACGGCATCCCTGGCTCAGCAGGATGCCAACTTCGTATTGATTCCCGAAGTTGACTTCGACCTTGATGGGCCCAAAGGATTGATGGCTGCTTTGGAGGCAAGGATGACCAGCCGGGGGCATGCGGTGGTCGTGGTGGCCGAGGGGGCCGGGCAGAAATTTTTTGAAGATGTTGATGAGCGTCGGGATCCATCCGGCAATATCCGGCTCAATGATATCGGTCCTTTTTTAAGGGATACGATCAAGGCCCATTTTGTCCAAAAGAACATTCCCTTGAACGTCAAATATATCGACCCCAGTTACATGATTCGCAGCTTGCCGGCAAATGCCAATGACAGCGTTTTCTGCGGCTTTTTAGGTAGGGATGCCGTGCATGCGGGGATGGCGGGCAAGACCAAGCTGGTCATCGGACACTGGAACAATCATTTCGTGCATTTGCCCATGGAAGCCACGGCAGGAAAGAGAAAACAAGTCAGGCCGAACGGAAAGCTGTGGACAACCGTACTGGAGTCGACGGGTCAGCCGTCGCTGAAAAACGATCCTTCCTAGCCGGGGGGCGTAAGCAACAAGTCGGTTATAACCCGGGCGTGGCGGCAAGCCGCCCCCTGATTGGAAAGCACCGCCCGTTTTGCCAGACGGCCCAACCGACGGGCTTCACCGGGATGCGTCAACAAATATAGGGCACGGTCGGCCAAATCCGTTCCGTCTTTTACACAAATCCCGCCGCCAAATGTCTCGAGCAGGGTTCTGGCCTCTTCGAAATCTTCCATGGAGGGACCGAAGAGCACCGGTTTAGCACACACGGCGGCCTCCAGCACGTTCTGCCCACCAAGGGG
>DEIP01000014.1:1419-5263 GCA_002352605.1 Desulfobacteraceae bacterium UBA2771 | reverse complement strand
CGAAGGTCTGGCCCAGGCCATCTATGAACAGGCCCATGTGATCTATGATGAAAAGGTCGCCATGTTGGGCGGAGCGGGTGATTTTAGGAAACTGGAGCGGATGATCATGCTCCAGACCGTGGATAATTTGTGGAAGGACCATCTTTCATCCATGGATCACCTGAAGGAGGGAATCGGGTTGCGCGGTTACGCCCAGCAGAATCCGTTGCTGATCTACAAGAAAGAAGGCTTCGAGATGTTCCAGGAGACCATCGATCGCATCAAGTCGGAAACCCTGGGCATACTGTTTCGGATACAGCTGGCCGAACCGGACCATATCGAGAACCTGCAAAAGCCCAAGGAGCAGAAACTGGTCTTTTCCGGTAGTGGCGATGCCCCGGCAGCCAAAAAGCCAATGAAACGCCAATCGGAAAAAATCGGCCGCAATGCACTCTGTCCCTGCGGTAGCGGAAAGAAATACAAGAAGTGCTGCGGAAGATAACGTCTGTCCGGAAAGGGCATCTATTGGCCCGGCTCGGCATTCTCGTGCTTCTCTTATCGACCCCGTACCCAGAATGTGGATCCCAATGAACCCAACCAACCAGACGAACCCAACAATCATCGGTATCCTCTCCGACACCCACGGCCTGGTCCGCCCGGCGGTGGAAGAGGCCCTGGCAGGATGTGATCAAATCTTTCACGCCGGCGATATCACCGATGCGATGGTGCTGGAACGACTGCGACGTATCGCCCCGGTGGTGGCTGTCCGGGGAAACATGGACTATGGTTCTTGGTCCAATTCATTGCCGGTCACGGAGATGGTGAAAATCGATGGCATTGTTTTTTATATGCTTCATGATCTTAACCACTTGGATTTGGAGCCGTCGGCTGCCGGTATCCATGTGGTCATCAGTGGGCACACCCACCAACCGAAAATTTTTATCGAAGAAGGCGTCATCTTTCTAAATCCGGGAAGTGCCGGCCACCGACGGTTTAACTATCCGGTCTCCCTGGCAAAGGTCCGTATTGAAAACGGTACCGCGATCCCCCGAATCGTTGAAATTGAACGGTAACCATCCCGCAATCTACCGCTCAACGGTGTGCCGCGCAAAACCAACGGAAATCAAACCCCCCTACCGCTTTTTTAAACCAAGAAATGCCCTTTACAATTCATATTGGCGATGATTATAATCAGTCAAACGCACATCGCTGCCGGCTCATCGCTCATGGTTAAAGGAAATACATGATTACGAATGGTTATGCGGCTTCCCGAAGTCGATTAAGAATAGGCGGACCGATTGAATATTAAGTTGAACGTGATTTTGCCGATGCCCGACAAACAAACAATTTCGAGCCATGAACGGATACCGGGTGGGCTTCGCGAACCGCGCTATGCCAACCCAAAACCCAAAAAACGCCGATGACCATGGCCCGATACCAGACCGAACAACAAGAAAGCTCGGAAGCACGGGATGAAACCAAAGAGCCCCCCATGTATCGGGTGCTGTTGCATAATGATGACTATACCACCATGGAGTTTGTCATCGAGGTGTTGATCTACGTGTTCAACAAATCTCCCGAATCGGCGGCCAAGATCATGATGAACGTCCACCAGAAAGGCATCGGCGCATGTGGGTGTTACCCCCTTGAAATTGCTGAAACCAAGGTCGATACGGTTCACAATCTTGCCCGTGAAAACGGCTATCCGCTGCGCTGCAGCATGGAACAGGAATAGAATATGATCAGTAAAGAACTTAGCGCCACGTTGGGCTTTGCCGTTCGCGAGGCCAAGAAACGGCGGCATGAATATGTCAGTGTTGAACATGTGCTTTTTGCCATCCTGCACGACGGTTCGGGACTCGACGTCTTTAAAAAATGCGGCGGTAATGTGGAAAGCATTAAAGCCAATCTCGAGATGTTCTTCAATGAAAACATGGAGATGATTCCCGAAGAGAGCGAGTACGTGCTCCAGCAGACCATCGGCTTTCAGCGGGTGATCCAGCGGGCTGTCAACCATGTGCGTTCTGCCGAAAAAAAAGAGGTGGCGGTCGGCGATATTCTAGCATCCATTTTCATGGAGAAGGACTCTCACGCCGTTTTTTTTCTGAACGAAGAGGGCCTCTCCCGGCTGGACGTCCTTCGGGTGATCTCCCATGAATTTCCCCCGGGAACTGCCGACAACGCGCCGGAGAACGGCACGCCTGCCGAACAGAAGACCGTCAAAAAAAAGGCCGGCCCCCTGGAAGCCTACACGGTGAACCTCATCGACCGGGCGGCCAAAGGCAAGCTGGACCCGTTGATCGGCCGCGAACCGGAGCTGCAACGCACCATGCAGGTGCTCTGTCGTCGCAGGAAAAACAACCCCATCTTTGTGGGGGATCCGGGTGTGGGAAAGACGGCCATGGCCGAAGGGTTGGCCCGGCAGATATGGGCGGGTGAGGTGCCGGACATGCTCAGAGAGGTGCGGATTTATTCACTGGATCTGGGCGGCATGCTGGCCGGATCGAAATTCAGGGGCGATTTCGAACAGCGCCTCAAAGGGGTGGTGACCGAACTGAAAAAACGGAAAAACGCCGTCCTGTTCATCGACGAGATTCATACCATCGTGGGGGCTGGTGCCACCAGCAGTGGGTCCATGGATGCCAGCAATATCCTAAAACCGTTTTTGTCTACCGGCGAACTGCGCTGCATCGGGTCCACGACCTATGAGGAATATAAAAATCATTTCGAAAAGGACCGGGCCTTGTCCAGACGATTTGAAAAGATAGATATTCTGGAACCACCGGTTAAAGAATCCATCAAGATCCTCAAGGGGTTGCGCTCCCGTTACGAGGCGCACCATGGGATTGAATACACGGATGCGGCCCTGAAATCGGCCTGTGAGCTGTCGGCTAAATTCATCAACGATCGATTCCTTCCCGACAAGGCCATCGATGTCATCGATGAAGCCGGTGCCGCCATCCGGCTCAGCGGCGCCGCCAACCGGAAGAAGATTCACCCGTCGGATATTGAAAAGATCGTGGCTAAAATTGCCCGAATTCCGGCGGTCAATGTCTCCACGCCGGACAAGGCCAAATTGGAAACGCTGGGCAGCCAACTTCGTCGTGTGGTGTTTGGTCAGGACGACGCCATCGATGCGATGGTGACCGCCATCAAGCGCTCCCGGGCCGGCCTGGGCCAGCCGGAGAAACCTGTGGGTTCATTTCTTTTTACGGGTCCCACCGGTGTCGGCAAGACCGAAGTGGCCCGACAGGTGGCCCGGCAGCTGGATGTGGAATTTATGCGTTATGACATGAGCGAGTACATGGAAAAACATGCCGTGGCCCGTTTGATTGGCGCGCCCCCCGGATACATCGGCTTCGACCAGGGCGGCCTGCTCACCGACGGTGTCCGCAAACACCCTTACTGTGTTCTGCTGCTGGATGAAATTGAAAAAGCCCACGAAGACCTGTTCAACATCCTGCTGCAGGTTCTGGATCATGCCACCTTGACGGACAATAACGGCAAGAAGGCCGATTTTCGCAATGTGATCGTCATGATGACATCCAATGCCGGGTCGCGTGAGATGAGCAGCGCCACCATCGGCTTCGGTGATCCCAAAGGGGATCCCGTCGGCAAGGGCAAAAAAGCCATTGAAAAAATATTCAGTCCCGAGTTCAGAAACCGTTTGGACGGCATCATCACCTTCAACGCCCTCGACCGTGAGATCATGGCCATGATCGTCGACAAGTTCATGAGCGAGTTTGCCGATCAACTGGCGGTCAAAAAAGTTTCTCTGGAATATTCGGACACGGTAAGAAAATATCTGTCTGAAAAAGGTCATGACCCCCGATACGGCGCGAGGCCCCTGGCCCGTATCATTCAG
>DEIP01000014.1:0-1278 GCA_002352605.1 Desulfobacteraceae bacterium UBA2771 | reverse complement strand
CTTCCTATGCCCGTTTTCACCCTCTCCAATCGACACTCCTTTCCCCCACCGCATTTGGCCATCAAAGAAGGCTTGCTGGCCGTCGGCGGTGACCTGAGCGTCGAACGGCTCGTGCTGGCTTATCGAAACGGCATATTCCCTTGGTATTCCGAGGGTGAACCCATTCTTTGGTGGTCGCCGGACCCCAGGCTGGTGTTGTATCCTGAGGAATTGAGAATTTCAAAATCGCTCCGCAAGGTCATAAAGCGAAAACTATTTACCATTACCTGTGATAAAACCTTTGAATCCGTGATCCAGGCATGTGCCCGGACCAAAAGATCCTATGGCGAAGGAACTTGGATCACCGATGAGATGAAGGCGGCCTATTGTGAGCTCCATCGGCAGGGTTACGCCCATTCGGTTGAGGCGTGGCAGCATGGGGAGCTGGCGGGCGGGTTATACGGCATATCCATCGGCCGCGCTTTTTTCGGGGAATCCATGTTCAGCCGGATCAGCAACGCCTCTAAAGTGGCCTTCGTTACCCTCGTGGAGTATCTCAAGCGCAGGCGGTTCACGCTCATCGATTGCCAGGTGAGAAGCGACCACCTCATTCGGTTCGGCGCGATTGAATTGCCGAGGAAACTGTTTTTGGAACAGCTCGCGAAAGCCGTCGATAGCCCAAGACGAAAAGCCGGTTGCTCACCTAAGCGCGGAAGGCTTCATCATATTCGATGAATTGTTCGAATTGCCACGGAACGAGGCGGGTAGAAAAACGAATGATTCCTATTCCAGCAGTTCGAGGATGATCCGTTTTTTTGTTTTCCCCGAGGCGGCGTTCAGGATGGTGCGGATGGCCTGCACATTCTGACCCTTTCGACCGATGATTTTTCCCAGATCCGATTTGGCCACGCCGAGCTCGATGACGATGCTCTGCTGGCTTACGATTTCATTTGCCGATACCTGTTCCGGATCGTCCACAAGTGCCCTAGCAATCTCCTCGACCAGCTCCTTCATGGTGCTCCTCCCAGGATATATTAATAGCGCTTCCGCTGCTCTCATTCATCTTCAGGTTGAGCGGTCAAAACAACCAAGTATGAAATCCGTTCACTTCATCATCGGTCGAAATCGATGAGAAGTCAATCACTCTTGCAAAAAACAGCTCACGCCCGTCCCCCCCCGGCACGATGGCGGTGAGGTTTGATTTAACCGATTTTCAGAATCAGCGAGGCAGCGCAGTCGCCGGCGGCACAGCCCGTTCACAGCAGGTATCCGCCGCCTCGCATGACCGTCTCCTCGATA
>DEIP01000006.1:1726-2521 GCA_002352605.1 Desulfobacteraceae bacterium UBA2771 | reverse complement strand
TCCCTCATTTCTGGACGGGCACTAACTACCGGTGCCGGAGGGCCATCATCTTTACCAGCGCCTGACTCGCCTCAAGGATATGTTCTTTCATCCATCGATATGCCAGTTCCGGTTTTCTTGCAGCTACCGCCTCCAATACCTGATCATGGGATTTAATGTACCTTTCGATATTCATCGGCAAGGACAGCCCTTCGGAAACCATCCTATACATCTTGTTTCGAAGGTCTCGGTCAATCCCAGAAAGGGTCTCGTTCTCACATTGCTCCAGAAAAAATTGGTGGAAAAGAATGTTCAGTTGATTATAGTTGATGAAATCTCTTGCTTTGGCAGACCGGAACATGTCCTTCTGGAGTCTCCGTAAATATGCAAGATCTTTCTTGGAAATCTCGTTCTCGACGGCCATCCTGGTGGCTTCGCTTTCAAGAATGGCGATTACCCCGAATATTTCCGAAACCTTCTGGGAAGAAATCTTCCTAACGGTTGCACCCACGTTTTTGACATGCTCGGTATAGCCTTCTTTTTCTAGCTGAAGCAAAGCCTCTCGGATTGGCGTCCGGCTGACGTCAAATTTCTCAGCCAGTTCCGATTCAACCAGTTTTTCGCCGGAATTGATCCGTCCCCGAATGATATCATCAACGAGTTGCGTGTATATGATTTCCCTCAGCGGTCTTCTATCGGTTCTGTTTAAGCTCATGATTGATGAACTATCTCCATGCAATTTTGTATACAACAAAGCATACTTTTTGATAGTCGACCGGATTTTAATTGTCAAGAAAAAACTTGAAAACAGACAAT
>DEIP01000006.1:0-1607 GCA_002352605.1 Desulfobacteraceae bacterium UBA2771 | reverse complement strand
ACATACAACCAGGATGCAACCATCGACACGCCTTATAAGATTAAAAGGAAAATCATCGGAACAAGCCACTTGCCAGTTTCAGCCATGCTCAACCTCCTTGTCGCTCACCATATTAATTATCGTCTATACTTTTTGCCGGGTTCCCACTTTCCCAAGTATACCACATGCCGGGATCCGCCCCGCCCCGACCGGTGCGTGGTCAACGCGAAACCGGCCTCTGCCAGGCGCTTGGTAAAGCCGGCGTCGTAATCTTCGCCCCATACGCCAAAAACGCCGCCCGGCTTGAGCGCCGAGCGGGTCGCCTCGATGGCAGTGCTCCCGTAAAGCGGGTCGTCGCGTTTGTGGCTGCGCACGTAAGGGCCGGTATAAAGATCCAGTATGATGCTGTCCAGTTTCTCTGGCGAATCGTCATGCGCATAGCGGTTAATCAGGTGCGCCACATCGCCGATTTCCACGTCGACCCGTGGGTCTGCCGTGGCATGGTCCGTCAGCACCGCCAGGGGACCTTGGCACCACCGCGGCACCACCGGATTCAGTTCGGCCACCACGACCCTGCCCGTGGCAGGCAGGCTGTCCAGTACCGCCTTGAGTGTGAAGCCCATGCCCAATCCCCCCACGAGCACCCGCGGGTGGGTTAAGTCTTTAAGGTGCCTGCATGCAAGCTGCCCCAGGGCCACCTCGGACCGATGGGCCATGCTGTTCATCAGTACGCGGCCGTCCACGGTAATCAGAAAATCACGCACCCCGCGCTGTCGCAGCTCCAGGAGTCCCGCTTCGGTGGAAAACCGGTCAATAATTTGCCAGGGTCGTGCCATGTGTTTCGTTTCTTAATCTGAACAATGAGTAAGTTCCCAATTGGTAACCGGAGAATGCCGCATTTGGGAGTTCGGGATTGTTCCGGCAGAAAGAAGATCGCTCCAACAATCCATTGAAGCCGGTGGCGAGTCGAATTCGGCCATAATAACCCTATTCTTTCCGAAAGCAAGTAAATATTTGTAATTTCAATCCATAATCCCTATCCTTCTTGCCTGTTAGCGCGTCACCCGCGTGCCATCCGCCGGCACATAATGACCGTGCCTTTTTTTCAGAATTTATCCTTGCCCGAAAACCAAAATCCCATTAGTGTAAGGCCATCGATCCAATGCGCGGATGCTATCCCCTTGCATCACAACTCAAAAGCGAGGCTCATTTTGTCCACACGAACACAAATTTTGATATACCTTGCCCTGTTTGCCATCATCGATGCGGTCATTCCCATTCCGGTCACGGCGATGATCCTGATTATGGTATTGTTCCAAAAGCCGGCGTGGTTTAAGGACTGGGTTGAAGAGATCTACCGGTGATCACAAGCGGTGCGGCGGTTAGCAGTCGGCGCTTAGGGCTCGCGCAAAAATAACTTCACATTTTCGCATCTCAGCTTCAGCCCATCTTTGGCTGATACCCCACTCTCAAAAGCCTCGAAATAGCTCGCTATTCCTGTGGTTTTGCTCTCTCGGATCAGCAAAACCTGGACCAAATCTGAGCGCTAATTCTGCGAAGTTATTTTTTCGCGAACCCTAACCATCAATATGTTATAGCCGTAAACGGCGGCCTTACTGCGTGAGGAG
>DEIP01000179.1 GCA_002352605.1 Desulfobacteraceae bacterium UBA2771 | reverse complement strand
ATTTGCATCCGCACAGGTCGAATTATTTCTATGCTTCTGCTTTTTCCTCATTTGCGGTAAACTTGGTGAGCGCATGCCACGCCTGGCAGCCCGGAAAAACAATGCCATGCGCACAGCTCCGAATTTCTCATGTTTATCTTTTTTAGAGGTTTCAAGGTCTGTCATTATCACGGTTAGGCCGGATCCACAGACATTCATCTCGGAATCAGCGATTGCTCGACTAACCCTGCCTAAAATCAGGCAATGCCGTAACGTTTGAGTTTACGCCACAAGGAGACCCTGTCGATTCCCATGACAGCGGCCGCCTGGGTCTTGTTCCCGCCATATTTTTCTATGACCCAGCAGATGTAACGCTGCTCCTGCTCGATCAGGGTCGGAATCGATCCGGCCGGCTGACGGTAGGTCTCTATGGAAAGTTCGCGCAGGTATTCCGGCAGATCAACCGTTATAATGGCCTCCCCGGTAGCCAGGGCAACGCCGTGCTCAATGACATTTTCGAGTTCTCGCACATTTCCCGGCCAGCTATGGCGGTTCAGCAAGGCCAGGGCTTCCGGATGGATGGAACGAACTGCTTTGTGCATGGCCCGACGTTTCAGGGCCAGGAAGTAATTGGCCAGCAGTTGGATATCGCCTTCACGCCCGCTGAGCGGAGGCAAGTGAATAGTGATTACATTGAGCCGATAATACAGATCCTGACGGAAAAGCCCCTGCTGTATATCCTCATTGAGATCTCGATGGGTGGCGGCGATAAATCGAACGTCCACCGGATGAGGCCTCACCCCGCCCACGCGTAGCACTTCCCGCTCCTGGATCGCCCGCAGTAGCTTGATCTGCATGGTCTGGGGCATATCGCCGATCTCATCCAGAAAAACGGTGCCGCCGTCTGCCGTTTCCAGCAAGCCGGCCTTTTCACGGTTGGCACCGGTGAAAGCACCCTTTTCGTGCCCGAACAATTCGTTAGCCATGAGATCTTCGGTAAATGATCCGCAGTTGAAGGCCACAAACGACCGCCGGGCCCGCGGGCTCAATTGATGGATGCTGCGTGCCGCCAGTTCTTTGCCGGTGCCGCTTTCCCCGAGGATCAGCACGCTGGTGATCGCCGATGCAATCTGATGAATGGTCTTCATGACGGCTTTCATGGCCACGCTTTCGCCGATGATCAAAGGGGCTTGGCCGACGGATGCCAAGGTCTCCCTGAGCTGCATGTTTTCCAGTTGCAGGTGTCTTTTGAGAAGGGCTTCGGCGACGATCTTGCGGACCGCGTCGATTTTAAACGGTTTGGGGATGTAATGGTAGGCGCCGGCTTTCATGGCCTCAACTGCGGAGTCGACCGTGGCATAGCCGCTGATCATAATTACCTCGGTAAACGGGCTGCGTTTGCGGCTCTGGACCAACACGGCCATGCCGTCCACCTGCTCCATCTTCAGATCGGTGATCACCAGGTCGAAGGTATGCGTCTTGAGTAGATCCATCGCCTCAACACCGCCGGCGGCGGGGATCACCTGATAACCCTCTTTTTCGAGAATGTGAACCAGGTTTCGGCGGGCGATGGGTTCGTCTTCGACGACCAGAATAAGTTCCTTAGCAGGCAACGTCATCAACTTTTTCCATGGGAAGATAAACGGTAAAAGTGGCACCTTCACCCAGTTGGCTCTGGACGTCGATGTGACCGCCATGTTTTTTAACAATGCCATGACATATGGCTAGACCTAAGCCGGTCCCTTCGTGATCGAGAAAGGCATCATAGGCCGAAGAATTTTCATCGCTGCGGGGTCGGGCCGTTTTAGTGGAGAAAAACGGGTCGAATATTTTGCGAAGCACTTCCGGCGGGATGCCTTTACCGGTATCGGAGACCCTCACGTAAAACGCATCGGTCCCGCACCGCTGGGCGGATATCGACAAGGTGCCGCCGTTTTCCATGGCCTGGATGGCATTGAAAATCAGGTTTAACAGCACCTGCTGGATACGGCGGGAATCGACCATGGCCTGGATATCGTCGGGAACATCCAACACCAGCTTCACCGGGGCGGGCAGTTCTCCTTTGATCAGGCGGATGGTATCGTCCACCAGCGGACGGAACAAGACGGTCTTGATGCTGAAAGCACGTTGGCGCGAAAATTCCAGCAAGGCCCGAACGATGTCCCGGGCACGCTCGACCTCCTTTTCGGCATCGGCAAGCAGCTCACGCTTAAAGCCCAGATCCGGGTCCTCCAACTCCTCCAAGAGGATTTGCATGGAGGTCGAGATGTTGTTGAGCGGGTTATTCAGCTCATGGGCCACGCCGGAGGTCAGTGTGCCTAAAGCGGCCAGCTTTTTAGCCTGGATGAGATCTTCACTGCGCCGGTTCAACATGCTGATCATCTTGTTGAGGCTGCCGACCAGCGATTCAAACTCCACGGCCGGGGCAATGGAAGGCACATTTTCGTAGTTGCCCGAGGCGATTTCGCCAATGGCCGCTTCCAACATTTTCAAGGGCTGAATGACATTGAAAAAGAAAAACAAGGCAGCCAGAATCGTGATCAGGATCATGCCCGCCAAGGTGGTGAAATGATAGAATTGAGAGTGGATGATCAGCCGGTTGATATGCTCGCGGTCAACCAATACCATGGCTTCGCTCGCTTCGGTAATCACGCGGCCCATGCGGCGGATGGTTGCCTGGTTGGTTTCAATTTCAGCCGGCGGTATCTGGCTCTGCGGGGACAGCGATCCCGCTGTGCTGAGTGCCATCAAGCGGGACATGGCGCTGCGGTAGTCATCAAGATTGGCCATGTGCAGGGCCAGACCATTGCTGGCCGGTTCCCCCGCTTCCGCTAAAGTCAGGTAGCTCATCTTCTCCTCAGCCTGACGAATAAACGTGACAGCACTGTCAAGGTGATGGACGTTTAGTGTCAAGAAGAAATTTTTTTCATAACGGCGGGCTTCCAGAATAGTGTTGAGCAAATCCACCTTTTTTTCGATAATCCGCAGCTTGCGATTGATCAGGGAATTGTTGTAGTAGTTCAAAAACCATATGGCGCCACCGACGAGCATGTACACCGTCAGGACAACAATAATTTTTTTTCTGAAACTGATTCGCATACGGGCGTCCCGGTATAGTGGATTTATCCCCAGCACAACGTCGGCTTGCAGAGGGTATCGGGAATAAACGGCGGTCAGACATAATAGGGTCGGTCAATGATACAATCGATGTCTTTCACCCCCGGGACATCCAACACCAGGGCGCTGATTTTGTCGTACAAGTCATTCTGGATATGGTCCGCCAACTGATGTTTAACCTTCCGGGTGGCAACGCTGGCGGTTTTCAGTTTCTGTCCCTGAACCCGGATGTGCACGATACCGTCTCTGGCCGTAACATCGGCTTTGCAGACACCCTCGATAACGACCTTAACGTGGCTTTCCATTGCCAGGTCTTCTAAAGCGGCCTGGGACCGGGCCGTCGGCCTGAAACTGTCTCCCGACGCTGCTTGGCAGACGATATCGCATGCATCGTCGATGGTCAACCGATCGATATGCAGCACTATATCATACAGCCGGGGATCGTTGCCGTCGATCCGGTAGATGTTCTGGTACCATTCGGCCCGTTCATGATCCTCCCCTTCGATGAGGTGAAGCGCCTCCTGCCGGGTGACCTGTCGCTGGTTCTCAAGCAGATTCACGCGTTCTTCCATCTCGGCGATCACTCTTATTCTGAGGACATGCGAAATACCAGCCAGCAACATCTGGCCGGCGAGACCATGATAAACTACATTGTCTTTAACCACGTGTTCCAGAAGGGCAGCTTGAATGCGACTGACAAAGCGTTGCCGTTCGTGGGTAATCCGATCCAACAGACTCGGTGCGTCGTGGAGGGATTTGTAAAGCTTGGCCTCGGGGACTTGGAAAAAATGCGATGCCTCCAGCAGGATCTCTCGGCTGATGCATTCATAGCACAGTTTGCCGGCGACACATTCGGCAAGTTCCTTGCCGTGACTAAAGCATCCCCGCGAAAACGTGATAATTGCCATATGTATGGATTCCTTATTGGACGCCGTAGAAAAAGTAGATAATCGTCAGCTCCACGGCCAGAAACAGAATGGTCATGATAAAACCGGCCTTGGCGTAGTCGATGGTTCGGTACCCGCCGGGACGCATTATCAGGGCGTTGACTTGGTGAGTCGGCAACATAAAAGTGTTGGATGCCGAAAGCCCAACTACCAGGGCGGCCATACGCGGATCGGCCCCGGCCATCACCGCCATGTTCATGCACAGCGGCACCAGCAGCACGGTGGCTCCCACGTTAGAAACGAACAGGGTGAAGCAGGAGGTCATGATGCCCACGGCGGTCAGCAAGACAATCGGCGTGGGGTGGCCCAGAAGCCCCAGTACTCGGGTAGCGATAAACGCCGCCGTGCCGGTTTTTTCGAAGGCCATGCCCAGGGGAATCAGTCCGGCCAGCAGGAAGACGGTCATCCAGTCAACAGACCGATAGGCCTCGTCGATACTCAACACGCCGGTAATGATCATCCCTAAAGCACCGGACATTAGGGCCACGGAGAGCTGAATTTTGAAAAAGATGATTTGAAGAAGCGACAGCCCCAGCCAGAAAATAGCCAGTTTGGCTTTCTGAGGCCTCAGGATTTCCCCTTCCAGGGGTGTTGCAAAGGTCAATGCCCTCGGCTGCGGCTGGTTTTTCAACAGATGAAACCGCTCCCAGGGCCCTTGAAGGAGCAAGGCATCACCCATGTTCAGGGCAATCTGGGTCAAGCCGGTGTAGTAGATGCGGTTGCCTTTGAACAAGGCCACCGGATTGAGGTTGTACAGATCCTTGAAATTGACTTCGTTCATGGTTTTTCCGATCAGTTCCGATCGAGGTGACACCACCGTCTCAGCCATTCCGGCACTGGTCCGGGCCAGGCTCTCGACAAATGTGTCAAGCCCGTCTTTCAGTGCCCAACCCAGTTCAGCCGCCATTTTACGGATGTTTTTCTCCTTGCCCACCACAGCGATGTCGTCAAAGCCGAAGATCTCATTGTGGCTATGTGGGACCAGGTTGATCCCCTTTTCCCCGACATGATGAATGGCGACCACCGTCACCAGGAATTTTGACCGGATATCGAGTTCCTGCAACGTTTGGGGCCCGCTGAACCCCTCCGGCACCTGGAATTCAAAGGTATTGCCCAGGGCTTTGTACTCGTCCATCAACGTCGCCGTGACGCCGCGGTCGGCTTCTCCCTTGGCAGCCGGCAGGATGTATTTGCCGAATACCAGGAAATAGACGATGGCGGTTGCCAGCAAACATAAGCCGATGGGCGTTTGGGTGAAGAGTCCGAAGGGTGCCAGTTTTTCCCCGCCCAGGGTCATCAGGTCGTTGAGCAGGATGGTGGGGCTGGCCCCCACCAGGGAGACGGTGCCCCCGATGATGGCACAGAATCCCATGGGCATGAGGATTCGTGAAACCGGAAGCTCCATCCGTTTGGCAATCCGTTGGGTCGCCGGCATGAACAGCGCCGCCGCACCAATATTCTGCATCATGCTGGAAATAATCCCTACGGTTCCTGAAATTAGCGCGATTACCCGATTTTCGCTGTTCCCGGCCAATTTGATGATCGGACCGGCCACCTGGTTCATCACGCCGGTCTTGTCAAGGCCGGCACCGATAATGATCACGGCGATGATCGAACAGACGGCATTGCTGCTCAACCCTACAAAGGCTTCTTTAGGGGCGATCAACCCGGTCAGCGGTAGCATGACCATCATGATGATGCCCACCACATCCACCCGCACCCATTCGAACACAAACAGAACAACGGCAAACGTCAGCATGATCATGGTCAAAATCATTTCGGGGGTCATCCAACAGGCTCCTTTCAATCCACACGTGCATCAGGAAAATTAAATGATCATGGCATATCGTTAACGGTCCGAGGATCAACCTTTCACCATCACCCAGAAACCTGTCCGCCTACGGGAAATTGGGAGACTCGACCGTATCCGATACGAACCGGCTATTTTTCCTTTCGGAACCAAAAACAGAGGCTGAACGCAATGACAATCAATCCGATCGCGAAAAAAAAATGGCCATTCATCATCGTCATCCTTTTTGTCTTGTTTTTCCATATATATGGTTTTGTCAGCCGATCGTTCCCACCATACGACACATCCCCTAAAGGTCGTCTTTAAGGGGATGCCATCCGTTTCGATAAAAGCAGTAAATGTTAGATATGGGTCATCGGATGAATGGATAAGCTCAAATCATCGAATAGACCAGCACTTCATTGCGTGGACGATTGCTGTTGGTCACACGATCCACGGCTGATTGCTCCGGTGAATCGGAAATCACGAATTCTATCTTACCGTACTCGCGCTGCACGCTTGACAGCGCTTGTTCGGGGTCGTCGAATTTGACGACGTGGGTGAACGGAATGCAGTTGGCCTCGGCGGCTTGACGAAAGGCCAGCGCATTTTCCTCCGAAATAGATTGAAATTCATGGCAAATCTTTCTGCGGGAAGTCGAAAAAAGGCTGAAGGAATCGCAGGAGAGCGGCGCGCTGTTCAAGGCCAGGATTTCAAACGACATGCGTTGGGCCATATCAATGGCGTAGGTGACCACTTCCTCGGAGAACGCGCTTTCCCGCCCCATGACGAGCAGTTTTCCTTCCGTGGTCGCGGCGGCCTGCTCGATAGAGGACGCATCTGATCTGACAACAGCCGCTTCTTTCCCTGTTTCATTATGGATCACACTGGTTGCTGCGGCTTTCTTGGTTCTCTTGAATGGATTGCGCATGTCGAAACACCTCCTGTTTGGAATGGGGGGTTAGCTATGAATTTTTCACAAGCACCAGCGGAATCGGCAAATTGGGCATGACATGGCTTCCCTGCGTGCAGTTTTCATTTTTCAGGTTTTCAGACGACTCCCGGGACTGGGCATCCAGAACGGTTAAAACGACATTGCGGTGGTCGTGGACATATCTTTCGATGACGGCATCGGTGCCTTCACCGGTTACGACGCAGTGATAGTCGAAAGCCGGCTTTGGTTGTTTCGACAGTACACGCCTGAACTGGTCATACGCCGCCGCTTTCAAAGCCCTTTCAGGGTCGGGTATGCCGGCTTCGGCAAAGGTCGCCTTAACCATGGTATTTTCGAAGGCATCCCTGGCCAGAAGGACTCCTGATTTTAACGTTTTCAGGCAGTTGGCCCGAGTGGTTGCTGATTGATGAAGGATATGAAGCACATCCAGCCTGGCCAGCATCCGCCGGCACAGTGTCAGCGTATAGTCAAACGCTTTTTGATCCGGAGCCTTGTGATCAATGGCAAAGAGGACGGTTTTCATCGTTTTCCAATTCCTATCGGATTGCCGTTCGGCCTACAATCTCATTTCCGGTTGACTGGCGACACGTTGATTGATCTCATCAGCAGAGTGTAAACGGGTTGACGAGAGGTCAGAATTCATCATCCAGCAGGCGGTTTCTCTGTCATTGCGTTCGGCGAAGGCCACGGCTGCCATCGTCCGTTCAAAACTGTCAATCAGTTGTTCAATCTTCCACATGATCGGCCCTCCTGTTGAAGTGTTGTCGGTCTCATTGTACAGCAATGCATATCAATTCGTGTGCCAACATCTCAAAATGAATATAAGATACCGAATTAATGAATATTTAGATCATATTCCCAATCATGGTAGGGCTTTTAGTAATCGTTACAATACGCAACGAATAAAAGCACACTATAAATAATTTGTAGTATTTACTGTGTGTTAATATTCGTTGCCAAAACACATCCATGTGTTGCATATCGCAACGAATCGGCATGGGTTTTCCCTGGTGGTCACCTGGCAGTTCTCGGCGCCGGCAACCGCTTCTTGGATCAAGCGACCATTGCCGCGCTATGTTGGCCGGCAACCCGGGTCACCGCCGTTGCCATGATCATCAATAGGCGTGGGGTAATGCTTATAGTGAGAACAGTTTTTGCATGCTGTTTGATTTCGTGCTAAACAGCAACGATCAGCGGATACCATCGGCCAGGCTGGTCCGGTGGACAGCCCCAACCACAGGAAAGCAGGCATGCCGTTTTTTAAAAAAGAGGAGAAGCAACCGACGCCTCCCACGGAAATGGACCAGTTACGCCATTCGGTGATCGATTCCGGAATGCCGCCGGAGATGGAGCAAGCAACCCTCAAAGAGGTTGAACGGATTGCCAAAATGGGACCCGGCAGCGCCGAACACACCATCGGTATCAATTACATCGACTACCTGACTCACCTACCCTGGAATCATGCCAGCGAAGACAGCCTTGACCTGCAGGCAGCCAAGCAGATACTGGATTCGGAACACGAGGGCCTGTCTGAAATCAAAAACCGGGTTCTGGAACATCTGGCGGTAAAGATTCTGCAGGCCGGACGCCGGTACAACATGCTGGTGGTCGACGATGAAAAGATCACCCGCAAGAATCTGAAACACGTGCTGACCAAAGAGGGCTATGCGGTGGCCACCGCCGCAGATGGACTGAAAGCCATGGGATTGCTGGAAAATCAGGTCTTCGATGTCGTGATCACCGATTTGAAGATGGAGAAGGTGGACGGCATGCAGGTGCTCGAAACGGCCAAGCAGAAAAATCCGGACACCGAGGTGATCGTCATCACCGGTTATGCAACGGTGCCGGCAGCTGTTTCGGCAATGCAGAAAGGCTCTTATCATTTCCTGGCAAAGCCCCTGAAACTTGATGAAATCCGTACCACCGTCCGCAATGCATTGAGCCGCAAACATACCCGCTGGGAAAACCGGGGACCAGTGCTCTGTTTTGCAGGTCCCCCCGGCACCGGCAAGACCTCCTTGGGTTTATCCATCGCCAAAAGCATGCATCGCCAGTATGTTCGTATTTCTCTCGCAGGAATGAAAGATGAAGCCCAACTGCGGGGGCACCGGCGCAGCTATGTAGGCGCCCTTCCCGGCCGCATCATCCAGGAAATCCGGCGCTGCGAGACCAACAACCCCGTGTTCATGCTCGACGAACTGGACAAGATCAGCCAGGATTTCAAAGGTGACCCGGCGGCGGCACTACTGGAAGTGTTGGATCCGCAGCAGAACACGCACTTCATGGATCACTATCTTGATTTACCCTTTGATCTTTCCCAGGTGATGTTCATCGCCACGGCCAACACCGTTGATGCAATTCCGGGAGCCTTGCTGGACCGCCTGGAAGTGCTGTGGCTGTCGGGCTATACGGAACAGGAGAAGGTCAGAATCGCCTTTAATCATTTGATTCCGAAAGAAACCGAGGCAAACGGACTCGACAACCAATTGGTCTCATTTTCCCGTCAGGCGATGGTCAAGATCATTCGCGAATACACCCGCGAGGCCGGTCTGCGCGGCCTTCAACGTCAAATTGCCAGTCTGTGCCGGAAAATAGCCCTGAACCAGATTGACCATCAACGAACCGGGGACGAGGTGATGGTCACCGATGAGTCGGTGGCGGGTTTCTTGGGCCCCCGCCGGTATGCCTTTGAGGTAACTCAGGCCAAAGATCGCATCGGTGTCGCGACCGGATTGGCCTGGACCCACACCGGCGGTGAGATTGTATTCATCGAAGCGACCAAGATGAGAGGCAGCAATCAACTGATTCTCACCGGATCACTGGGCACGGTGATGAAAGAGTCCGCCCAGGCGGCCATGAGCTATATCCGCAGTCATGTGGATACGTTTGCCATTCCCGAAGCATTTTTCGAAGAACATGACATCCATATCCACATTCCGGCCGGGGCGATACCCAAAGATGGAACATCCGCCGGGGTCGCCATCGCCGTGGCCTTGTTGTCCGTGATCACCGGTCTGCCCTGTCGACGTGAAGCAGCCATGACCGGAGAACTGACCCTGACCGGCCGAATCCTTCCCGTAAGCGGTATCAAGGAAAAACTTTTGGCAGCCCATCGGGCCGGCGTCCAAACGGTAATCCTGCCCGCCAAGAATGTGGTCGACCTGGTTGAAATTCCGGAT
The DNA here is from genome assembly GCA_002352605.1 of Desulfobacteraceae bacterium UBA2771. Classification (GTDB taxonomy): domain Bacteria; phylum Desulfobacterota; class Desulfobacteria; order Desulfobacterales; family Desulfosarcinaceae; genus Desulfosarcina. The sequence continues at coordinate 323 of DEIP01000179.1, read as the reverse complement.
GACATCCAACAGGGCCTAAATATCGTACCCATAGAGGAAATGTCCCAAGCCATCGGTCTGGTCCTTAAAAACAATCTGAGCAAAGCCGGTTGAAAAATTCAATATTGAACAATCCTCTCCGTTTGCATTTTAAGCAGCCATACCGTTGCAGTTGGATGGTGGATCAGCGCAAGAGTCACGCGTTCCATACGGAAAAACAAAAATAAGCGGAATCCGAGACGTTTATCATGTCCATGGAAAAAGAATGGAAAAAGGAAAAAGACTGGAAAAAGGGACAGGTACTTTATACTTGACAACTATCTTTTCACAATGGAAAAAGGGAC
>DEIP01000007.1 GCA_002352605.1 Desulfobacteraceae bacterium UBA2771 | reverse complement strand
AGCCGCGCCTTTCTTGAAAAACGAAAACCGCAATTCAAAGGGGCGCTGAAGGAATAACACAACCTAAGGGTTCGCGAAAAAATAACTTCGCAGAATTGGCGCTCAGATTTGGTCCAGGTTTTGCTGATCCGAGAGAGCAAAACCACAGGAATAGCGAGCTATTTCGAGACTTTTGAGAGTGAGGTATCAGCCAAAGATGGGCTGAAGCTGAGATGCGAAAATGTGAAGTTATTTTTGCGCGAGCCCTAAGGAGAAATACGATGGCGCCACTCGTGCTTTTTAGCGTAGAAAATAAGATTGCGGTGATTACGCTCAACCGTCCTGAGCGGCGCAATGCCATCAACCAGAAACTGCTTATCCGTTTTTTCGACGCATTGGATGCGGTGACCAGCCGAAATGACATCCGTGTGGCCATCATCACCGGCAACGGCCCGTCATTTTGTGCGGGTCTGGATTTAGATTCCATCGGCAAGGAGAACTTTTTGGATCCCCGGGGGGACGGCCGCGATCTGCCGGATATGATGCGATCCTGCCAAAAACCCCTCATCGGTGCGGTAAACGGGCACGCCATCACCGGCGGCTTTGCGCTGGCCCTGAATTGTGATTTTATCATCGCGGCTGAAAATGCGCAGTTCACCGATACCCACGCCCGGGAAGGCATTCATCCGGGATGGGGAATGACCCAACTGCTTCAGCAGACGGTTGGACTGCGTCGGGCCAAGCAGATCTCCTTTGCTTGCCAGCCTATTTTTGCCCATACGGCACTGGCCTGGGGGCTGGTGAACGAGGTGTTGCCGCGGGAGCACCTGCTGGATCGTGCGAAAACCATTGCCGCTCAGATCGTTCAGGCCAACCCTCAGCTATTGGGCGTCATTAAAACGCTTATCGAAAACCGAAATTGTAGTCTCTTGGAGCAGGCCTTCGATAAAGAGAAAAGCGGATTCAAGCAATTTCTTAAGAATCAGATCATCAAATTGAAACCATAGCGAAAGGAATCACCCCATGGGACGCTACCTGATGGTAGACATTGGTGCCGGCACCATGGACCTGCTCTGCCATGACACCGACCACGATCTTCACTACAAAGCGGTCGTCCGATCGCCAGTACGGGTGTTGGCGGACGAGATTCGGCAGACCCAAGGGAATCTGCTGGTCACCGGTACTGAAATGGGCGGCGGCCCGGTCTCCCAAGCCTTGATTGACCGTGTAAAGACGGCTGATGTGGTGATGTCTGAGCAATCCGCCGCTACCATCCATCACGACGTACGGCGGGTTACCGACCACGGAATCCGCGTGGTGGATGCGGCCGAAGCCGATCGATTGAAACACGATCCGCGATTCGATCATATCCGCACCGGGGACATTCAGCCCGATCGGTTGCGGCAGCTCGTCGGGGGGTTCGGGGTTTCCTTCGAATTCGATACCGTGGCCGTCTGCGCCCAGGATCACGGTGCGGCCCCGCCCGGGGTTTCCCACCTGGATTTCAGGCATCGGATGTTTACGACGGTGTTGGACCACAACCCGGTTCCCCAAGCCCTTTTGTACCGCGCCGAACAGGTGCCGACAACGTTGCATCGTCTGTCTGCCATCGCCCATGACGCAATGGCGCTGCCCACCGAGCGGGTCTACGTGATGGATTCGGGCATGGCCGCCATACTCGGGGCGTCCATGGATCCGCTTGCCGTGAAAACCAAGAGGATTCTCATCCTGGATATCGCCACCTCCCACACCGTGGGTGCCGCCATGGAGGAGGGGATTCTGTGCGGCTTTTTCGAGTATCACACCAAAGACATAACCGCGGCGTTGCTGGACAGGCTGCTCAGGGACCTGGCCGACGGCAAGCTCTCCCACCGACAGATTTTAGCTGAAGGCGGCCACGGGGCATACCGCCGTCACGCCTTTGGTTACGACAGCGTCCAGCTGATCCTGGCGACCGGCCCCCGGCGGACCCTGGCCCAGGCATCCAGCCTGCCCATCACCTTCGGCGCCCCCTGGGGGGACAACATGATGACCGGCACGGTGGGCCTGATGGAGGCCGTGCGGATGAGGGAGGGATCGCCGCCGATCACCTATCTATAGACCGATTCCAAAATGCTCCATTATGGCCAATATCGGCGTTGGAATCACATTTTAATTCGAAAAGGAGAAGAAAGAATGCAGGATAAAAAAAGGAGGGCCGCCATCAATGCTCACATCAAAAACGATGCCTTTACCCGGTTCCTGGGCGCCGAGGTAACGATCGTGGCCCCGGGACACAGCCGGGCTTCGCTGACCGTTACCGAGCATATGACCAATTTCCACGGAACCACCCACGGCGGCCTAGTGTTCGCCCTGGGCGATCTGGCATTCGCCGCCGCCTCCAATTCCCGGGGTCAGGTGGCCGTGGCCCTGAACGTAACCATCTATTTTCTAAACCCATCCAAGGTGGGTGACCGCCTGGTGGCCGAGGCAAAGGAGTGCCACCCGGGGGGACGGACCGGGCTATACGAAATTACGGTGGTAGAAGAAACAACCGGTACCGTCATCGCCCGAAGCCAGGACCTGGTATATCGCAAGAAGCAGTGGTTTATTGCACCGGAAGATTAGTCGGTTCCATTCTGAAACGGCATCTTGTGACCTATCCCGGCGTTCCCACATTATCGAAATCCTCGACCAGCATTGCTACGTCCGCAGTTTCAAAAACTTTGCGGCCTTGATCCAAGCCACAATATACCCTTTCAGAATGATCCGACCGATTCCATTCAGGGACTGGTCTGGGCTATCTCCTCGTTTGAAAATCCCTGAGGAACGCCTTCGTACGGGGTTCGTTTTTTATACACCAGGGTTTTCGGGTCGCGCATTGCTTTCAGAATATCGATGCTTTCCTTGTACCCCTTGTTGACTCGGCACATCTCCAGGGCCATGCCGACCACCTGGGCAACGGCCTGAACAAAATTCACATCGTTGAGGCCAAACTCCCAGGGTTCAGCCGTATAGACCCTCATGCACCCGATGGTTCGTTCTCCGATGATCATCGGCACCGAGAGAATCGAGGCGATGCCTTCTTTTTGAGCGGCTTCCGGGTATTGAAGCCGCGGATCGTCGTTCACATCATAGATGGCCACCGGCTGGCCATCCTCCAGGGAAGAGGCGATGGAACGTATGGA
>DEIP01000079.1:5179-7234 GCA_002352605.1 Desulfobacteraceae bacterium UBA2771 | reverse complement strand
TAGCGGGGCGCCTCAAGGAACTGGGCAGTGAAGCCGTGCATAGAACTGGAAAAATTAGCGGCAAGGCGGCTCATGCTTTGGGCGAAGAGGCTAAGGGCTCGCGCAAAAATAACTTCACATTTTCGCATCTCAGCTTCAGCCCATCTTTGGCTGATACCTCACTCTAAAAAGCCTCGAAATTGCTTGCTATTCCTGTGGTTTTTCTCTCTCGGATCAGCCAAACCTGGACCAAATCTGAGCGCCAATTCTGNNTTTTTTCGCGAACCCTAAGGAATTGAGTGAGCGGATGCTGACCGTGGCCAGGGGGGCTGCTACCGGTATGTGGAAGGGGGCAAAAACATCCTTTAAAAAAGATGAAAATAAGGAGGACAAATCATGAAAAAAGCAATCATCACAACTATTCTGATACTTATCCTGGGTGTAGGTCTGCCTGCCACGCAGGTTCCGGCTGCCCCCAAATCCGGGGTTCAAACCACCCAGGAAAATGCCGAACAGGGTTGGCACGAAGCGCTAAAAACCCAGGTTGCCTTGGCCAGAGCCAAGGTGTCAATGCTTCAGTGAGAGGCCATGAAATCCGTCATCGCCTGCGGTGCCGGTTCTAAACGCCTCATGCAATCATGTCGGGAACTGAAATGAAGACTGCTATTTTAAACATACTTTTTTCTTTTTCTTTTTTTTCAATACTTGGATGGATGCTTGAGGTCTCCTATCGTTCTGTGCGTGACAAACGGTTCGTCAACCCCGGTCTCTTGAGGGGACCGTATCTTCCTCTTTACGGTACGGGTGCCCTGATACTCATGGTGGCGGTTTCCATGTTGCAAGGCTCTCATGTGTTGACCAAAGCACTTGCCTATTTAATCATCACCACCGGACTTGAACTCGGCTCCGGACTTATTGGCGAATATTTTTCTCAGACCCGTCTTTGGGACTATTCGGATCAAAGATTTAACTATAGGGGGCATATCTGCCTCAAATTTTCCATCTACTGGATCGTGCTGGCCTTTGCCTTTGAATATCTTTTATTACCCCCGTATCAGAGCATGCTCATCCTATTTTCACCGGCTTTCAAAGGCCTCTTTGCGGGAGTGACGGCTTCAATAATGTTGATGGATTTCCTGGCGGTTGAAATCAGGCAGTTTCTCCGCCTGACACCGAAAGAGAGAACCCTGCTGGAGACACAATTCATCGACGCGGCAAGTCCGCTTCTTGAACTGCCTGAGCTGGGAAAATTGTCGCAGTATAAACACCACAGGGGAAAGACCCGATTGGAGCATGTGAAAGAGGTGGCATACCTGAGCTTTCTCTGGGGAAAAAGACTTTCCCTGGACAGTAAAGCGATTGTCCGGGGGGCGCTGTTGCACGATCTTTTCTATTATGACTGGCTGCATGAAGGACCCAGATTGCATGGTTTCCGGCACCACAATATCGCGCTTAAGAATGCGCGCAAAATAACCATCCTTACCGAAAAAGAAGCGGACATTATCAAGAAACACATGTGGCCGCTTACCATCGTACCACCGTGTTATATGGAGTCGCTTGTCGTTTCGCTGGTGGATACATTTTGCTCCGCAAGAGATTATTTGAGCGTGAAGAAACAAGACAAACCCGCAAAGGCAGCCGCCGGTTGCGTTGGTTCGGAATCAGAAGATAAACAGAGATGACAAAACAGGCGGACAATTTCTATTTTACCGGGATTGACATCGGTTCAACAACGGCCAAAGCGGTCGTCCTGGATAAAGAGGGCGGCATGGTGTTTTCCCGCTACTGTCGTCATCAGGGCAAAACCGTTGAAACAACACGGAACATTCTCAAGGAAGCCCTTGAGGAACTGGGCGACGTGGAACTTGATTTGGCGGTTACCGGATCTGCCGGGATGGGCGCGGCCGAAGTCTTCGGGCTGCCGTTTGTGCAGGAAGTGGTGGCTTCCGCTCACTTCATTGAAAAATTTTTTCCGGGAGTCAGGACTTTTATCGAAATCGGCGGCGAAGACTCCAAAGTCATATTTTTCGACGACAATGGTCGTCCCGATATCCGGATGAACGGCAGTTGCGCCGG
>DEIP01000079.1:0-5130 GCA_002352605.1 Desulfobacteraceae bacterium UBA2771 | reverse complement strand
CTGGCCGGAAAATCCACCAATATTTATCCCATTGCATCCCGGTGCGGCGTTTTTGCCAAAACCGATGTTCAGGCTCTGCTGAGCCGTCATGTATCCAGGGAAGATGTTGCGGCTTCTGTATTTCATTCGGTTGCCCTTCAGGTGATCACCGCCTTGTCCCGTGGACGGGATATTCAAAGAAAAATACTGATGGGAGGCGGCCCGCTGACGTTTTATCCAAACCTGCGGAAAGCCTTTGCAAATCTGCTTGGCATTGAGCATCCGGATGACCTGGTCATTCCGGATCATCCGGAACTGCTTCCCGCCATGGGAGCGGCCATGGTGCGCAACGGCAAACCATGTCGGGGCCGGATCAGCAGCTTCTTATCCATGTCCGAGAATGGCATCCGCCGTGTAACCGACAGCGGCACCGAAAGGCTGCCCACCCTGTTTGCAAACAAGTACGAATTTGAGATATGGCAAAAAAGGCATGAGCGGAAGCTGGTTCCCAGGATTGACCTTCCTGAGGCAAAAGGAAAAGATCTCTTTTTAGGCGTGGATTCGGGATCAACCACCACCAAGATCGTCCTTGTCGATGAGGAAGGCAAGCTGGTTCTGGGCCATTACGGTGCCAACAGTGGCGATCCCGTCCAGGCGGTAAAAAAGGGACTTGCCGAATTCAGGGGGAAATTCACTTCTGCCGGTTTTCACCCGCGGATCGTCAGAACGGCTGCCACCGGCTATGGTGAAAGCCTTATAAGAGCCGCCTTTGGATTGAATGACGGCGTGGTTGAGACCATTGCGCATTACCGGGCGGCACGGCGCTTTGAGCCGGATGTCTCCTTTATTCTGGATATCGGCGGGCAGGACATGAAGGCGATCTATATTCATGATCACGCCGTGGCTGAAATTCAGATCAATGAGGCCTGTTCATCAGGATGCGGTTCCTTTATTGAGACGTTTGCCCGTTCGCTGGAGTATAGTGTCCAGGAATTCGCAGAGATTGCATGTGATAACAATGAACCCTTTGATCTGGGAACCCGCTGTACCGTCTTCATGAACTCCAAAGTGAAGCAGGCCCTTCGGGAAGGAGCGACCGTCTCCGATATTTCGGCCGGTTTGGCGTATTCGGTTATTAAAAACGCTATGTACAAAGTGCTGAAGCTAAAGGACGTCGATGTCCTGGGGAACAAAATCGTGGTTCAGGGGGGAACATTTCGAAATCCAGCCGTATTACGCGCATTGGAGGTGCTGCTAAACAAGGAGGTTATGAGGCCGGATATTCCCGAACTGATGGGCGCATACGGTGCGGCCCTGACAGCCCTTTCCAATCATCGTGCGAATCTTGTGAAACCTGCTGCGCTACATCAAACACCACTTGAGCGTTCAGATACGCCAATAGTGTTCCAGGAGGCAAATGGTTTGTTCCTCGAAAAGTTGGCGATGGGAAGTGATTTTTCAAAAAAGGAAATCCGCTGCAAGGGATGCGAAAACAGGTGTACTGTTTTGAAGCTGACTTTCAACAATGGAAACCATTTTTATACGGGGAACCGATGCGAGCGGTGTTTCAGCAACAATCCGGATGTACAACGCAAAGGAAAGAACCTGATCGATGATCAGATAAAGCTCTTGTTTGAACGAGAGATGGAACCCGAAGGCGAGCCGATTCTCACCTACGGTATTCCCCGCTGCCTGAACATGTATGAAAACTTTCCCTTTTGGTGTGCCTTTTTGACCACGTGCGGGTTCAGAGTGGTTCTCTCTTCCGAATCCGGTTTCAAACTTTACGAAAAGGGATCCGCCACCGTCATGTCGGAAAACATCTGTTTTCCCGCCAAGCTTGCCCATGGTCACATTTTCGACCTTGCCGGAAAAAAAGTCGACCGGATATTCTACCCTACCGTGGTCTATGAGCAGGAAGAATATGAAGATGCTTTAAATACTTATAATTGCCCGGTGGTTACCGGATATCCCGACCTGCTGAAAAGTGCGGTTAACCCCGAGCAAAAATTTGGCATTCCCCTGGATAACCCGGTCATCAGCTTTAAGGATTTCAATCTGCTGAAGGATCAGCTTTATCTATTCTTCAATCCGTCCGGAATCAATTACCGGACGGTTTCAGAAGGCGTCGAAAAGGGGATAGAGGAACAATCGAATTACAAGAAACAACTCAGGTCCATGGCGAAGACGCAGCTGAGCAAGGCGGATGCCGGGGGACGGAAAACAGTTGTTCTTGCCGGCCGACCCTATCATGTGGACCCGCTTATCAACCACGGTATTCCGAATCTGTTGACGGAACTGGGAGTGGATGTCATCAGTGAAACGGCTGTTCCCTTGAATGCAGATGCCGTCTCACTGGAAGATGTCAATGTCCTGACCCAGTGGAGCTATGCAAACAGACTGTACGCAGCGGCCGGGTGGGTAACGAACACGGCCAATGCCCAAATGGTTCAGTTGACCTCTTTCGGCTGTGGGCCGGATGCGGTTTCGACCGACGAGGTCAAAGATATTTTGCGTTGCGGCGGAAAAATTCATGCCTTGATCAAGATCGATGAAATCTCCAACTTGGGTGCCGTCAGGATCAGACTGCGCTCCATGCTGGAGGCGGTGAAAGAAAAGAACGGTAAAACGAGGGCCATAGGGGCCGGAACAATGAAAACAGACCGGGCGGTTGTGGACGAAGACAGAAAGAAAATCCTGATCGCCCCCTATTTTTCACCCCTTTATTCACCGCTGATACCGTCTGCTTTCAGGCCCCTCGGTTACCGGGTTGAAGTCCTCCCCCCCCAGGATAAGGCCTCGGTTGAATGGGGTCTTAAAACCATCAACAACGACATGTGCTACCCCTCTATCCTGGTTGCCGGCGATATTATCAAGGCTTTCCAATCAGGCTGCTACGATCCTGAAAACACCGCTGTTATTCTGACCCAGACCGGTGGTCAATGCCGAGCATCCTCATACGTGTCGCTTATCAGAAAAGGACTGGACGCCGCCGGATTGGATGAGGTTCCGGTAATCGCCATATCCAATGAGGAAATAAATCCCCAGCCGTGGTTTAAAATAGATAAAATGGGGTTGATAAAACGGATGGGCCTGGGAATTATTTTCGCCGATCCCCTGGCCAGGATGTATCTATCCACAATGGTCAGGGAAAAGGTGCCCGGGACATCCAAAAACCTGCATGATAAATACCTCTCCGAAATGGAGACAGGCATCGAGAGCGCAGATTATTATTATCTTCTCAACCTTCTGAAAAAAGCCGTGGCGGACTTCAACCGGCTTGAGATCAACGACAAGACGGTCCCGAGAGTCGGGATCGTTGGAGAGATCTTCGTTAAATATAACTTCTTCTCCAACGGAAATATCATCGACTGGCTGTCCGGCCAGGGGGTGGAAGTGGTCCTTCCTCCGATACAGAGTTTTTTCGCCCAGCGCTTTATCAATGAGACCTACGACCAAAAGGCCTTTTTTAAACGTTCTTTGGTCGATCGAATCAAGTACAGGCTGCTGGAGATATACTCAAAATACCACATCGGTCAAATCGAACGGGTTATGCAGGGATTTCGCTTCTACAAAAAGGCGCATGACTTGAGAAAATTGGCTGAAATAACCGACGAGGTGGTCAGCCTGGCCAACCAGTTTGGCGAAGGGTGGCTTCTCACCGCCGAAATGATCGCCATGCTCAATGAAGGGATCGGCAACATCGTCTGTCTCCAGCCTTTCGGCTGCATTGCCAATCACATTACCGGAAAGGGGATGGAGAAGAAACTCAGGGAGATGTTCCCTCATTTGAATCTGCTTTCTCTCGACATGGATGCGGGGGCGAGCGAGGTCAATTTGCTGAACCGGCTACACTTCATGGTCACGGCGGCCCGGGAACAGGTGGCCCGCGAGGAGGGGACGCTGGTCGGACCGGAAACCGTTCAACGCTCTACCATTCCCACGGTATGGGCGCAGGAACTGTATATGTTCAACAATTACGCATCTCTGGAGGTTGAAAAATGGAGGGCATGGGTGTCCGGTCTGGGATTGTGGGAAAAAGCGCGGAAAATCAGGCGAAGAATCAGCTTGTAACCATTAACATCATTAAATGTTAAGGAGGTACCAACCCATGTCGGAAAATCAAGTGAAGGATCGTATTGTTGAAGAGGTAAAGATTGCTAAAGAGACAGGAAAGATTACCTCGAAAAAGATTCATGAAATCGTCAGAAAGGCGGTGGCCGATGCCGTGTCCGAAGGCAAGGGCGGAGCGGAAGCCATCCGTCCCATCGTGAAGGATGCCATCTCTGCCGCCGTGGAAGGATTAAGGGCTGCCGAAGCGGATGCGGCGGAGAATATCAAGGCTGCTTTGGAAGGAGCCGTAGCGGGTGTTCGTGTCCATAAGGATCAGGCTGTCGATGTTGTCAGAAAAGAGATGCGTGAAGTTGAAGAAAAACTCGCAGCAGAAAAAAACAAACTGGCCCAATCTGTCAGGGATGCCCTCCAGGGAGCAAAAGAGGCGGGAGCCGTATTGCCCGAAGAGATCGGAACACGCATAGAATCTCTTTCAGCCGATATCAAACTGAAGAGTACGGAGTTGTTCGGTCTGACTGAGCAGACTGTCAAGGAAGCCGTCAAACAGGCCATCGAGTCCGGCGAGAATGTGAAAGAGACCGTGGCTCGAGTTGCCAGGGATGCAACGGAAAGGGCGCTTAAGGAAAGGCGGTTCACCGCTGACCGGGTGAAGAAAATTTCCGAAAAGGTCATGTCCGGCGCAGTGGAGGCCGCGGAGGAAGCGGGTAAAGAGGTCAAGGATGTTGCCCATGGCGCCTTTGAAGGGGCCCAGAAAGGAATCGCATCGGCAGTGGAGTCTATTGGAGACAAGACTAAGGAATTTGTTCACGAGGATCTTGCTCAAACAAAGGAAGACCTCGAGATAATCGAAGACCTTTTTATAGAGACTGTCCGCAAGGTTGCAAGACGTTCTGGAGACGTGGCAAAGGATGTATTAAATGGCTTGGCGGATAAGACGAGAAAGACGAGTTCCGTCTTGCAAGAAAAGGCTATCCATGCTGCAGAAAAAACTGCCAAAAGATTGAAAGAGACCGGTCAAGATGCGGCCAAAGCAACTGCAAAAGCTGCTAGCAAAGCAGCCCATGTCATGGCTAAAGA
>DEIP01000163.1:4179-8432 GCA_002352605.1 Desulfobacteraceae bacterium UBA2771 | reverse complement strand
AATAGCGAGCTATTTCGAGGCTTTTGAGAGTGAGGTATCAGCCAAAGATGGGCTGAAGCTGAGATGCGAAAATGTGAAGTTATTTTTGCGCGAACCCTTATCTAACGTGGGTCTCGATTTTCAGGTTGTATTTATCGATCTTGGCGTGGAGGGTCGGCCTGGACATGCCCAGCAGCTTGGCGGCTTGGGATCGGTTTCCGTCGGTCAGGTTCAGCGCTTCCCCCACCAGCACGCTGCCGAAGTGGTCCATGCATTTTTCGAAGAGGTTCTCCTGCCTTCCTTTTGACAACAGGTTGCGAATCCAGGCACGGATGCCGTCGTCGCAGGCATCTTTGCTAGGATGGTGGTTTTTGGCATCGCCGCCGGTTGCATAGGTGATGTCCACTATGCTTAACGGGGCACCCCGGTTGAAAATCAACGCTTTCTGAAGGGTGTTGGACAGTTCCCGGATATTTCCGGGCCATGGGCTGGAGCGCAGCATGGACATAGCTTCCCGGGTGATCCCCGGGTTTTCGATGCCAAGCTCCGCCGCGAAGCGGGTCAGAAAAAAATCGCTCAGCAACGGGATGTCGTCGGTGCGCTCACGGAGGGGCGGCAGCCAGATGGTAATCACCTTGAGTCGGTAGTAAAGATCCTCGCGGAACTGACCTTTGGTGATCAAATGTTCCAGATTGCGGTTGGTGGCTGCTATAATTCGCACATCCACAGGAATGGTTTCCCGGCCACCCAGCCGTTCGACGCTTTTTTCCTGGAGCAGACGCAGCATCTTGGCCTGCAGATTAAAGGGCATGTCGCCGATTTCGTCCAGGAAAACCGTACCCCCGCTGGCCTGTTCGATTTTTCCCACCCGGCGGTGGGTGGCGCCGGTAAAGGCGCCTTTTTCATAGCCGAACAGCTCGCTTTCCAGCAGGGTGTCGGGGATGGCCACGCAATTGATCACCAGAAAGGGCCTCTCCGAACGGATGCTGTGCTGGTACAGCGCCCGAGCCACGAGTTCCTTGCCGGAGCCGGATTCACCGCGAATGAGCACGGTGGCATCGGTGGCCGACACGCGGCCGATGGATTTATACACCTCCTGCATGGCCGGACTCTTTCCGATGATGGCTTCCCCCTGGTTTTTGTTCGGTGAGGCGTCCATATCCACGGGCGAGCGCATGAAGCGGCCGGCCTCCAGGGCCTGTCGGATGGTGGACAGCATCTGGGGGATGTCAAATGGTTTGATCACGTGGTCGAAGGCGCCCATCTTGGTAGCTTCGATGGCCGTCTCCGTTGTGCCGAAGGCGGTCATGATGACCACGGGCAGTTTTGGCTCGATACGGTGGATCTGCTTGAAGGCTTCAAGGCCGTTCATTCCCGGCAGGCGAACGTCCAGCAACACCAGGTCGGGGATCGCGTCGGTGATCATTCGGATGCCTGCTTCACTCGATGCGGCGGTGCGGACCGTATAGCCCTCCGCTTTCAGCAGACGCTCGAAACTGATGCGCAGTTGATCGTCGTCATCGATTATCAGTATGGTGCTCACAGGTCTCCTCCCGTGGGCTTCAAGATAATTAATTTGGACCGCGCTAGCCGTATTACCATACGGCTTTCTCTCTATAACCCTGCCAAATTAATTATCTTAAAGCCTATTGTCTCATGGGCAGAACGATGGAAAAAGTCGTTCCCCGGCCTTCCGTCGAGGTGAGATCGACACGACCCCCGTGCTCCCGGATGATCCGGGAAACGATGCTCAGTCCCAGTCCCGTGCCGTCTTCCTTGGTGGTGTAAAAAGGATCGAAGACCTTTTTGATGACGGCAGGCGGAATGCCCGGTCCGTTGTCAATGATGCGGATCTTCGCCTGTTGCCGGTCCGGCGGCGTGCCCGACAGGCTTTCACGGATATCGATGGCGCCGCCGCCGGTCATGGCTTCACAGGCGTTGACGATCAGATTGACCAGTACCTCCTTGAGTTGATCGGGGTCGGCGTCAATGGCCGGCAGGATCTTGTCGCGATGAACGGTAACCTTGACATGGTACGATTCCAGGCGGTAGCGCAGCAGCTGAATCGCCGTGTCTACCACCGTGGAGGGGCTCGCCGACTGCATCTTCAATCTGGGTGGGCGGGAAAATTCCAGAAAGTTCTGCACGATGGTGTCGATGTGGTCGATCTCTTCGGAGATGACGTCGAAGTCCTCCTTCTGGGTGCCCGACAGTTTCAGGGAACGGTTCAATGAGAAGAGGCGCATTTTGACCGAGGTGAATGGGTTACGCACGCTGTGGGCCATACCCGCCGCCAGTTTGCCCACCATGGCCATCTTTTCCGAATGAAGCAGGTTCTCGCGGCTTTTCTCCAATTCCACCTGGATCTGCCCCGCATCCTCAATAAGCCCGCGAACACTCCGGCTTAAGGTCATGACATCATTGCCGGACTTGTCGATATTCTTGCTACGGCTGGTTTCACGAATCAGGATGCGCAGGGGATTCAGGATCTGGTAAACCAGCAGGTAGGCGAGCAGCACCACCAGCAGGATGTGGGTGACGATGACCGCCATGGCGGTGTCCCGTAGCCGTGCTGCCTTGGTCAAGGCTTCCTGCTTGGCCGCCATAATGGATCGTGTATACTCCCGTTTGTACCCCTCGCACATCTTGAGGATGGTGAAAAAGCGATTGCGAACATCCTGGTGCAGTTTCGAGCCGAATTTTAACTTACCGGTCTTGTAGTAATCGATCACCTGGTCTTTCTCACGGATGTATAGATCGTATTCGTCGGCGATGCGTCCAATGGTCTGCTTTTGCTCATGCGAACGCGCCAGCGCCCGTGCCTGTTCCAGCTGTTCACGAAACAACCGGCGATACTTTCCCAGCTGGACCAGCCAGTCCGGATTACCATCCAGGGAGTAATAGGAGAGAAAGCCCTTTTGATTGACCATGGCGATTTCCAGGGCTTCGGCGCTTTGAAAGGCCACCAGGTTTTCATCGGTGATGGTGGTCAATACACCCTCTATATGGTATGAATACCATACCATGACCGCCGCACCGGATAAGGTAACCAGCAAAATGGCGGCCAACAGCACGTAGATGCGATGCTTCAGGTTGATTTTCTTCCACATGCTCGGCCCTTATTCCCTCTCGGGTGAAGTGGCCAATGAGTGAAAAACCGCCGAGAAGACATCCGTCAACCTCAGGATACCGACAATCTCGCTGTCGCAGGTCACCAACAAGGATTGTCGGTGGCCCATAACCAGAATGTGGATGGCCTCATCCAAGGTCGCATTCTCATCCAGACATTCATCCGTCGACAAGGTGTGCATAAAATCCCTGACGCGTATCCTGGAAGCCTTTTTCCTTAGATCATCCAAAGAGCCGTCAAAAAGACGGTGATGCTCGATCATCGAATTCAGGAACATCCGGCTGAAATGGCGAAAAGCGCTTTTGGTATCTTTACCTTGAATTTCTTTGTATTTCGGCTCCAGGGCTATTAACGCGTCGATTTGACTGATTTTACCGATAGGGCGATTGGTTTTGTCAAGCACCAGGATCGCCCGATGGCGATATTTGGTATGGTCGAAAGCTTGCTGGGCGTGCTCCAGGGCCTGAATGGTATCGGAAAGGGTCGCATCCTCAGGAACCGTTGCATATTCTTCCAGCGGAACCATTAAATTTTTGATGGCAAATTTTTTCATGGATCACTCCTGTTTAAATATTTCCCCCCCTGCGGAGTAGCCGTCTGGCTTCAGCCTGCCTGATTCGCTCATCCTGCGCTGCTTTTTTCTTCTTCGCATCGGCCAGTATGGTTTGCAGGTCATCAAAATCAGCCGGCTTCAACAAGTAGTCGAAGGCGCCCAGTTTCATCCCTTCAATAGCGGTTTCGGTGGTCCCGTGTCCGGTAAGCAGGACTACTTCGACCAGCGGATACATTATTTTGATTTTCATCAGGGTCTGGATTCCATCCATGCCGGGCATCTTGATATCGAGAACGACGACATCGATGGGTTCGGTTTCAAGAACATCGAGACACATTTTACCATCATAAGCAGGCGTCACTTTTTCACCCGCCTCTTCGAGACGCAGGGAAAGCATCTCTACAAAATCTTTTTCGTCGTCAACCAACAAGATGTTTGTGGGTATTTTGATCATTGCCATTCTCCTTTGTGTGACGGCCCTGTTGCTGCTGATCTTTTAAAAGCATTGGTTTCCCATCTCCTCCGACCTTAGGGCTCGCGCAAAAATAACTTCACATTTTCGCATCTCAGCTTCAGCCCATCTTTGGCTGA
>DEIP01000163.1:0-4086 GCA_002352605.1 Desulfobacteraceae bacterium UBA2771 | reverse complement strand
TATTTTTGCGCGAACCCTTACCTTCGGTTAGGGATTTGAACCGTGAATTGCGTGCCATGCCCCATTCGGCTGACAACCTCCACGGTTCCGCCGAATTTATCGACGATTTCCCGAGTCACAAACAATCCGAGTCCGGTCCCTTCACCCGGTGATTTGGTGCTGAAAAACGGCTCGAATATTTTTTCCAGGTTCTCTTTTGGAATCCCGGCGCCATTGTCGATGACGGCAATGGAGATACCACCATCTGTGGATTCCACCTGGATGGCGATGCGTCCCTCTTCGGGAGTGGCCTGAATGGCGTTGCTCAACAGATTGATCAGAATCTGCCGGATCTGGTTGGGGTCTGCCCAGATCGGTTTCAAGCCGTCGGCTGCCTGCAGTGCCACAGCAATATCTTTGTCTTCGGCCTCTCTACGAACCAATTGAATGGTCTCTTCCACCAGTTGGATCACATCTACTTCGGCCAGTATCGATTCGCTTTTGCGAACGTTGCCCAGCAGTTGGTGGGTGATGATTCGCGCCCGTTTGACACTGGTCTCGATTTTTTGGAGCACTTTTTCGAATACCGCTTTGCGCGGCATGTCGGTCAGTTCCCGTTTTTGCAACAACGAACTCAGATATCCCGCAGCTTCCTTGATAATGGCCAACGGGTTGTTAATCTCATGGGCCACGCCAGCCGCCAGTGTCCCCAACGCCGCCAGTCTTTCCGTGGCGATCATCTGCTGTTCGATGCGGGCCTTATACGCGACCGCTTCTATTTTTTGTTTTTTCCCCAGGATCTTGTCATACGCCTGGATGATCTTGCTCAGCAGGTGATCGAACTCCACAGGCTTGGTCAGATAGTCAAACGCACCGGCCTTGATGCCCTCCACACCGTCTCGGGTGTCGGCATGGCCGGTCAGCAGGATAACCTCGGTTTCCGTATGCCTTTCCCTGATATGGTGAAGGGCGTCTATGCCGTTCATCCCCGGCATCTTCACATCCATCACCACGACATCCATGGGGTGGTTGGCAAGCAGGGCAAGGCAGGCTTCACCTTGTCCGGCCTGATGGGCAGCGATCCCCCTTTTCAGCAGGCGCTTGGCCAACGTACCCCTAAAATCGGCTTCATCATCCACCAGGAGCAGCCGGATATTTCTAATCAGTTCAGGCTCCATCTATTCTGACTCCGTGCTTGGGCAGCAGCCGCTTAAACGAGTCCCAATATCTTCCACCAGACAGAGGCGACGAGGATAAGCAGGGCCAGCAGCACCGGTGTGGCCACAAGTCCGACACGGGTGATATCGGCTGCCTTAAATTGTTTAAAGCTGTAGGCGATGGCATTGGGCGGACAACCGATGACCAGCAGCATGGCAAAGGAGGTTGCGGTTCCCAGGCATAAGGCCAGGACCCTGGGATCAACACCCTCTAACTGGGCCATGGGAATAACGATGGGCAGAATAAGGGCCGCTGCCGCCACATTGGCCATCGCATTGGTTACCAGGGCGCCGAAAATCGCCACGCCACTGAAGAGCAGCAGCCACCCGCCCCCTTTGACGAACGGGAAAAACAGATTGGCGAAATAGGCTGCCGCACCGGAATTCCCCATGGCCAATCCCAGGGAGATGCCGCCGCCGAAGATAAACAGGGCCGTTCCCCACTCCAGGTTTTCATGGATATCGTCCCATTTTAAAATACCGGCCAACACCAGCGCCGCAACACCCAGCATGCCGGTGATCGAGTAGTGCAGACCGTGGAATTCTTTTGTTAACCATAATGCAAAGGAAACACAGATGATCAATAGGGTGATTTTTTCCTGGAACGACCAGGGGCCAATCTCCTCATCCAATTTCGGCAGGCTAAAGGCGGGGTCGGGACGAAAAACCAGATAGACCACGCCCACCGCGGCCGGCACGGTAACGACGGCCATGGGCATGGCGAATTTGATCCAGTCCATAAAGGTGATCTCGATGCCGGTAAACTCCTTTAAAAACGCTGCCGAGACCATGGTGCGCCCGCCGCCCACCAGCGTCCCCATACCGCCGCAGGAACAGGCAAACGCAAGAGAGATCAGCATGAACTTGGCCGTACGGGAGTGCGGTTCGATACCGGCGGCCCGCATGAGCGGCAACATGGTAACAATGCCGATGGAAACCGCCGCGGCATCGTGCATAAAAGACGATGCCAGCCCCAGGCCGATACTGATGATAAAGGTAAATTTGGTGACGCTGGTGCCCGCTATGGCAACGATAAAGTGTCCCAGTCTTTTGGTGATTCCGGCCTTGTCCAGGGCGATGGCGAAAATCAGGCAACACATGATGAAGACGACCACCGGATGCATATAAGGCGCCCAAGCGGTTTTGACATCCACAATCTGCATGACGACCAGCAGGACACCGATCAATATGGCCGTGATTTCCAGAGGAATCGGTTCCAGCATGAAAAGAAAGATCAGTACGGCCAAAACCGCCAGGAATCGCTTGGCTTTTGGAGAGAGTCCGTCGACATAATCCACCTGAATGTCGGCCTCTTGATACCTGCCTGCCTTCTCTTTGAGAAACGAACCCGAAAGCACCGCATCGTCGACTGCTTTGATCTCTACCACATAGGCGTCGGCATCCGTCGCCCCATCGGGCACCAGCGTAACATAGTCGCTAATGGTCCTGTAGAACAGCCGCTCGCCGTCACCCGAGATTTTGAACGTTGTCCCTTCGGGCCTGGGTAGCATCAAAATAACGGCCCCTATCAAAAGTGCCATGCACAACTGAAAATTTTTGGATTTTATAAGCGTTGTCATCGATATCTCCCCCGTTCACGTATCATCAGCCAAAGGCGTGTCGTCTCAGTCCGCTGATTGTTGAGTATAGGCTTTTCGAATCTTTTCAATCAATTCATCCAGCTCACACGGTTTGGTCAGGTAATCATAAGCGCCCTGTTTGATGCCTTCATGGGCGGCTTCTGCGGAACCATGGCCGGTGAGCATGATGACAGCGAGCTCCGGAGCCATCTTTTTCAATATTTTCAAAATTTCAATGCCGTCCATATCCTCCATTTTGAGATCCAGAACAGCGACATCGAAATCCTTCTGCCGCAGGATTTGAAAGGCTTCGGACCCGCTGGTCGCCTTGCCCACCAGGAAATTGCGTTTCGAAAGCCGGTTGGACAGGACGTTGACATAACCGACCTCATCGTCAATCAACAGCAGCCTTATGGGTGTTGACCGGGTGTCTTTCTCACTTACCATGACCATCCTCCCAGATCCAAAAACGACCGACTAGGGCTGCCGCAGTGTGATCGCCTGTATGCGGGCCTCCATGATCTTTTGATCCTGCTGCCGTTTGCGCTTGGCCGCTTCCTCCACCTTTGCGATCAACTGCTCTATATCGCAAGGTTTCATCAGGTAATCGAAGGCGCCCATTTTCATACCATCGATCCCGGTCTCCACCGTGGCGTGACCGGTGAGCATGATGACCTCCACAAGCGGATGCTTGCTTTTGATTTTCTTTAAGGCCGTCATGCCATCCATGACCGGCATCTTGATATCCAGAATGACAACTTCGATACTGCCATCCTTCTCCAGACATGCCAGCGCTTCTTTCCCGTCATAGGCGGCCACGATATCAATATCTCTTTTTTTCAGTCGTTTGATCATGGTGTCCACGAAAGGTTTCTCATCATCTGCCAAAAGGATTTTTGCAATACTCATTTTTTGTCTCCCTTCATAATCGCCGAAAGCTGTCCGGCATTTCAGGTTTTTTGGATCGTCGTTCTTTTTAAGTTATAACACCGATGGCTCACAGCATGGCGACGCGCGCCCCTCAGGATCGTGAACTGTAAAAAGCGAACACAACTACCTGTCTTTTCGTCCCCAATCCTTAGGGCTCGCGCAAAAATAACTTCACATTTTTGCATCTCAGCTTCAGCCCATCTTTGGCTGATACCCCACTCTCAAAAGCCTCGAAATAGCTCGCTATTCCTGTGGTTTTGCTCTCTCGGATCAGCAAAACCTGGACCAAATCTGAGCGCTAATTCTGCGAAGTTATTTTTTCGCGAACCCTAACCATCAATATGTTATAGCCGTAAACGGCGGCCTTACTGCGTGAGGAG
>DEIP01000126.1 GCA_002352605.1 Desulfobacteraceae bacterium UBA2771 | reverse complement strand
ACCAAGCGCAAAGGAGCATCCCATGAAACGTATCATCCATATCGCACTGGCAATTATAGTCGCCGCCGTGGTAGCCGTGCCGGCGCCCATGGCCCGCGCCGAAGCGCTCGTCGTTTCCGCCGCGGCCAGTCTCACCACCGCGTTCAAAGATATCGAACCCGCCTTTAAGGCAGCCCACCCGGGTGTGGACGTGGTCATGAACTTCGCCTCTTCCGGCGTGTTGTATCGTCAGATCGAACGGGGCGCACCGGCCGACGTTTATGCTTCGGCCAATCCCAAATGGATGCAAAAGGCCGTGAAATCCGGCTTCGTATCCGGGGATGCCGTGAAGATTTTCGCGCACAACGTCCTGGTCCTGGCCGTGCCGGCCGGTAACCCTGCGGGCGTGAAGACCTTATCCGATCTGACCGACAACGGGGTAAAACGCATCGGAATCGGCACGCCCGAGACCGTTCCGGCCGGACAGTACGCCGAATCGGCCCTCACGGCGATGGGCATGTACGCAAGGCTGAAGCCCAGGTTCATTTTTTGCGAGACCGTGCGGCAGGTGCTGGATTACCTCTCGCGGGACGAGGTGGATTGCGGGTTCGTCTACCGGACCGATACGGTGAAGGCGGGCGACAAAGTTGTGATCATTCAGGAAATATCTCTAGAAAAGCCCGTCACCTATCCTATTGCAGTGCTCAAGGAGAGCGCCGTTTCGAACCTGGCACAGCTCTTCGTTGATTTCGTGACCGGCAGTGAGGGTATGATTCTGCTCGAGGCTCAGGGTTTCAAACGGCCGTAACGACTCGCATGATTGTAATGGAATTCGAAATCAATATCGTCAAAAAGATGCGGAGCGCCGGAGAGGAATTTAACCTTCGATCGCAATTCACCGCCACAAACCGCGCGTTGGTGCTGTTCGGCCCATCGGGATCGGGCAAGACGTTGACGCTGCAGGCCATCGCCGGTCTGCTTTCCCCCGATGCGGGACGTATTGCCGTAAACGGTGAGGTACTTTTCGACGCCACGGCCGGTGTGAACGTCCCGTCGCGTCGTCGCGGCATCGGATATGTATTCCAGGATTATGCCCTTTTCCCGCACCGCACGGTGCGGGAAAACGTGGCCTTCGGCCTGAGGCCCTGCTTTGGGCGGGTGAGCCGAAAGGATGCTCGCCGGGTGGACAGGCTACTCGAACGCTTCGGTCTGAGCAAATTGGCGAAATGCCGGCCGACGGTCCTCTCGGGGGGACAAAAGCAACGGACGGCCATGGCCCGCGCCCTGGCCACCAGACCGCGCATCCTCCTGCTCGACGAGCCATTCAGCGCCCTCGATCAACCGTTGCGGCTGTGTATGCGCGAGGAGTTGTCACGCGTATTGGAGACATTCGGCATTCCCATGATCATGGTGACCCACGATGCGGACGACATTGCCATGGTTGCCGAAACCCTGGTTACCTATTACAACGGGAAGGTCGTGGAAATCCGACATTTCTTGCGCGAGGATACGGACGCCAAGCAGCGCTGGGTCACGGATTACCTCTGTCGAATGAAAGGAGAACCCCATGGATACAAAGATGCTGACGATCCGTCCTGCAACGTGGGAAGACCTGGATACCATGGTTTCGCTTCTGCAGGCGCTGTTTGCCATTGAAAATGACTTTTCCCCCGATCCGGACCGCCAACGGCGGGGGTTGAGACGTTTTCTGGATGGATGCGGCAAGCATCGCCGTATTCTCGTGGTGGAAGCCGACGGCCGGGTTATCGCCATGGCAACGGTCCAGATCCTGATCTCCACCGCCGAGGGCGGACACGTGGGGCTGGTGGAAGATGTCGTGGTCCGTGAAGACTGCCGCAACCGCGGGGTCGGCCGGCGTCTGATGTCCGCACTCGGTTCATGGGCGGCTGAACGCGGCCTGAAGCGCCTTCAGTTGCTGGCCGACCGCGGCAATCAACCCGCCCTGGATTTTTATGATCAACTGGGTTGGCAGTCCACCCGGTTGATCTGTCTTCGGACCGTCGGTGTGACGGATCTGCAGTGAATCTTAAAAGGATCCGGAAATTCCCGGGACAGCGAATGCAGGGGGTAAACAGATGAAATCCAATGCCTTAAAAACACCCGTGCGTATCATCGACACGACCCTGCGCGATGGCGAGCAGGCACCTGGTGTGGCATTCCGTATCGAGGAAAAAATCGCTCTCGTCCGCCTGCTGGCCGACGCCGGTGTGGACGAGCTGGAGGTGGGCACACCGGCCATGGGCCCGTCGGCATGTCGGGAGATCCATGGGCTGGTGGCACTGAATCCGACCTGCCTGCTCACCAGCTGGTGCCGGGCGCTTAAAGCGGACGTCGACCTGGCAGTTGGATGCGGCACCGGCGGCGTGCATATCAGTTTCCCGGTCTCCCCGATTCTCCTGCGGGCCATGAACAAATCCCAAGACTGGGTCCTCTCCCGGCTTACCGAACTGGTTCCACCGGCGTTGCGGCGGTTCGAGATGGTGTCCGTGGGCGCCCAGGATGCCTTTCGGGCAGATCCGAACTTTCTCAACACCTTCGTCCGGACGGCAGCCGCCTGCGGTGCCCACCGGGTGCGCATCGCCGACACCGTGGGAGTGGTCGGACCCTCTCAGGTAGATAGGATGGTCCGGCAATTGACACATCAGGCGGGATCAACGCACCTTGAATTTCACGGGCACAATGATCTGGGTATGGCCACGGCAAATACCGTTGCCGCCATCGAAGCGGGTATTCCCGCAATCAGTGTCACGGTGAACGGAATCGGTGAACGGGCCGGTAATGCCCCGTTGGAACAGGTGGTTGTGGCGCTGAGAACCATCGGCAATCGTTCGAGCGCTGTCGATACGCGCCGACTGATGAAGATCTGCCGATTCGTCTCCCGCATTTCCAATCGACCCATTCCGGTGGATCGTCCCATTACCGGAGCGGCGGCATTCAGTCACGAATCGGGCATACACGCGGCGGGAATGCTTAAGAATCAGGACACCTACCAGCCCTTTTCTCCCGATATCCTGGGGCGGAAAGGCGGACAACTGGTGGTGGGGCGTCATAGTGGTTCGACCGTGATCAAACATGTCATGCAAAACGCCGGCGTGACCCTGGATGCCGAAAAAACGGCGCGGCTACTCGCCGCTGTCCGGGCCGAATCCTTGAGGAAAAAAGCCCTCCTGTCTTCCGGCGAACTCGTTCAACTATACCAACACGCCATTTCTTGAAGGCTGCCTTTATCGGCCCGGGTGTTTGATCATCCGTTTTGAGCCTATTCTTTCTTGGGACGATCACCGTGATAGTCAAGGCGTTGGACCTTAAAAGAGGGTCCATTTTCTATGAGGTGCATGGAAATCTTACCCGCGTTTTCCCGCCATTTTTTACCGGGCAACAACCATTTCAGAAAAAAGTTTCCGTCTATTTTTACAATTTCTTTCTCTTCATCATATGAAAATTGCAGCAAATCGATTCGATATTGAATGGTTTCGATAAAAGCAAAATTCCTTTTGTATTTGGGCAAAAGGCTTTGAAACGGTTCGCCGTTTTCCATGGCGCCGGGAACAAAAAAGTTGGTGAACGCCGTGAAGTTTTTTTCGGAATAGGTGATGCAATAGCTTTTCAAAAACCAACGAAGTCGATTTTCCAGGCTGTTGCTATCCGTTTTCTTAAGCAACGCCGCGCTTTTCCCAAGTGGTGCGTTCGCAGATCGACGCTGAGTCATGGCGTTTGCGGTGATCGGTGGCTTAACTAGGGGGGGCGATGGAACGATCGCCGGCGGCGTCTTTTTCTTTACCGGCGTTGGAGTGTACGGATTTACCGTTCCGGATGACCTTTTGGCCATCGGGAGGACCGCTACGGTCTTGGTCTTGCTTTTCGATACTGCGGTTTTGGTGCCTTTATTGTTAACCGATTTCAGTGCGTTGAATTCCGGTTTACCGGTCACACCGATAGGCTCCACCCCGCTATCTATTTTTTTTCGTGGTTTGGCATCGGCAATTACGGCTGCCAAGGCTACGGATTTTCCCGCCTTGGCGGGCGCGGAACCGCTGTTTGCGCTCCTTTGTCCGTCGGATGGGTTGGCGGGTGGCGGGGTGGCCTGGGTTGCGGACGTTTCCGGTTGGCGTGCGACGACGACGGGGGCCTTTTTGGGCGGCGCGGTTGCGCGTTGTTTCGTCACTTGCTGATTGGCAACCTTTTCCGCTTGTGACTCCGGTTGGGTAGCTAATGCGGCAGACATCAAGGCCAACGCCTGTAGCGACTTGTCGGGTATGGGTACGCTGCCGTCGGCCTCACCGCGATCGGCGGGTATTTCCGGCACAATCGCGGCCTGGGCTTCAGAAACCGACGACTGACGGTTTACAGGGTCGTCCTGATCCCCGGCAATTTGGGCGATCGGTTTCTCGATGTCGGTACTCCGGGCGACCGCTTTCGTCTGAATGTCCGATTCGGGCGCAGGGGGGAGCGGTTGCAGGGCCACTGGGTTTTCCGTCTTTTGGGGGGTGGTTACCTCACCGTCATCCTCGCGTATATCGGTTGATCGCCCGGGCATTGGTATCTCTCGGGCAATCGGCGTATCCGGCGTCGATGAGGCCTGAATTTGCTCCTGTTCGATTTTCTCACTCAACCGCCATCGACCATCTGACAAGGTCTGCGTGGGTTGGCCGGCGACCCCAGCCGATTGATTTTGTATCACCGGTTGGGTTGGCCGGCGAGGGGCAGGCCGCAGCAAGTGATAAACCAGGAAGGCACTCAGGATGATGCATGTGCCGATGAGTATGGGATATCCCCTGAATGCGGACCGTTGCGGCGGGGCTGAATGTGCTTCCGGTGGGGCTGAATGTGCTTCCGGCGGGGGGGTGGCTGGTCTTTGAATATCGGACTCACCGGCTTCTATGTGGACCTGAATTTCAAGTTCCTGTACACATTCCTTGATCACGGTTGCGTCGATCTTTTCTAAACCGGATGAATAACCCGTCAACAAGGCATGATCGCAGATAATATTAATGGAGCGGGGATAGCCGCCGGTGTATTTGTAAATTTCATGTACGGCATCCGTCTGGAAAACGTTATGGGTGGCGCCGGCCTTTTTCAGGCGGTGCCCAATGTATTGCGCAATCTCCGATTCAGTCAGCGGTTCGATGTGATATCTGACGGCAATTCGGCTATGAAGGGCGCGGTTGCTATCGGTCAACAACATGTTTTTAAATTCGGGTTGACCGACAAAAAAGATGTTGATCAGTTTGCAGTCGCTTCGTTCGATGTTGGACAGCACCCGTATCTGATCCAATAGGATGTTGTTTAATCGTTGGGCCTCGTCGATGATCAACAGGACCTTTTTTTTATCCGCGTATGCTTGGTGGAGGAATTTTTCCAACGCGATTAAAAACTCCCCTTTGGTGTGGAATTCGGAACCCATACCGAATTCTTCCGCCAGAATTTTAAAAAAATCGAGGGGGGCCAACCCCGGGTCGGTGATATGGGCAACAATGGTTGATCGGTCAAGATTGTTGGTCAATCGACGGATCAAGGCCGTTTTGCCTGCACCCACATCACCGGTCAGCAATAGGAATCCCAGATCATCCTTAATGCCGTAGTTCAAGGTTGCCAAGGCTTCCGCATGCTGTTCGCCAAGCCAGAGAAAGCCTGGTTTCAGGCTTAAATCGAATGGTTTTAATGCTAAATGATAGTACTTGAGATACATATGCTGTCGTTTATCCGCTAATGATTATCGTATCGTGCGTCCGTCAGGGCTTTGGAAATAATAAAACCCACAGAGATGGCGCCGGATTTTATTATTTATAAGGTTCTTAATCCGAATAACTGATCGGCTATCATACACAATAACTTTACCAGGAGTCAAAATTAAATCAAAATATTATAACGTACCGTTATGATTAAAATAGATATCCGCCAGGCCGGAAGAGAAACCGGCTCAAGTAGCGAAATGATTCAGGCGACTTAGGGCTCGCGCAAAAATAACTTCACATTTTCGCATCTCAGCTTCAGCCCATCTTTGGCTGATACCTCACTCTCAAAAGTCTCGAAATAGCTCGCTATTCCTGTGGTTTTGCTCTCTCGGATCAGCAAAACCTGGACCAAATCTGAGCGCCAATTCTGCGAAGTTATTTTTTCGCGAACCCTTAGGTTGTGTTATTCCTTCAGCGCCCCTTTGAATTGCGGTTTTCGTTTTTCAAGAAAGGCGCGGCT
>DEIP01000180.1:3123-11487 GCA_002352605.1 Desulfobacteraceae bacterium UBA2771 | reverse complement strand
CGTCGAGGAATAATGGAAAGATTGAGGCATCCGGTATTTTCTAAAAGGAAACGACAATTACAAATGAGGATACGACAATTACGAGCAGCCATAGGACCTTAAAAAAGCCCCGAAAATTACCGATAATTTCACCTATTTTAGGAGAGCTTTTCTCTAAGTGAAAACCGGACAAGATAATTGTCGCGAACCGGACAAAGTAATTGACATCTGATAACCGAAATGCAAAATCGATTTAAAAAGCTGCCTGAAGCCCCTACCCAAGATGTATGTTGACGACGAACATATTGAAATGCCAATGAGACCAAGTAGAGGCAAAAAACATCTAATTGGATATCCTTATGCCCGATCGCGATTCTCGATATAGCGCGTTGTCAAATGTCGAAGAGGCGTTAGCTAATAATACGGGTCTTCCCGAACAGCTGCCAGGGGACCCTCGGCGGCAAGCTGTACCCTCTACACACGGGACAGTGTATCAAGCTTGGTGGTCAATTGATGCATGGCTTCGGCTTTCTGATGCGGACGAAGTCATATATTTAGAAGGTGCCGAAGACTTCGATGTTGTAAGATCTGATGGCGCTATAGCCGTGCAAGTCAAACGGAACACAGGAACGATCTCTTTGGGTACAGCCAAAGCCCGCGAGGCACTGGAGAACTTTTGGACCCTGTCTTGCACCGAGGTTAACAGACGTGTAGATTTTCATTACCTGACAACCAGCTTGATGACAATTGAGAAGGACGCCAATTTCGGAGGTGCTATGGGCATCGAAGTTTGGCGAGCCGCCCAGACTAATTCCGGATTGGCCACTGAGGTGGCGGAGTATCTGATTCCGAAATTAGATACAAGAAGCCCTTTGCGGGCGTTCCTGACTTCTGCAACTCCAGAGATTGTCCAAGAGCGTCTTATCCGACGATTTCACTGGCTCACCGACCAGCCAAGTCTTGATGCTGTCAAGCGGAGCATTGATGACCGTATCGCGGTCATTCTTAGTGATCAGCGGCGCACACTGTCTCTAATTCCAAACGTACGAAAGTTTCTGGAGTCCCGTTTTTGGGAACTCATTCTGGATCCATCGTCCGCTCGCAGATGCCTAACCCGTGGTGAGTTGTTACGCCAGTTTGAAGCTGCAACCACTACCTACCTGCCGTTGGCGGTCGACCAGTTGGTTGCTTTGATAGGTAATGCAAATCCTGGATTGGGCTTATTCAATCTCTTGCTTGAGAAAGTGCCGCGTCCGCCGGAGCCTCTTTTACGGAGACCTGAACTCACACAGCGTTTGGAGAAGCTGGTCACGCATCGAAAAGTTGTCTTGATCACTGGTACAGTTCATAAGGGAAAGACTACAGTTGCGCAGCTGGTATCTTCGACATTGTGCCCGGGAGCCTGGTGGATTAATTTGACCGGGCGGCTGTTTGACCAAATCGACATTATTTTTCTCGCGCTGGCTGGGCGAATTGATAAGGGAGACTGCCCAAGTTTGGTCATAATCGATGACTTGGATCTCAACCCTGCTGCTCATCGAGTTTATAGAGATTCGCTTGCTCTTGTATTGCACCGCGCCAATGCGAAAGGACGTGGTATACTTATTACCGCACAGGGAGGTACGAGCGATTCGGCTGTTGTGCAGGAGTTTGAAAACGTCGATCTTTTGGAGGTACCCGAGCTAAGTCCTGAGGAGACCAAGGCATTGTGCCTTGAGCATGGTTGTCCTCACGAGACTGCCGCCTCCTGGGGTTCCATTATTGCCATATGGACGAGAGGCCACCCAAAACTTGTCCAAGTTCGGTTATCTGAACTCGCTGCTCGCAATTGGCCAAGTCCAAGTGTAACGGACCTGACTACCCAATCGTCAGCTGTAATTTCGGCTCGTAAGTTGGCTCGACAGCTACTCAGCGACTCTGCATCGGGTCCTATTGCTGAGTTTGTTTATTTGGTTTCCGAATGTTCCGTGTTGATGCACAGATCCGTTGCGATTCGGCTGGCTGAGTCCGTTATGGGGGGTAATAACGCTGGGGACGTTATAGACAGCCTAACAGGAAAATGGCTCGAGCGAATTGAAGGTCAGTGGGTTCAAACTACTGCACTTATAAAAGGAACTGCGGTTGATGTCTGGTCCTCTGAGAAACTCAAAGGGGCACACATTCTCCTGCATGACGCCATCCGGACTAAAAATCCACTCAACCCGTTCGAAGCTGCCGCACTCCTTTTTCACGCGTACATTGGAGGTGAACCTGGACGGCTTGCCCACACAGCACTAAGGCTCCAAATAATTGATGGAATAGACGCGAAGCGCGAAGTTGAACGACAGCTCTTATGGTTGCCATTTGTAGCACTCGAGACCGGACAGGCCATAACGGAGAATGCAATGGCCGCGGCTGCTGTGAGAGGACTGCAGTTTCGAGTAGCTTCAACGCTTGACACAGAGTTTTTGCCTCAGATCTGCGCACTTTGGTCAGACGACATTGAAAAGATACCTCATCCCGAAGTCATGGCCGTAAGCCGAGCCATGAGGTGGCTTAGTTTGGGTTTTTCAGAGAACCCTAAAGTACCGCTCAAACCACGCCTTGAGTCCATCATGGGAATTCAATCGTTACCGAGCAAGATACTCGAAAGGTGTGAAGATAACGGTATACAGTTTTTCGAACTCGCCAAGGCATTGGACGGATTCCCAGAACACGGAACTATGTCCCAAGCGATATTTCTTTGTGCAAATCGAACTGTTTGCGACTTGAACAGCCTTGAGGAGCTGTTGCAGTGGTTGGACAGCATCGCAACCGAGGATATCAGACAGCAGTTTGAAGAAATGCTGGAATGGCCAATCGCACAAACCTTAGGTGCATTCGTGCAAGGTGCATGGTCGTCTGTACATGAGCAGACGAAGGATTGGGATTCTTGGATTGAGCTATTTGAACGCATAAAAGACTACGCTAAAAGACGACTTTCGCCTCGATTCGGTCGAGAAGCAGCGAAGGCCGAAGCAATCATTCTGACAGAATATCTTGGGCGAGGTGGAGACGCTATCACCGTTCTAAATGAAGCTGAAGAGTCGTTTGGAACTTCGACCGTTCTTATAGAACAGCGAGCTAACGTCCTGTTTCAAACACGGGACGATGAATCTGTGCTTGAAATCTGGTGCCAACTGACCGGTGACCCAGCAAGCAGAACCGCTCTCGATCCATTTGCCTATCGACGAGCGGGCATGAGTGCAGCTCGACTCAGCCAATGGGATAAATCAGCACAAATCTTCCAGGCTGCCGCTGACTCCCTTCAACCGGGTTCTTTTGAGTTAACTAAATTCGGGTTCCAGGTAGATGCAGCGTTAGCAGTCTCGCTTGGTGGGGATCAAATTGCCGCTGCAAAGATGCTATCAGATGCAGTCTTGTCCTTGCCATCTATAGCTGAAAAAGAAGGTGATGAGAGATGGGAATCGGTGCAAAGGGCAGCTGCTTCGGTTTGCAGCAGAATAGAAAATAGCCTCTGGAAGCCTACAAAAGCTGATCCACAGTTTGAACCAGGCTATGTTAGTTCACCGGATCTGAAAGTTGATAAGACCAAACTCGGGCAAGCCGCCCGTAGTGAGATGCTCCGAGCCCAAAGTCTGCACCTTGTTTTGACACTCCTAAAAGACCCCCCTGAGTTTATCCATGAGTTGGACTTGCTGGCGGGTTCAAAATATTTCTCTGTTCGATGGATTGCGACCGAGGCAAGACTCGCTCGGGCTTATTCTAAAGGTGCAGGGGCAGATTTTATTGAGGCTTTGTTGGCATTCGACAAAGCTACATCTGACTTATCGGATAATATTAAAAAAGGCCGGTCCCTAATTGCCCCAGATGATGGACCCCAATCAAGTCTCCCTGAAGTTGCACCTGAACGCTGGTTTGGGCTGCTATGTGCCGGTGTCATTTGTGCTGGTAAAAATATGCATGCTTCTTTAAAAATTTGGAGTGATGAAAGTAACAGACTACTTGGCGAAGAAGCGATTCTTACAAAGAACATTCAGTTACTCCAAAGAGGGGCTTCACTGTCTGATGAGTTCCTTCTACCAGCCATTGTGGCCAAGACGACTCCGTCACCCATGCGATTCGGAGCTGCAACTCAGATGTTGCGGGGAATGTTGACCGCCGAGACAACCTTACAAATCCATGCCTTTTTAACTTCAGCGCTTGTAAGCGACGCAAGCTTCGGGCGACAGGTACTCTTTAATCTTCATGTTGCTCGGTGCTTCGCAGATTCTTGGCATACACATGCCCAGAATTCTTTCCAGTTTTACTCTCCTATGACATCCGTTCCCTCGTTGCTCAGCGCTTTGGATAGAGTTGAGCGTGGGAGCGGCAGGCTGAAGGGTGTGCTCGTTGCCGCTGCGAGTGCATTGAGGCAACCTCTGGAGGAATTCATTGAACGAGTGCTGTAGGTTCATATTGGATTCGTTTCAGCTACGAATCGGGTAACCAATTAAAGCTTTTCGGCATTCAATGGAAAAACAAAGGTCTGCCCCATTACCTTTGATCTGGAGTTATTAGTTCGATTTAATCGATCGACAATCCATTGATCACGCCCAATCCCGGCTGGTTTCAAACCAAGTGTCAGATCACAGATTGATAGCCTATGGTTTGGCTGGGGTTCAAATCGAAAAAGTTGTACAGAGGTTGTACAAAATATCTTCACCAAAGAAAAAAGGGCTTAACCAAATTGGCTAAACCCTTAATTTCTTTGGTGCCGAGGGACAGAATCGAACTGCCGACACGGGGATTTTCAGTCCCCTGCTCTACCGACTGAGCTACCTCGGCGGGGCTCCTGAATCGGTAAATTACCGCTTCAAGAAAAACCGCATTTAAACCTTTTTCCAAAGATAAGTCAAGGGCTTTTTTACCGGCTCCGGGAACGGATGCTGGTGCCTTTTTCAGGGCGGCCACGGTGAGCATACCCTGGTTGCCGGAGCCCTTTAACCGCTCGTGGGAAGGAGAAGTTGAGGAAATTCTTTACGTCTTCCGGGTATCAGAAATTGGCATCTGCATATTCCACCCAGCCGCCGGCGGTGACCAGGTCCGCATCGAATCCGGAGAGGGTGAAGGGAATGATTTTCGATTCGCCTTCGGCGGAAAAGGTGATCGTGCCGGCGTCAACATCCGTCTGTACCGTCGTCTCGAGGTCGGCGAAGGTGGAAAACAGACGCGCGATGGTGTCGGCCGGCAATTCCACGGCCATCATGCCGCAGTTGAACATATTCTGGCGAAAGATGCGGGCGAAGCATTCGCCTACCACCAGGTTGATACCGTTGGCCGCCAGCGCCCATGGGGCATGCTCCCGGGAGGAACCGCAGCCGAAGTTGGCCCGGGTGATGATTACGCGCTTACCGGCGATGTCCGTGGCCGGGTCGAATCCGTCCAGTTTGAGGTCTTCGAGCAGGTAGGGCGCCAGGGCGTCGCGGGAGATCTCCGTGAGGTATTTGGCCGGTATGATTTCATCGGTGTTGATGTCCGGCCGGTCCAGAAACAGAGCCTTGCCGCTGAATGATTTCATTGTCTTCTCCTATTTTTATTCTGTGTACAGCGGGGAGTTGGCGATGGTGCCGGCAATGGCGGTGGCCGCTGCGGTGGCCGGGCTCACCAAGTGCACCATACCCCCTTTGCCCATGCGCCCATTGAAATTCCGGTTGGTTGTTGCCGCGCAGACCTCGCCATTGGCCAGCACACCGTTGCTCATGCCCAGGCAGGCGCCGCAGGTGGGGTTTGTGACGCAAAAGCCGGCATCCATGAAGGTCTTGATAAGGCCCTCTTCCAGGGCCTGGTTGTAGACTTTCGGCGTGGCCGGCGATAGGATGGCCCTCACCGTGTCGCTGATCCGCTTTCCGGCCAGTACACGGGCGGCAATGCGAAGGTCGCTGATGCGCGCGTTGGTGCACGAACCGATGTACACCTGGTCCACGGGAGTGCCGGCCATTTCGGATACCGGCTTCACGTTGTCCGGCTTGTAACCGAAGGTGACCATGGGTGTGAGATTGGACACATTATGATCGATGGTCTGATCGTAGGAAGCATCGGAATCCGGAAGATATTTGGAAAAGGCTGCCAGAGCTTCATCGGGGCTTTCATATTTATCCTTGATAAACGGCCACAGGTAATCCACGGTGATCCGATCCGGTGCGCAGATGCCGCATGTGCCGCCGGCCTCGATGGCCATGTTGCACAAGGTCATGCGTGCTTCCATGTCCATGGCATCCACCACAAGGCCGGCAAATTCGATAACCTTGTTGGTGGCACCATTGACGCCGATTCGGCCGATAACCGACAGGATCACATCCTTGGCGAAAACGCCGTCGGGCAGGGTACCGGTGATGTTGATGCGGATGGTCTCCGGCGTTCTAAAGGCGCAGACCCCTTTGAGGATGCCCACCTCCAGGTCCGTGGTGCCCACGCCGGCGGCAAAGGCGCCGAAAGCCCCGTGGGTGCAGGTGTGCGAATCGCCCATGATAACCGTGTACCCGGGCCGCACGAATCCTTTTTCTGGGAAGAGGGCATGGCAGACGCCGTTGGTGCCGATGTCAAAGAAATCGACGATACCGTGGCGCCGGGCCCACTCCCGCAGAATCATGCCCTGGAGGGCGGTCTTGGAGTCCTTGGCCGGGGATACATGATCGATGACCACCTTGATTCGCGCCGGGTCGAACACTCGGTCTTTGCACCGCTGCTGCAGGTCTACGATGGCCGGTGGTGTGGTGATCTCATGGCAGAAGACGGCATCGAGCCGGATCACGTGAACGTCCGTGTCCGGAGTGCCGACGCGGTGATCGTCGAATATTTTCTGTGCGATGGTTTTTCCCATGGTCTCTCTATCTCTAACAGGATGTTGGAAACGGCATCGGACCCAAAGTGGTTAACAACCACATTTTAGTCCGTGTCGGTTTTGAGCACGGCCAGAAAGGCAGACTGGGGCAGCATCACCTGACCCACCATTTTCATGCGTTTCTTCCCTTTTTTCTGTTTCTCCAGCAGCTTGCGTTTGCGACTGATGTCTCCACCGTAGCACTTGGCGGTTACATCCTTGCGGAATGCCGATACGGTGGAACGGGAGATAATATTTCCGCCGATGGCACCCTGAATGGCGATCTTGAACATCTGGCGGGGGATTTCATCTTTGAGCTTGTTGCAGGCGACCCGGGCCCGGCCGACGGCGTTGTCCCGGTGGATCAGCATGGACAGGGCGTCCACCCGTTCTGCATTGATCAGAAAGTCCAGCTTCACCAGGTCGGTACGGCGATATTCGATCAGTTCGTAGTCGAAGGATCCATAGCCCTGGGTGATCGATTTGAGCCGGTCGTAAAAGTCGTAGATTACCTCTCCCAGGGGCAGTTCGAAGACCATCTCCAGTCGTTTGTTGGTCAGGTACTGGTAGTTCTTGTTGATACCCCGGCGCTCCAGGCACAGCTTCATCACGGCACCCATATAACGGTCCGGGATGATGATGGCCGCCTTGATGAAGGGCTCCATGGCATACTCGATATTGGTGGGGTCGGGGTAAAGGGCAGGGTTGTCGATGACCAGCTCCTCACCGTCGTGCATCATCAGCCGGTAACGAACCGATGGGGCGGTCAGGATCAAAGAGAGATCGTATTCGCGTTCCAGGCGCTCCTGGACCACTTCCAGGTGCAGCAAACCCAAAAACCCACAGCGAAAACCGAATCCCAGGGCGGCGCTGCTGTCTTTCTCGTAGATCAGCGAGGCGTCGTTGAGCTTGAGTTTCTCCATGGCCACGATCAGGTCTTCGTAGCCGTCGGATGCCACCGGGTAGATGGATGAAAAAACCACCGGCTTGGCTTCTCTGAAGCCGGGCAGCGGAATTTTGCAGGGCCTGCGGTGGTGGGTGACGGTGTCGCCGCAGCGGGTGTCGCTCACCGTCTTTATGCCGGCGATCATGTAGCCCACCTCTCCGGCGCACAGCTCTTTTTTAGGCACCCGAACGATCTGAAAAACGCCCACTTCTTCCACCTTGTAGGTGGCGTTGTTGAACATGAAGCGAATACGGTCACCGGCGCGGATGGTTCCATTCTTGATGCGGAAGTGGACAATGGTGCCTCTGAACGGGTCGTAATGGGAGTCGAAGATCAGGGCATGCAGCGGTGCGTCGGCATCACCTACGGGCGGCGGCAGTTTCCGGACGACAGCCTCAAAAATATCGGCGATGCCCAGGCCCTCTTTGGCCGATGCGAGGATGGCCGTTTCCGGGTCCAGCCCCAGATCCTCTTCGATCTGGTCCTTGACCCGGTCGATGTCCGCCGACGGCAGGTCAATTTTGTTGATCACCGGAATGATTTCCAGGTTATGTTCCAGGGCCAGGTAGAGGTTGGCCAGGGTCTGGGCCTCCACGCC
>DEIP01000180.1:0-2972 GCA_002352605.1 Desulfobacteraceae bacterium UBA2771 | reverse complement strand
CGCTCGCGCTCGATATCCATGGTGTCCAGAATCTGATCCTTGAAATCTCGGTCCGCAATGATTTTGCTGGATTGAATCAGTCGGTCGGACAGGGTGGACTTGCCATGGTCGATGTGCGCGATGATGCTGAAGTTGCGTATGTTTTTCATATTATTACATGTTTACTTCGAACCGGTATGATCTGCTGGTTGACACCGAATTTCAACATGGGTATAATCATCTCGTTTGTTGAAAACTTTTATTAATATCAGATCGTTTTCGGACATGTCAACCCGTATCCGCGAACGGTCTTCCGGTGGTTGAAAGCGGTTTCCATGGTGCCACACATACTTATCGTCGATGATGATCTCTCCATTCGGAATACCATGCAGGCGTTCATCGAGATATCCGGGTTCAAGGCCTCGGTGGCCTCCAGTGCGGAGGAAGCCCTGGATGTGCTTTCCACCCACATCATAGAGGTGGTGGTCACCGATATCCTGTTGCCCGGTATGAACGGGCTGGTACTGACCGACCAGATTAAGCGGAACCATGGGATCGATGTGATCGTCATGACCGGTTACAGCACGGAATACTCATACGAAGAGGCCATCAACAAAGGGGCCAGTGATTTTGTTTTCAAGCCGGTGCGTTTCGAAGAGCTGCTGTTGCGACTCAAGCGAGTGCTCAACGAGCGGCGCCTCAATCAGGAACGGATCCAGATGCTGGAGAAGTTGAAAAAACTCTCCATTACCGATGGCTTGACCCAGCTGTTCAATTCCCGACACTTCTACAGCCAGCTTAAAGGGGAGATCGAACGGTTCAACCGTTACGGGCACATGCTGAGCCTGCTGCTGTTGGACATCGATCATTTCAAGGACTTCAACGATACGTTCGGTCATCTGGAAGGGGATAAAATCCTGGTGCATATCGGACGGATTATCAGAGACTGCCTGCGGAAGATGGATACTGCCTACCGGTACGGTGGCGAAGAATTCACCATTATCTTGCCGGGCACCCATGGAGAAGAAGCCAGGATCGTTGCCGAGCGGCTTCGTTCTGATGTGGCTGCCGAAAACTTTACCAGCGGCAATGCTTCCAAGATGAATATCACCATCAGTATTGGTGTGACTCAGTATTACCAGGAAGAGGTGATTACCAGCTTCGTTCAGCGAGCCGACCAGGCCATGTACCAGTCCAAGCAAACCGGCCGCAACAAGGTTTCCTGCATTTTTTTATGATTGGATATACGTTTCTCGAAACCCCGACCCCGGTTGAGATCAACCGACTGACCGAATTATATCGGTATGCCGGTTGGTGGACGGACGCCACAGACAATCCGCCCCTCGTCGCCGGTATGGTTACCGGTAGTCATTGTTTTCTGGTGGCGCGCCAGGCGGAAACCATCATTGCCATGGGCCGCGCCATCAGTGACCGGATTAGTGACGCCTATATTCAGGACGTTACGGTGGATCCGGCCTTCAGAGGGCAAGGCATCGGCTCCCGGATAGTGATAACACTGACGACCCGGCTGGCGGCCGACGGTATCGGCTGGATCGGACTCATTGCGGAAAGGAAGACGCATTCATTTTATCGGCCGCTGGGATTTTCCCCCATGGCCGATTCTGTGCCCATGCTCAAGACATCATGATAAATTTTATATCGTTGACCCCTCGGAAGCATGACCATTACCGCCGTTTTTTCGAAAACCAGCGTTATTCTTTGTGTGCATACGCCCTGTCCTCCATCATCGCCTGGACCAATAAGGAACACAAACCCTTCGGCGCCGAATTCGATGGTGCCTTGATCGTGGCCGCCGAATTTGAGGAGTTCAAGAAAAACCGGCACCTGTTACTACCGATCTCGCCGGAAAGAGAATTTGCGCCCGACGCGCTGGCGGCAGTGGCCAAAGCGGCCGGCCACATGCAGTACTGGTTTGTCCCCGAAGACTATGTCACCCGTTTCGGAGAAGATACGGTCGGGCGGTATTTCCAGGTGAAGCCCCATGCCGCCTATGACGATTATGTCTACCGGGTCGAAGACCTTGCCGGCCTCGAGGGGAACCGCTATTCCAAAAAGCGCAACCTTATCAATCAGTTCCGGCGGGATTATGTGGACCGGGGAAAAGTGAACATCGAACCGATCGATCCGGACAACGCCGAGGATTGCCTGTTCTTCCTGGAGGCATGGTGCCGGGAACGGGATTGCGACGCCGATGACCAGCTGGACCTTTCCTGCGAGAAACGGGCCGCCATCAACACCCTGAATCACATTGCCGACTTCGACCTGAAAGGCATCCTGCTGCGTATCGACGGCAAGGTGAGCGCTTTCGGCATCTCGGCCCCCCTGACCCGGGAGATGGCAACCTTACAGTACGAGAAGGCCTTCGGCAGTATCAAGGGACTTTACCAGTATTTCGACAACGCCTGCGCCCGCATGCTGTTTAATGGATATGTCTACCTGAACAAAGAGAGCGACATGGGCATTCCCGGACTGGCCAAGGCCAAAAAGTCCTACCATCCGTTCAAAATGGTACGGTCGGTCAAATTAATTCTTAACAATTGAATTGATTGTGAGGTAATNNATTTGGATGTATGGCAACCTGATTGTTGGGTGTCCCTTTTTCCCTCATCCAGCGCCTCGCGGACCTCAATGGACAGGTCCTTCACGGAAAAGGGCTTCTGGATGAACCCTATGCACCCCCGGTCCATGATCTCTGTTGCCTGCCCGTTGATGCTGTAGCCGCTTGACAGGAGGACCCTGACATTCCCATCGATCGCTTTCAGTCGATCGAACGTTTCACCGCCTCCCATGTTCGGCATGATTATATCCAGGATGACGAGGTCGATCTCCCCTTTTTGTTTCTCGTACAAATCCAGCGCCTCCTGG
The DNA here is from genome assembly GCA_002352605.1 of Desulfobacteraceae bacterium UBA2771. GTDB lineage: Bacteria > Desulfobacterota > Desulfobacteria > Desulfobacterales > Desulfosarcinaceae > Desulfosarcina. The sequence continues at coordinate 107 of DEIP01000180.1, read as the reverse complement.
CCGCTTTTAGCGGTGAGGGCTCGATAGCCCAGCTTCTCCAGCATCGCTTGCCCCACCCCGATGATCATCTCCTCGTCGTCCACAAGGAGTACTGTTCCCCGGCCGTA
>DEIP01000166.1 GCA_002352605.1 Desulfobacteraceae bacterium UBA2771 | reverse complement strand
TCATCATAGAATACTGCCTGGACCGGAACCGCAATGGGATTTTTGCCTTCATGACCTGCTTTTATGAAAACCGTTGCGGTCATCCCGTCAAGAATAGCCTTTCCCTCCGGCATCGGCATCTTAAAAACCACGCGGAAGGTCTGGGTCTGGGGGTCGGATTCAGTGGAAAACTCCTTGATCTTCAGAGGAAAACGATCATCCGGATAATTGGCAAATACAGCCGTAAACTCAATTTGTGAACTCTCTGATTTTTTTCGAATAACAATTTCAGGGGCATTAACTACAACGTTGATATCCGAAACCCTCTGGATCGATACGATCGGTTCCTTGGCATGAACCACCAGATGATTATCAACAAACCGCTTACCGACAATACCGCTAAAGGGCACCTTGAGCATTGTGTCGTTTACAGCCTTACTGGCAATCCTCATATTCGATACCGAAACCTCATAATTTCTTACCTTTACATCATAGGTTGATTTAGCCACTACTTTTTCATCCAAAAGATTTTTATAGCGGTCAACTTCAGCTTTGGACTGGTTGACCTTGGCCTGCTGTGCGGCAAGATTGTTCTTATAATCCTGGGGGTCTATGCGGGCGATAAGATCACCTTTTTTCACTTGCTGCCCGGCTTCCACCGCCAGTTCAATCAATTTTCCCGAAACCTCAAAAGAGACCTCAACCCGATCGCGAGCCTCGACCTTGCCGGGCAATTTGATACTTTTAACATTGTCCAGCTGTTCAATGGTCATAATCTTAGCAGGCCGAATCACCTCTTTTTTGATCGGTTCCTCTTTTTTAGCACAACCGGTTATTACAAAAATTGTAATTGCGGTGATGCTCAGCAAAGAAAAAATCTTCCTTACCGGACTTTTTTGCAGGTGATGTTTTTTTTGTGGTGTCATGATTTTAACCTTTTAATTTAAATTTTAGACTATACGCGATACGTTTGTAAGGGCCTCGGCAAAAATTATTTGAACAGATATTGCGCCGGATGTTGGTTTGGATGCGAGGCGCGTTGATGGTTTCATACTTGTTGTATGGGACCATTGACGCAACGTAAGTAGCCGGGCCAAAAGACAAGCAAGATGGTACAATTAATTTTTGCCGAGGCCCTAACATCCGAAAACCTTCATTTTACGATCAAGTCTTTCCAACTCCCAACGCCAACCGCCCGGGCCAACCCGGCAAGCCTAATAGTGTAGTCATAAACGGCCTGATAATATTTTGTTTCCGTATCGGTTAACAATGTTCTTGCATCAAGGACATTGGTGTTGGTGGCCAACTGATTCTTATAACGGAGTTCATTCATGCGAAGGTTTTCCCGAGCCTGTTCAACCGCAGTTTTTGCGGTTGCAATATTTTCATACGCGGTAAGCGCGTAGATGAAGTTATCCTGAACCTCGAGCTTGACTTCATCCATAACCCCTGTAAGTGCGTGATCAGCCTCACGACTTGCAGCTGCAGCCCGGCTCACCTCGTGTTTAGTCTGCCCCCAGGCAAAAATATCCCATGAAGCGTAGACACCAATTCTATTTTCACTGGAATCCTGCGTGTCGGAGAAATTGGGACCAGTGATCAGAGAATCACCACCAAAAGAATGATGAGCGGCGTTTAATGATACAGTCGGATAATATGCACTTTTAGCTATTGTGATATGCTTTTTCGAGGCCTCCAAATTATAATTTGCCTGCTGCAATTCCGGTCTCGTTTCCAAGGCCTGAAGCGTAATCGTCTCCACGTCGCTGGTCAAAACGTCCATATCAGGTGTGTCTTCGACATCAAATCTCGACATCAAGGGCTCTTTAATGATGTTTGCCAGTGCCATTCGGGAAGTCCGGGTCCGGCTCGCCGCAATCCTGGCATCCTGCCTGGCATTGGCCAGGTGAACTTTTGACTCAAGAAGCTCGTTTAAAGGAATAATTTCATTTTTGAAAAATTGCTCAGCGTCATTAAGATGAGAAACGAGCATGGTCACCGCACTATTGGCGACCCGCTGAAGTTTTTGATCCATAAGAAAATTGTAGTAGGCACGGACCGTTTGAAAAGTGATTTCAAGGTTTGCCAGCTGCTCATCGGAAACAGCCACTTTGAGGCCGATATCAGCCAGGTTATAGGTCTCTGTCAGGCGGAAGCCGGTAAAGAGGGGCTGATCGATAGAAAGACGCGCCTCATAATTGTTACGATTCTCATTAAAATCAAAAAAATCGGAATAAGCGTCGTAATCCCCGTCCGTATAGATACCGGAAGCGCCTACATTGAGTTTGGGAAGGAAATCATCAAAGGCTGATTTCTTTCCCCATTCAGCCTGCGTTCTCTTCTCGATGCTGGTCAAAACCAAAGGGTTGCGGGTAAGGGCCATTTCCAGACACTGCTCACGCGTGTACGTCTTCTCTTCGGCAGATGCAAGACCCGGAAGGCTGGTAGCGATGAGAAGAAGGAAAAATATAAATTTTTTATACATACACTTAACTCCCTATGTGTAAATTTCGGAGATGCATAAACTGGTCTCGTCCACGTGGTATATCCTTGACGAATCTAACGGCGACCTCTCGACATTCCGGCGGGACGACCCATGCCTGCCGATGATCTGGGTCTGGTCGCAGGTTGTATGCTTGGTCGATCCGGTTTGGGCGTAAGACCTGGACGTTCCGGTCTGTCGGGCCTGTCCGGTCTGTCGGGCCGATCGATATTAATATCATAATTACGATACCCATACCCATAGCGCGGATACCCGTAGCCGCCATAAACACCGTAATGAACTGAAACAGACCCGGATCCACTGCCGGAGGTACTACAACCGGTAAGAAGCAGGGCACCGGGAAGTGCCAGAAGAAGTACGAATAGTCTAATAAATTTCTTCATGATCAATTCCCCCCCTTGGATGCCTGCGAAGGCCATCGCTGTATCAACAACAATGCGCCGGTGGTATCGCCAATCAATGCGGTATCACCGTTACCCGGTGCTTCATCGGGTGAAACCCATACGACACCACCCAATTCCGTCACACGTTGCGTAGTCACCTCAGGATCGGCAACCCGAACAACCGGTACCCAGAGCATATGCTTGCGATCATCCTTCATATGACGGATACCTGCACGCCATTTCCCTTTTTTCATGAAGATATCATATTCGTCTCCCGAAGCTATCTCATCATATCCCAACACGGATGAATAGAACGCCTCGATGTTATCCGGGTCGTCAGTCCAAATCTCATCCCACAGCCAATCACCGACGGCGGCCTCGAAATCGGCTGGATCTCCTCCCTTTGCGCTGAGTAACACCAGATCTGCCCGTTGTGGATCACTGATCAGCACGGCCCGACCACGTTGATCCATATCAACCGGGCCTTTCAATATTTTTCCGCCGTTGGCCTTTACCAAGCCGGCCGCTTCATCCACATCGGCCACGGATACCGAGGGTATCCAGACACCTTCCCGGGCACGATCATCTGATGGCTTCACCTGCAGGATTCCCGCAATAAGTTTGCCACCATTACGCACTACCGCGTATTGTCCCTGATAATCAATCTGCCAGCCAAACAGCTTCTCGTAAAACTTCCCGGCCGATTGGGAATCCGGTGTCAGCAGATCATGCCAGATAAACTTGCCCGGGTAGGTCTTGCCACTGGGGTTTTCTGTAATCGGGGTTTGCGCCATTTCGATCCCGCCCTCCGACAGCTTACCGAAATTGGCACAGCCACTCAGAAAAATTGCAGCTGTAATCAAAACACCGACCAAACGCACTAAAAATTGCATTGTATTATTCCTTTCATACCAAAATAGAAACGAAACGTCAGCCCAATAATCGGACCAGACATCTCAACATGGTTATAATAATAACAAAAACGATGAAAACATACACAATTACAGATGGGTACTTCTTGATCGATGACACGATGAAGCACCATACCAAAACTGTTACCGCCCGCTTAAATTCCATTTCAGGCAAACACCGTATTGTTGAAAGCACGGATCCGGTCAAGCAAACCACCAAATATCTTCTTACCAACGAGCTCACCTGGGAAGCGTTCAAGATTATCAGTGTATACAGCAACCGATGGGTAGTTGAAGAATTTTTCAGGAATGCCAAACTCTAATTTTTCAAAGAACTATTTTTCGAAAACTCAAGTATGCATAAACGGCAAGCTTTCTAAACAATAAGGAGCCCGTCTATGCGACAAGTCGAACCCGTAACTGCCCTAAGGGCTCGCGCAAAAATAACTTCACATTTTCGCATCTCAGCTTCAGCCCATCTTTGGCTGATACCCCACTCTCAAAAGCCTCGAAATAGCTCGCTATTCCTGTGGTTTTGCTCTCTCGGATCAGCAAAACCTGGACCAAATCTGAGCGCTAATTCTGCGAAGTTATTTTTTCGCGAACCCTAACCATCAATATGTTATAGCCGTAAACGGCGGCCTTACTGCGTGAGGAG
>DEIP01000055.1:5871-9354 GCA_002352605.1 Desulfobacteraceae bacterium UBA2771 | reverse complement strand
CTATTTTATCATCTCCACAAACGCCTCCACCCGGGTCTTGAGCTGGCCCACATCCTCCATGCTGTAATCGGTATCGATGCGCAAGCAGGGAATATTCTTTGCTTCAAGGGCCTTTTCCACGGGCATGGATTCCATGAGATATGGCTGGCAGAACTGCAGACCATAGTGAATCACACCGTCTGCCTTGTAAGTCTCAACCATCTCCACGATATGTTCAATCCGATCAGGGTTGGGTGTAAATATGGCGCAATCCACCTGGAAATAACGGTCCACAATGGCTTCCATGAGTTCTTCCACAGTATCCCAGCTATCATCAGTCAGATTGCGGGTGCCTCGTTCTCCAACACAGGATTCCTCTCCTACAATCACTGCGCCGGATGTTTCTATGATCCAGGGAAGCTTCCAGTTGGGAACGGCCATAGGGCATCCTGACAGAAGGATTCGCGGAGTTTCTTTTGGAAACACGCCTTCTTTCTTTTCTATTCGTTGTTCCAGTTCATCGCAGATCTTGTTTACCGATTCAGTGAAGCGCCCAGGGTTGTCATAGAAAAAGACCTGATTGGCCAGCAGGGCATCCAGACCCGAAATGGGGGCAGGATCGGCCTTGCGCAAAATTGATAGTTTGTGAATCGCCATTCGTTTATTATTGACGATCTCAATCCCTTTCTTGAGCCTTGCCGCATCAATGGCAACGCCTGTGAGTTCTTCAACGGCCTCTTTGAAGCGCAGATATTCCGCTTTGATAAGCGCTCTTCCTTCTACTGATTTTACCTGCGGTATGTCCATTACATACAGGTTGGAAACGAGATTAGTTAACGTCTCATAGGACTTCTTTTTACCGTCACAGGTGTTTTCCCCAACGATCATGTCTGAAGATTCAAGGTAAGGGCAAACCTTCCCCATCTTGAATCCAAAGGCCGATTTTATAAGAGAACAGGTATTGCGGGGTAGAAGCTTTTCCACCTCGTCCATGGCAAAATCAGCTCCCGTACAAAGACCAACCAATGTGGCATCAGCGGCCTGCACGATCTCTTCCGGCACAAATACACAGAATGAGCCTATCACCTTGCGACCGGCCGCCTTTTCGTCCAACAGTTCTTTAATGCGCAGTCCGTGTACTTCGCTCATTACAAAATCGAAATAGCCCATGCCCTCGGGCCGATCCTTCTGGGTCAGATAGATATCCTGGTAACCTTTACCAAGCACTTCGAGCAGTGCATCATGCGCTACAAGATCCAATCCCAAATTCTCCCACATACTTGTGTAATCTTCGCTCATGAAAATCTCCTTTGTGTTATCAGGTTCAATTGCTGTGAGATCCGTCTACCGGTTGCCTGAGCAGTCGCTTATCTCCCACCCGTGAGGTGAATCCGGTATTATCCAAGTAATCGAAAACATGTACCCCGCCCCACCGGCCATAGCCTAATATTGCCTTGCAGTCGGTCATTCGGATGCACCCGTGTTGTTCGACAAACCGGGTTACACGGGCCTTGATTTCATCAATGGCCTCGAGGGAAAGAAAGCGATGATCGTTGAGACGGACCAGCTTTTTCCGGTTGTACAGATAGTTGAGCAGTTTTTTGACCGCTTCTTTTTCGTGAATCTTCTCATGTTCTTTCCAGAAGGTATCTGTGCTGAATGGCGTCATGCCGGATTTCCGGGAGTAGGAAAGCAGCGCTTCCGCCAGTTTTTCATGATCGGCAGGCAGATGCTCCCGACTGCACTTAAGCTGGTATCCGCCATCACATTTTTTCAATTTACCCCCGGAGCACAAAGTTTCAACTATCTGAGTGAAAAGAATATCGTCCAGGGAAATTTCGAGCATGTTCATTAATTCGATGCGATTGATATTTTTCTTCAGTGGATTCCGTTTAAATGCCATTTCGATAATGGCGAGTATTTTAGTTTTGATTTGCTCGAATTTGTCTTTGCGATAGGCGCCATGGCGCTTCAGGTAGACGAACTCACCAGCGTTGACGCGTGTGCTGATTTGTGCTTCGAAACCTGCCACGGGGAGTCCGGTGGATCGAGACAGGGTTCGTGCATCGGTATACTTCTCAAGGGTTGAATTAAAATAGGAATCGACAAAACCGCTGATATCACCGCTACGCAGGGCATCCAGATAGGGCAGGATCTGATGGATTTTAGCTTTTCTGAATTTCTCGGAAGGCACCTCCAGGACGGTGCCGCCGCCCATGACGGTGGGAAGATTCAACGACGTAATGATAAACGGATCCATGGGCAGCACGGACATGGGGTTTTGAAGGCGGAACTGGACGAGAGACCGGCCTCCCGGCATCAACTTATCCTTGTCCATGAGCACGACCATGGCACTGACGACGGCGGTACCCACATAAAGCTTTACTCGCTGCCGATTCTTGAGTGGCGTGGCGGATCGCTCCAGCAGTCCCATCTCTGCATTCAACAGATAGCTGCTGCCGGCGATACCGGGATCAGCGAGCAACATCCCTCTGCTCAAGGCGCTGGTATGGACGTTATGCAGATTGATGCCCACCCGCTGCCCGGCATTGACATGGTCGGTCTTTCGATTGTGGGATTCCATGGATCGGATACGGGAAGTGATCTGCTGTGGCAGTACCACGACCGTATCGTTAAGTGACGCCGACCCCGAACGCACGGTCCCGCTGACCACGGTACCCAGACCGGTGATGGTTTTTACCCGATCGATCCAGAGTCGGAAGGGTGCGGCGCAGGCCTTAATTGGGAGGCGCCCAACCTCCTGTTCCAGGCAGCGGATTATCGCATCGATACCGGTGCCGGATCCGGCTGAAAACCGCACCACCGGCTTTCCCTCCAAGAAAGAGCCTGACAGGATCTCCTGCAGTTCCATCTCTGCGACCTCGAGGGTTTCCTCATCCACGAGGTCGGCTTTGCTGAGAACACAGATGCCGCCTTTGGCTCCGATGAATTTCAGAATATCCAGGTGCTCCCTGCTCTGGGGCATGATGCCGTCGTCGGCAGCCACCACCAAAATTGCCAGATCCACACCGCTGAGCCCGCGGATGGTATTCTTCAAATAATCGGTGTGACCGGGAACATCCATCAGCGCCACGGTGTGCCCCGCGGGCAGGATCAGTGGGGCGACCCCGGACTCGATGGAGAGGCCGCGCTCTTTTTCTACCTTCATTCGGTCGGTATCGATGCCGCTCAACGATTTCACCAGGGTGGTTTTTCCATGGTCTACGTGGCCGGCAATGCCGACGGTGATTCCTGTTTTCATGGTGATCGGTCTTTCTGGAAGGGGCAAGGGGAATCGAACCTCCTCCTCGGTTTTCAGACGAGGCCAGCGGTTTTGAAGACCGTGGGGTGCCCAGCACCATTGCCCCTGGAAAAATCGGTTTAGATTCGGTTGTCAAGCTTAGGGCTCGCGCAAAAATAACTTCACATTTTCGCATCTCAGCTTCAGCCCATCTTTGGCTGATACCTCACTCTCAAAAGCCTCGAAATAGCTCGCTATTCCTG
>DEIP01000055.1:0-5844 GCA_002352605.1 Desulfobacteraceae bacterium UBA2771 | reverse complement strand
ACCTGGACCAAATCTGAGCGCCAATTCTGCGAAGTTATTTTTTCGCGAACCCTTATGAAAGATTAATTAGATTGAGAAAATAGATTAGTCAAACAGTTAATACCTATGTGAACACCATGAAGCATTGATATTATAAATTTGACTTCTCACCTTTTTTGGGACATGGGATGGCGAACGTTTAATTTCCTATCACAAGGATTCATCCATGTTTCGGTTTTTCGGTTTTACATGACAGTGCCCAGGTTTGCTGCCCGGGTCGGTACGCACTGTATAAGTCCGAAACGCCGCATTCCTGTGCCAATTTTCGTATCACAAACGTTTATTAATGCATGAGAGGAGTGACCATGAGTGAGACCGTTGCCATAAAAATCCAACCCGACCGCAAAACCGCGTTCATTGACAAGGTGAAAGAACTTCTTCCCGAAGGCGGGAACCTGAACCTGTGCCTCACCTGCGGCGCCTGCGCCTCAGGTTGCCCAGCCACCGGGTTAGAAGGAATGGATCCGCGCAAGTTTTTGCGCATGGCGGCGCTGGGCATGGATGAGGAGATCACCAAGCACCCCTGGGTGTGGATGTGTTCCATGTGTACCCGCTGCACCTATTTATGCCCCATGGAGATCGATATTCCCGGTTTGGTTTTCGAAGCCCGCAAGCTGTGGCCCAGAGAAGAGAGGCCCAAAGGCATTCTGGGTTCTTGTGACATGGCTTTGAGAAACGACAGTTGCAGCGCGATGGGGACGCCTCCTGATGATTTTATTTTTGTTGTTGAAGACGTGCTTGAAGAGGTACGCGAAACACAGCCGGGATGGGAAAAACTTGAGGCTCCAATGGACAAAAAAGGGGCTCGTTTTTTTTTGACCCAGAACTCAAGAGAACCTGTTACAGAGCCTGACGAGATGATTCCATTGTGGAAAATTCTCAATATAGTCGGCGCTGACTGGACATACGGAAGCACAGGCTGGGGAGGTGAAAACTACTGCATGTTTCTTGCTGATGATGATAACTGGAAGAAAACCACCGAGTATTCAATCCGTAAAGCAGAAGAACTTGGCTGCGAGGTTTATCTTAACACTGAATGCGGTCATGCTACCTATGCGGTCTGGCAGGGAGCAAAAAGATTCGACATTAAAACCGATCTAAAAATAGATCCGATTGTTCCGTATTATGCCAAATGGATACGGGAAGGGAAACTAAAAGTTAATTCGGACTGGAACAAGGATCTAAAAATAAAATTTACAACTCAGGATCCGTGCCAGCAGGTACGGAAAAGTTTTGGAGATCCATTGGCCGATGACTTGCGTTTTATAATAAAGTCATGTGTCGGCGAAGAAAATTTTGTAGACATGACTCCAAACTATTCGAATAATTTCTGCTGCGGAGGGGGAGGAGGATATCTTCAGTCCGGCTATAACATAGAAAGATGGGAGTATGGAAAACATAAATATAACCAGATTATTGCTACAGGCGCCGATTATTGTATTACTCCATGCCATAACTGCCATGCGCAGATTCATGATCTGGCCGAACATTACAAAGCAGACTACCACACAATTCATATGTGGACGCTGATCTGCCTTTCCCTGGGAATTCTTGGTGAAAACGAAAGGGCATATCTTGGCGAAGATCTTTTGGAAGTAAATTTGCCTAAAAATTAAATAATATGGAATAGAAAATGACAAATAAAGTAAATAGGATCTGTTCTTGTAGCAGGCGGAGGGATTGCGGGGATGCAGGCGGCCCTGGACCTGGCAAATTCAGGATATTATGTGCATATGGTTGAAAAAAGTCCGTCAATCGGCGGAGTTATGGCTCAGCTTGACAAGACCTTTCCTACCAATGATTGCTCCATGTGCATTATGTCTCCGAAGCTGGTTGAGGTCGGCAGAAATAAAAATATAGAGCTTCATACCCGTTCGGAGATAGAAAAAATAGAAGGTGAAAAAGGCAATTATCAGGTAACTCTTAATACGACTCCGAGATATATTGTTTCTGATAAATGCACTGCATGCGGTGATTGCGCTGAAGTCTGTCCTGTTGAAAGACTGGATAAATATAATATGAAACTTATAGTTCGCAAGGCAGCTTTTAAATCGTATGCCCAGGCAGTTCCAAATGGTTTTGCCATTGAAAAGCTGGATCGAGCGCCATGCAACATGGCTTGCACGGCAAATCTGAACATCCAGGGTTATGTTGCAATGGTAAAGCAGGGCAAATACAGGGAAGCGATTAAGATTATCATGAAAGACCTTCAGTTTCCCGGCGTTCTCGGCCGTATTTTCCCTCATCACTGTGAGCAAAGCTGCCGCCGCCTTGAGGTAGATTCAGCGATTTCCATCAGGGAGTTAAAACGTTTTGCCGCAGACCAGGTGGATTCAAATGATCTTTCCGTTCCTGACATAAAACGGAAAGATAAAGCGGTTGCTGTCATCGGTTCCGGCCCTTCAGGTCTGACCTGCGCATACTTTCTTGCCCTGGAAGGCTATAAGGTAAATGTATATGAATCAATGCCGGAAGCCGGCGGAATGATGAGATACGGCATCCCCGAGCATCGCCTGCCAAGGCGGGTACTTGATGCTGAAATTAAAAATCTTGGCGCCTGCGCCTCAGGTTGCCCAGCCAACGGGTTAGAAGGCATGGATCCGTGCAAGTTTTTGCGCATGGCGGCGCTGAGCATGGATGAGGAGATCACCAAGCACCCCTGGGTGTGGATGTGTTCCATGTGTACCCGCTGCACTTATATATGCCCCATGGAGATCAATATTTCCGGTTTGGTTTTCGAAGCCCGCAAGCTGTGGCCCAGAGAAGAGAGGCCCAAAGGCATTCTGGGTTCATGTGACATGGCCTTGCGCAATGAAAGCTGCAGCGCCATGGGCACGTCGCCGGAAGATTTCAGGTTTGTGGTGGAGGATGTGCTGGAGGAGGTACGGGAAAACAAACCGGAATGGGAAAAGCTTGAGGCGCCCATCGACAAGCAGGGCGCCGCCTTCTTTTTAAGCCAGAACTCCCGCGAACCGGTCACCGAGCCGGATGAGATGGTACCCTTGTGGAAAATCCTCCACCTGGCCGGTGTCGATTGGACCTACAGCTGTTCGGGCTGGGGCGGTGAGAACTAATGCATGTTTCTGGCCGATGATGAAAATTGGAAGAAAATCGTTTCCAGCACCCTGCAAACGGCAAAAGATCTTGGCTGCAAGGTTTACCTGAATACGGAATTCGGTCATTCGACCTATTCGGTATGGGCCGCCGACAAACGGTTCAATATCAACACGGATTTGGAAATCGCGCCCATGGTGGCCTACTACTACGAGTGGATTAAATCGGAAAAATTGAACGTCAGCTCTGATTGGAACAAGGATCTCAAGATCAAGTTCACCGTTCAGGCCCCCTGCAACCAGATCCGTAAAAGTTTTGGTGACGAACAAGCCGACAAAATGCGTTACGTAGTCAAAGCCTGTGTGGGCGAAGAGAATTTTGTGGATATGGTTCCTAATAAATCTAATAACTTCTGCTGCGGTGGCGGCTACCTGCAGTCCGGCTATAGGCAAGCCCACCGGCAGTTTGGAAAAATCAAATTCGACCAGATCCTGTCCACCGGCGCGGTCTACTGTCTGACCCCCTGTCACAACTGTCATGCTCAGATTCTCGATTTGGCCGACCATTACGGCGGCATCTATCATGTGACCCACCTGTGGACGATCATCGCGCTGTCGTTGAGAATTCTGGCCGATAACGAACGGGAGTATCTGGGCGATGATTTGAAAGAAGTGTGGCTGCCCGGCGAACCGGGGACGCCCAACCCATTTGCGTAAAAAGGATATGCATCATGATTGAAAGGATACACCTGGATCCCAAACTGGAAAAATGCCTGGCAACGCTAAAGCGAGGAAGCCGTCGGGCCGGATTGGCCGCCGATCGGGTGGAGACCATCATCGTGGAAGTCAAACGCGGGAAACTGCCACCGGGAGAGATGTGTACCTTTACCCGCAATGGCGAAACACGAATCAAGGGGTGCCGCAAATACGACCTGGGTGCCGGGTACCGCTTGGTTACCCTGAAGCAAGGCGATGACCTGTATCTTTTGTTTGTCGGCACCCACGACGAATGCAGCCGCTGGATCGAAAACAACCGGGAGCATCTGCCCCTGGAAATGATCACCGAGCGCTGCAGGACAGTCAAGCGATCTGTTCGGGAAAAAGCGCCGTCCGCGAAAGCATCCCGACTGCCGGATGGGGCGCCGGATGAAGATTGGATCCCCCCACTGGATGAACGTGATCTGCGGATTATCTTCAGCGGGTTGGTGGGAGGCAATTAATTGTATTGCCATGTGGGAAGTGATTGAGGGATTAGGGGCGGCAGGGAAAGTCTTGACAAAACCACTGGATTCCACTATAAGCCTCGTTACCTTGTACTAGCGGATTCACACCGGCATTATGAAAATGCATTTATCCCGCTGAGCGACAATTAACTTCGAAAACAACCAAAGCCGGGAAGGCATACGGACAGAAGTCCGTTCTCTTCCCGGCTTTTTTATTTCTGAATCATGGCATTTCGAAAAAAATTTTTGGTTTCAGCACATTCGGCTGCTTTCTGTTTTCTTATCCTTTGGATCACGTGGATCACGCCGGTATCCGCGCAGGAAAAAGCTCTGGAACGGGACACGGACGGTGACGGAAAGATCGATCAGGTTGCCCATGTCGACAAACGTGGAAATCCGGTCCGCCTGGAGATCGACAGCAACGGGGACGGCCTTTTCGACAAATTCCAATTCTACAATGATGGCAAGCTGACCCGGATCGAAAGCGACCGGAACCACGATGAAATGATCGATACCCGGGATTTTTTCGAACAGGAAAAGCGGGTGCGACACGAGCGGATCTCCACAGAAACCGGCAAACTGGAGCAGGCGATCCGCTTCGATGAAAACGAACTGCCTTTGACCATGGAACGGGACACCACTGCCGACGGCCGGTTCGACACCTGCCACGAGTTTGAGAACGGCCAACTGGCCCGCTCCACCCGGGATACGGATGGCGATGGCCATGTGAATGTCTGGCAGACCTACCGTAACGACTTTCCCGTGGTACAGGAGACCGACGGGGACGGCGACGGCCGCATTGAACGGATTGTCCGTTTCGACGAATCCGGTCAACCCCACATCAGCCGCCACGATCTGGCCGGTGACGGCACCTTCGAGACGGTTCGTTACTTTGCCGATGGTGAGATCATCCGCCAGGAAAAGGATCAGAACAGCGACGGGCGCCCCGACATCGTCATCCACTTTGAAGAGGCGCTGCCGTCCCTTCAGAAGCGGGACACCAACCTGGACGGTCGGTTCGACGTCACCACCCGGTATCAAGCGGGGAGCCCGACTTCTGAGGAGAAGGATACCAATTTCGACGGCACCGGAGATGTATTCGTGACTTTCGACAAGGCCGGCCAAGCGCTGAAAATGGAGGAGGACACCCGGTACATCGGGAAGATCGACCGGATCCGTCATTATCAAAACGGCATCGTGAAAAAGGTGATCTCCGACGGCGACGGCGACGGTTTCATGGAGACCCGCAATTTTTTCAAAAAGGGAAAAATATCGACCCAGACCCAGGACGGGAACAAGGACGGCCGTACCGATGTGATCATTTTCTTCAACAAAAAAGGGGAAAAAGCACGCGTGGAGAGTGACACGGACTTTTCAGGCCACGCCGACGCCTGGGAATATTATCAAGGGCCGGCCCTCGTTCGGACGGAGCGGGATAGCAACGATGACGGCAAGGTGGACCTGAGAGTCTATTATCGGAACACAGAACGCCAAAAAATGGTCCGGGACCGGGACCATGACGGACGCTT
>DEIP01000054.1 GCA_002352605.1 Desulfobacteraceae bacterium UBA2771 | reverse complement strand
ACCCAATTGCTTGTCTATCCGTCCGTCTTCTGTGTTGCATCAACGGCCACATACAACCAGTATGCAACCGTTGATTCGCCTTGAATACGAACGGATATCCTTCGCAATTTTCGTTCACTTTATTTCGTCCCCAATCCTAAGCGGCTTCGCCATGTGGTCAACCAATGATTCGTGATCGGAAAAAAAAATCCATCGATCGCTTTTTCATCCTGAACCCGCATATCCGTTGGGTACTGCTATTGCTCATCGTTTCCGTTTTTGCAACCAGCCTGTACCCGGACCTCATCATTAAAAAACACCGCTATGCGATCGGTGATGTGGCAAAAACCGATATCAAGGCCGAAGGGGATTTCTTTATTGAGGACAAAACCGCTACCGAAGCCAATCGCCGCCAGGCGGAAAACGGTATAATCACCGTCTATGACCTCAATCCAAAAATCCTCAAAGGCACTGTGACCCGCCTGACCGATGCCTTCGCTCGGCTTCGGTCAATCTTCGAGCAGGAAACCAGAGAACTGGAAACAAAATGGCAGACGTCTCCTGGACCAATTCCGAATTCAGGCGATGCACCCACTGATCCCGCCGATGTCCCGGACCTTCCGCAGGTTCCGATTGAAGAGCGGATGCTGGCCCGAAAAGGCCTTTTCGAGGACCAAATCGGTGTTAAAATCAGCGCCGGTGCGTTTTCCATTCTCATCGAAAATGGGTTCTCAAAGGAGATCCCCAGGCGATTGACCACCATCATCACACAGGTGCTCTCCACCGGTGTGGTGGCCAACAAAGAGATCCTGCTGAAGGAATCGGACAAGGGCATTACCCTGCGCAATGTGGAGACCCTGACAGAAACCCATCTGTTGCGCCTGAAGCAGTTTTATGGGCCGGATCAGGCCAAAACCATGGTACGGGTTGTCGCCGACCCACTTCTCAAAGGGATGAATTATGCTTTGCTCAACCTTATCGTAGACATTTCCCAGCGGTTGGTACCGCCCAACATCACCTTGAACCGACACGAAACGGAAGCTCGTAAAAAATCGGCGGGGGAACGGATCAAGCCGGTCCTTTACATGATTAAAAAGGGAGAGATGCTGCTCCGGGAAGGCGAGCGCGTTACCCCCTTGCAGATTCGCAAACTCACTGCGGTGGGAGACCAGGCCGATGCCCACCGGGTGCCCCTTGCCGGTTCCGGGGCCGTGGCGCTGCTGACCACCATCCTGGTCATTCAATACCTGGTCCGGCTCAGAGGCCGGATGGAATCGGCCAATTACGGCAACAGGGATCTGCTATTTATCGCGTGTATCATGGTGGCATTCATCATCGTGGTAAAGGTTTCCACCACACTGCCCGAGGCCTGGTTTTTAGGACTTCCCCTATCCCGCCCGGTCTCTCCGGTGGGATTCGGCATCCCCCTTTCCGCCGGTGCCATGATCGTCTGCCTGTTCATGGGACGGGAAACCGCGCTGATCTTTGCCCTGGCCCTGGCCCTGTGCGCAACCATGCTGCTCCAGGGCGGTCTGGAAACATTCATCTATTTCATCTTGAGCTGCACCATGGCATCCTGGTGGCTTCGGGATTGCCGTGAAAGAAAATTTATTATTAAAATCGGCGCCAAGTTGGGTTTGCTCAATGCCTTTCTGGCCGTTGTGATTGATGTTTACCTGGGTAACGCGTCGTGGGCCACGCTGCCCTTTGACGTGACCGTGGCCTTTTTTGGAGGAATGGTAGCCGGAATCATCACCGTGGGCATAGCACCGGTGGTGGAAATGATCTTTCACTACACCACCGACATTACCCTGCTGGAAAAGGCCAACCTGGATCAGCCCATCCTGCGCCGGCTGATGCTGGAGGCGCCGGGCACCTATCACCATAGTGTCGTGGTCGGATTAATGGTTGAGGCGGCAGCAGCCGAAATTGGCGCCAACCCCATCCTGGCCAAGGTGTGCGGCTACTATCACGACATCGGAAAGCTGAAACAGCCCCTCTATTTCATCGAAAATCAATCGGACGGCAGAAACAAACACGACAAACTAGCCCCCTCCATGTCCGCTCTGATCCTGATCGCCCACGTGAAAAACGGGATTGAAATCGCCCGTGAACACAAACTGGGGCAGACGATTATCGATGCCATCAAGCAGCACCACGGCAGCAGTATGATCAGGTATTTTTATGAAAAAGCGAAAATCATAAAAGGTGAAGGTGCTGTCAATATCGATAATTTCAGGTATCCGGGCCCGCGCCCCCAGACCCGGGAGACCGCTCTGGTCATGCTGGCGGACGTTGTCGAAGCGGCCTCACGTACCCTGGAAAACCCCACCCCGTCGCGAATACAGGGACTGGTGCAGAACTTGATCAACAAGGTCTTCTCCGATGGCCAATTGGACCACTGTGAATTGACCTTAAAGGACCTTCACCGAATTGCCAGAAGCTTCAACAAGATCTTGAACGGCATCCACCACCACCGGGTCGAATACCTGGACAGTGCCAATTTCACCTCAGGAAAGGAAAAAAATGGAAGTACTGGTCGAAAATCGGCAACATCGTCACATGCTGCCCAAAAAAAACATTCAGATGGCCGCGAGACACATTTTAAGCGCCTTGGGCTATCCTGAAGCCCAACTGTCTATTCTGATCGTGGATGACGACCAGATTGCAACGTTAAACTTAACCTACTTAAGCCACGCCGGCCCGACCAACGTCATCTCTTTCCCCATGCAGGAGGGCCGGTATACCGACATCACACCGGATCTTCTGGGGGATGTGGTCATTTCCGCCGACACGGCCCACCGGGAAGCCGTTGACGCCGGCATGGCCATGACAACACGTTTCAACCAACTGCTGATTCACGGGATACTTCATCTGGTCGGCTACGATCATGTCAATTCAAAAGCAGCGGCGGCCGTCATGGAGCAGAAAAGCAACGAACTGAAGGAACTGATTGGTAAGGAGGAGTAGGCATGGCAGGTCTGGCAGTCAATATCGATCATATCGCCACATTAAGGGAAGCCAGAAAAGTGAACTACCCCGATCCGGTTGCCGCCGCCGTGCTGGCCGAACTGGCCGGGGCGGACGGCATTGTCTGCCATTTACGTGAAGACCGGCGACATGTACAGGACCGCGATGTTCGGCTGCTTCGCAAGGTGGTGCAAAGCAAGCTGATACTGGAGATGGCGGCCACGTCGGAAATGATGGGCATTGCCCTGGATGTACGACCGGAGCTGGTCACCCTGGTTCCCGAAAGCCGCGAGGAGGTCACGACCGAAGGGGGACTGGACCTGATTGTTCACAATAAATCCATTGGCGAAACCATCGGCGCCCTGCAGAACAATGGGATTCCTGTGAGCATTTTTATCGATCCGGAACCGGAACAGATCAAACTAGCTCACCAGCACGGCGCCGACATGATTGAAATCCATACCGGTATCTTTTGCGAAGCCACCAGCGCCACCAAACGCAAGCAGGCGTTTGCCAAGATCGTGGACGCTGCAAAACTGGCAAAAAAACTCAAGTTGGGTGTCAATGCCGGCCATGGCCTGTGCTACACCACGATCAAGTCCTTCAACGGACTGTCGGAAATAGATGAGTATAGCATCGGTCACAGCATTATTTCCAGGGCCGCATTGGTGGGAATGGACCGGGCCGTGAGGGAAATGCACGATCTGATCAAGGCGCTTTAGGCGTAATATAAGGAGAACCGAATGTATCTGGTGACGGCTGATGAAATGCAGCGGATGGATCGAACGACCATCGAATCCTTCGGCATTCCGGGCCGTGTGCTCATGGAGAATGCCGGTCGCGGAGCAACCGCTTTTTATCTGGATGCGGTCTACCGGCACCATCCCGGCGCTGTGGGCATTGCCGCCGGCCGCGGTAACAACGGAGGGGACGGCTTTGTCATGGCACGGTATCTTCATCAGAAAGGTATTCGCGCGACGGTATTTCTGCTCTCCCAAAGAGACCGGATCCAGGGTGACGCCGCCGCCAACCTGAAACTGCTCGACACCATGGGCGTGCCGGTGGTGGAGATGGTCGATGACGCGGCTTTCGAATCCCGAAAATCGTCGATGCGCCGACAGCATACCTGGATCGATGCCATCCTGGGTACGGGGCTCACTTCGGACGTACGGGGATATTTCCGGACGGCCATTGATTTCATTAACCGACAGGGCCGGCCGGTTTTTGCCGTGGATATCGCCTCCGGCCTCAACGCCGACACCGGGCAGGTGTGCGGTGTCTGCATCCAGGCATCCGCCACGGCCACCTTCGGTTTTGCCAAGGTCGGCCACCTCTCCTATCCGGGTCGATCCCTCACCGGTCAACTGAAGGTCGTCGAAATCGGCATTCCCCCGCACGTGGCCGCAGACGTGGGCTGTCGGCAGCGCCTCGTCACACCCCACGCCCTGAAAAGGAAAATTCCAGAACGATCGCCAACGGCCCACAAAGGTCACACCGGCCACCTTCTTATCCTGGCCGGGTCACCCGGAAAAACCGGGGCCGCTGCCATGACCGCCGCCACAGCCATGCGTGCCGGAGCAGGATTGGTGACGTTGGGGGTACCGGCTTCGCTGAACCCGGTGCTGGAAAACATGGTCACCGAAGTCATGACCGTGGCTTTACCGGAAACGGCGGAGATGGCTTTGGATGAATCCGCCGGCGAAACCGTCATGTCACTGATCGCAGACAAACGCTGCCTGGCCGTAGGGCCAGGGATCGGGACGGCCGAATCGACAGGGCGATTGTTGGGCCGATTGATCGAAGCAAGCCCTGTCCCCATGGTCATCGATGCAGACGGCCTCAACTTGATTGCATCGGAAATATCCGTGCTGACCAAAGGAAAATCGCCCATCGTGCTCACCCCCCACCCCGGTGAGATGTCCAGGCTCAGCGGCCATTCAACCACTGAGATTCAAAGCGACCGCGTCGGCCATGCGCGATCATTTGCCCGGCGGCATGGGGTTCACCTGGTGCTCAAAGGGGCGACCACGATCATCGCCCGGCCGGACGGGACCGTTTTCGTCAATGCCACCGGCAACCCGGGCATGGCCGCCGGCGGCATGGGGGATGTACTCACCGGCCTGATTGCCGGCCTGATCACCCAAGGCATGGCCGCCGGCGCCGCCGCCCTGGCCGGTGTCTATCTGCATGGATCGGCCGCAGACCGGCTGGCACGCCACAAAGCACCGGTCGGCTACCTGGCCACGGAAGTCATGGATGCCATTCCCCAAGCCATGCATGAACTGCTCAGCGGTGGCGACAACCTACCCCGGCCGTCGCTTGACCCGCTCTTCTACTCCACGGATCCAACCTGAGCATGAAAGATAGCACATCTTGTCAAGCCGGCCCAAACGTCCGCACATTCGAAACCCAAGGGCACAACCAGACCGTCGCCTTGGGTCACACTCTGGGCCGACGGCTGAATCAGGGCCTCACCCTCTTGCTGTTCGGCGATCTGGGCAGTGGAAAAACCGCCTTTGCCCAGGGACTTGCCCGCGGGTTGGCCGTTCCGGCATCCTTCACCGTGACCAGCCCCACCTATACCCTGGTCAACGAATACCCGGGCAGGATACCCTTTTACCATGTGGATCTCTACCGCTTGCCAAAGCCTGTTGATCCCGATGAAATCGGCCTGGGGGAATTGTTCGACGAAGCGGGCATCGTGGCTGTTGAATGGGCCGGCCATCTCCATCCTGCAGACCGCCCCCTCTGCCGGTTGGAGCTTTTCTTCAGCGTTACCGGCGACACCACCCGGTCGATCCGCATAATTGCATATGGACTTGACATTTCGGATCTGCTAAATGATACCGACGTTTAGCGTCCTCTCCAGAGAGGCGTGATGGTTAACCGGTAAAGGTATAAGATTATGGCTTTGATTGTTCAAAAATTCGGCGGCACGTCGGTAGCCGACACCCAGCGAATCCGAAATGTCGCCAACCGTGTACGCAAATCCCATAATCAAGGAAACGATGTGGTGGTCATCCTGTCGGCCATGGCCGGGGTCACCGACCACCTAATCGGTTTGGCCAACGCGGCCACAAAAACCCCTGACCGTCGAGAACTGGATGTGCTGATGGCCACCGGTGAGCAGACCACCGCGGCGCTGCTGGCCATGATGCTTAAGGGCATGGGGCTCAAAGCCCAGTCACTGCTGGGACACCAGGCTGAAGTGGTCACCGACTGCGAATACGGTAACGCCCGCATCCTTGAAATCGGAACCGAACGCGTCAAACGCCTGCTGACGGACCGGAACATTGTCGTGGTGGCTGGTTTTCAGGGAGCCGACATCAAAGGCAACATCACCACCTTGGGCCGTGGCGGGTCGGACACCTCGGCCGTAGCCATTGCGGCGGCACTGAACGCCGACGTTTGCGAGATCTATACGGATGTGGACGGCATCTATACGGCGGACCCCAACATCTGCCCGCGCGCGAGAAAAATCAAGGAGATCTCCTACGACGAGATGCTGAACATGGCTAGCCTCGGCGCCAAGGTTCTGCAGATCCGCTCGGTAGGCGTCGCCAAGAAGTATAATATCCCCGTCCACGTTCGATCATCATTTTCTGAGGAGAAAGGCACCATGGTTGTTCAGGAAGATTCCGTAATGGAGCAACTGGTTGTTTCCGGAGTAACCCATGATCTTAACCAAACCCGCATTACCCTAAAAAAAGTTCCGGACCAACCGGGCATCGCGGCAAAGATATTCTCACCGATCGCCGAAGCCGGCATCCTGGTGGATATGATCATCCAGAATACACGGACCACCGGACAGACCGACCTCACCTTCACCGTGCCCAGGGCGGACTATGGGCGAGCCATGGAGTTGCAGAAGCGGTTGGCGGAAAAAATCGGGACCGAGGATGTATTTGGCGATCCCGACATCGCCAAGGTATCAGTCGTTGGCGTGGGGATGAAGAACCACTCCGGGGTGGCCTCACTAATGTTCAACGCCCTGGCCCGGGAAAATATCAACATCATCATGATCAGCACCTCCGAAATCCGCATCTCCTGTATCATCGAGGAGAAGTACACCGAACTCGCCGTCAGGGTCCTGCACACAGCCTTCGGGCTGGACAGTGAGGATTAAGGGGGGAAGCCGGACCAACCGGAATCCCAACGATAACAGACAATGAAGCAATTCTCTCCCGAGCAAATCCGATTTGTTCTCGTGGTATGCGCCGTGGTGCTTGCTCTGGCCTTTTGGCGTTATTTCAGTTCGCCCTGAATCTCCGCGGCTATCGCCTGAGCGGCGGCCCGGGGATCGGCGGCATCCCTGATGGGCCTGCCGACCACCAGATAATCAGAACCTCGCCGGATGGCCACGGCCGGCGTGACAATCCGGGACTGGTCGTCCGCGGTCACCCCTCCCCCAGCCGGCCGGATGCCGGGTGTCACTGCCTGGAATTCGTTTCCAAAGGCGGTCTTGATGCCTTGAACTTCCCGGCCGGAGCAGATAACGCCGGCACAACCGGCATCCCTGGCCATGGCCGTCTTTTTCATTACCAACTGCTGCAGATCCCTTGAATACAGTTCCTGGTATCCTGCCTCGGCCACGTCAAGGGAAGAGACACTGGTAAGCACGGTAACCCCGAGCACATCCACCCGGCCCCCGGCCCCTTCCACGGCGGCCGCCAGCATGGCCCGGCTCTCACCGCAGTGAACCGTAACGAAAAAAACGCCCAGTTCGGCCACTTGGGCCATGGCCCGCTTGACGGTTACGGGGATATCATGAAGTTTCAGATCCAAGAACACCTTTGCCGAACCCGCCTGCTGAATCCAGCGCACCAGTTCCGGACCCGATCGGATGAACAATTCAAGGCCGACCTTGAACATACCCACGTCATTGGCCAACAGCGCGACCAGCGACCGGGCCGCCTCGGGTGTGGGCACATCGAGGGGAAATACGATATAATCTTTGGCAGTTTTCATTTTGTTCCCTTTATAAAGTTCACGATCCTAAAGCCTTTATTCTCCTTATCCGTCCCGACCGAACCCGTGTGCCGTTGACACGCCATGATAAATCTGTTCTATCACCTGACGGCGTTGGCGATCCAGTTATAAAGTTTTCCTGCAAACGCGCGAAAGCAGAGAACCATAGCGATGGGCGGACGTAATAGAGGCTTTTGAAATGGATAACATCAGCATCGTTCTCGTGGAACCCCAGGGACCGATCAACGTGGGATCCGTGTGCCGGGCCATGATGAATTTCGGTATTTCCGACCTTCGTCTGGTAACGCCCTGTACCACATATCGCTCCCTGAACGCCCGGCGCATGGCACTCAAAGCGGAATCGATTTTAAATGACGCCACGGTTTTCTCGACCTTGGAACAGGCGTTGGCCGACTGTCACCTGGCCTTCGGCACGACCCGCCGGTTCGGAAAATACCGCGAGGAGTTCCTGACACCGGAAGAATCGGCCGCCTATGCACTGTCTCAGTCAACCCAAAGTCGGGTGGCCTTCGTATTCGGTCGTGAGGATCGGGGACTGCATACCCGTGAACTGGACCTATGCCGGTTTTTCGTCACCATTCCCACGGACAACGCCTACCCTTCCATGAACCTTTCTCACGCGGTTTCCCTGCTGCTCTATGAAATTCGCAAGGGATCCATCGGAACCCGGAACATGACCCATGCGGGCCGGGCGACGGCCCCGGCCATTGATGTAGAACATATGTTCCAACACATGCGCCGGACATTGCTGGCGGCCGACTATTTAGACCCCCAAAACCCGGATCACCTCTTGCGGGCCTTTCGGCGGCTATTCGGCCGCACCGGTCTCAATGACCGGGAGGTAAGGATTCTTCGCGGGTTATGGAGCCGGATAGACTGGATCGAGGGGGAACGGAAAAAACTGTCCAAAAAATAATGACGCTCGAATCAATGCCAACCATGGCGATCACGTCAGCTTGAAGGCCACCACCACCAGCCCCACCGCAACGCTGATAATGAAGAAGAAGGTTTCATTGTTACGCATGGCGTCCACCAAGGTTCCCCCGGTGCGTTTGACTTCAGAGAAGGCGGACAAAAAGGCCAGGCCCATGATCAGCCAGAAAACCAGAACGGTCAGTATCAGTGTCTGCGTGTTCATCCCTTGGATCTCCTGAAAAGTATCGGATATTAGCAATTAATATAGTATCCGCCGGCTGGAATCCATCATGCTTGGGTGGTTTAGAAAAACTCGACGGCGAACCCTTCCCCGTTTTTCCACAGCGCCCTGGCCCGGCGGGTGATGGTTTTTCGACCATCGGTAAATGGGATGTTGATGGAAATCACGTCTCCCCGGCCAACCTGGTTTACCGACTCGGTCATCACGAAAGCACCGCCCATGCCGATATCTTTCAAGGAGCCGGCATAGGCTTTCCCTTTCATGGAAAAAATAACATCGGTGTTATAATTTTTGCGTTCATAACGTCTTCTGAACTCACCATTTCCCATTTGCAGTCGCTTCCTTTCGCAAACAGTTCACAACCATACCGGATCGATACCCAAAGGGCGATCCAATTAATGTAGACACGGCAAGCAATTAACCCAATTCATTGGTTGAACACCCCATGAACGGCACGCGCGATGGTTTCGATGGCGTAGGGTTTTCGAACGTATGTCCCCGCCCCCAGGCGTTGGGCTTCCCAAACACGTTCGGTTTCCGAAAATCCGCTGGCAATGAGGGTCTTCTGGTCCGGTTTGATGGTGATGATCTTTTTGTAGGTGTCCAGGCCGTCCATTCCCGGATCCATGATCATATCCAGGATCACCAAATCAACCGATCGTTCGGTCAAGTATTCCAAGGCGGCTTCCCCGCTGACCACGGTCTCCACCGTAAATCCCATCTCGGTCAGGATTTTATAGGCGATCTCCCGTTGTTCGCGGCTGTCATCGACCACAAGGATGGTTTCACCATCTCCTTTCCAGCCCGGCGCCAAGGTTTCGTCATTCTGCTGATCAGGGAGTTTGCGGGTCATGGGAAAATAGAGACAAAATTCGGCCCCCTGCCCCGACGTACTGCGGGCATCGATAAATCCCTTATGGTCCTTCACCGCCCCCCAGACCACCGACATGCCCAAACCCGTCCCGCTACGTCCCATCTTTTTCTTGGTGTAGAACGGCTCGAAAATCCGGTGGAGGTCTTCCGGCGCAATGCCGACACCGGTATCGGCAACGGTCAGTTTGACATACTCGCCGGGCTTGACGTCGTCATAGCCCGCCACCGGCTGGTCAACGGTGCAATTTTCGGTACAAACCCGGATAACACCGCCGTCAGGCAGGGCTTCGAGTGCGTTGGCAATCAGGTTCATCACTGTCGTGTTGAGATGGATCGGCGAACCCAGTATCTGGCCCGCATCGTCAGCCAGTTCCCGGCGGACCGATACCAGGGGATGATCGGCAAGCATCTTTTCGAACACCGGGCCTTGCAGACAACTTTCAATCAAGGCATTCAGATCCAGCACTTCACGAACCATCACCCCCCGTCTGGACATGGTGAGCAGATCCTGGACAATGGCGGCAGCACGCTTGCCGGTTTGATGAATGGTCTGCACGGGGCCTCTTAGCGGGCTCTCTTCAGGTATCTGCATGAGCAACAGTTCCGGGTAGCTCACGATACCGGAAAGCATGTTGTTCAAATCGTGGGCCACACCGCCCACCAGGGTGCCCATGGCCTCCATCTTCTCTACCCGCTGCAGTCGAAGCTCCAACTCTTCCCGCGCCTGTTCCGCCTGGCGTATGGCCGTGATGTCCCTGATGGTGGTCAGAATCATGGACTCACCGGAAACCGTAATGGGTGTCGAGTAAACATCCACATCCACCGTCGTCCCGTCCTTACGGACATCACGGATCTGAAAGATCCCCTTAGGTATGTCCGCCCACTGACGGCGACGCTGGGTCAGAATGCCGTGATCATCGGGGTGGATAAAGTCCATCACATCCACATCAATAACCTCGGATTTATGCCCGTATCCATGAAGGGCCAGCCAGGAAGGGTTCACGTCATATAGGCGACCGTTGCGGGTCAGGTTCATCGCCTCCATGGAATCTTCGAACAGGGTCCGGTATTTTTCCTCCGAACGGACCAGTTGGCTGATCAGCTGATCCCTTTCGGTAAGGGTGGTTTCGTGCTCCTCGATCATCAGGCGGATATCGTGTCGTACCAGCCAGGTCAAAACGCCGTTGCTGATCCGTTTCATCGGTCCGGATTTTTTCCAGGCCAGATGAAACTCACAGCATGGATCACCGCGCAAAACACAGCGGGTCTCCGAACTGTGCACACGGCGCACACCGGCCGAACGGATCAACCCGGTGTAGATACCCAGATTCCAGTTGCACACATCGCGGGTCACCCGAAACCCGTCGTGATAACGCAGTTCGACCCAAACCATCTCGGCATTATGACGGGTAACGACGACATCCTTGGTCCGGTTAAAACGGCTGTTGATCCGCGCCGCCTGGCGAATGAGGGCGTAGGGTCCCAGCAGTCTCCCGGCAAAAAGGGTACTTTTGGACAACCCCTCCTTAACGGCGCCGCAACCGGCGATAAACAACGGATTATCGCGGATAACGACAGTGTTAATATTGGCTAACAATTGCAGTGAGAACGCGTTTGATACCCAGTATGCAGGATCGATGAGATGATGGGGTTGGACCGACGTCAATTGCCCCGGATCCAGCTTGTCCTGGACCTGAAAATCCGAATTATCCACCAGGCCGCGAGTCACCATACCCACCGCCTGCACACCATGATACCTTTCCAGGAAGGTGAACAACCCCTTGAAGTTAAGGCAATTGATGTCCTTGTTCATCAACATGAGAATCCCTCAATCAGTTGGAAAAAGGCCTGCCCTATCCGTCGATAATGTTCCTGCCCCGCACGCTCACCGGCCAAGGCGCTTCCGAAGGCTTTTTCGTGGGAAACCACGCCGGCATTGACCCGGCAGCAGCCAAATCCGGCACCACTCACCCAACGGCCAGCTTCCCCAAGCAGGTTGCGTGTCGGGCCGGAAAATTGCTGGGCCGGTTTTCGTGTGTCGGCAGGCGTAGCGTGTCCGGAAATCATATGGCGACCCTATTTGTGGCAATTCAAAACGGATAAAATAAGCATCGGCGGCCATAATCTCAAGGCAAGAAAAACCGTAGAAGCTAAACGGCGTTATTTTCTCCTGTGCCGAGAAAGGGCTTTTCGCTCGGCCTGTAATTCGGCAAGCAGTTGCGTCAGGGGCCATGTTTCGGAAGTAGGCGTCAGTGCGGCCCACAGGGGTTGTCGCATCCCGGTCTGGCGACAGACGTTCATCAGGCCGTGAAGCTGGTTGTCCGTGATGCCGGAAACGATGATGGCCCGGGGGAGCGTCGAGCCCCTGCCTGCCCCGCTGCCATTGGCCAAATCAAGCAAGGCGGACAGAGTCTCTTTCCGATCTTCCTGATTGGCCCAGACGACCGCAAC
>DEIP01000021.1 GCA_002352605.1 Desulfobacteraceae bacterium UBA2771 | reverse complement strand
TATCCATCCGTTTTCTGCGTTACATCAACGTCCACATACAACCAATATGCAACCGTTTATGTGCCTTGAATACGAACGGATATCCTTAGCAATTTTCGTTCACTTTATTTCGGCCCCAATCCTTAATATTGCGGGCTTTGCCCGAGTAAGATGGTGAAAATCCATTTTTGACAAGATTTAGTTGTTTTCCGCTATTATCACTAACATTAGGCTATGCCTATTGAGGTTAAAAAATCCTGCGGAATATCGGCATTTTTCCTTCCCGATATGGCAAAATAGTATAAAGGTTGCCCTTCTGTTGAAAGCCTGTGCTGATATCGTTCGAGGTAATAAACATCAAGATATTCTGAAAAGATCAGTTCTCTTACGGCAACGGAAAATCCAGTTTGGTCACTTTTATCAAGAAAGGTTTCCTTAATATTGAAGGTTATCCAGCCTTTGCCGCGAAGAATATTAAATGCTTCCATAAATGCCTTTGCAGGAATATCTCCGAAACCGAGTGCTGCGACAGTAGTTAGACAATTAAACGACCACTCTTGTAAGTCTTCCCTTTGTTCCAGAGTCAAATTGCAAAAATCGGTTACATAATAGGAATCATAAATCATGGGCCGATCGCGTTCTGTCGCTTCTTTTGCCTCATGAATAATGTCCACTCCAACGAGCCTTGCAACCCCTTGTTTTCTTAATTGCTCTCCCATCATCCCATTGCCCGCTCCCAAATCTAATACTCGAAGTTCCGACAAATTTTCTCGTACTTGAGATAAGGAATATCTTAATGCTTCTGATACCTTTGACGGAGAGTTGCATTTGAGGCGTTCATAAAACAATTGCTCATACAATCCTTTTATTTTATATATTTTATCATATTCATGAAAAAGGATTTTTCTTTCTTTACCATCTGGTTCTACTAAAAAGAAATATTCTTCATCCTGATCCAAATCATATGTTCTTATCTTTGGAAATTTAATTTTGCACGTTTCAATCATTATTAATCCTCTCCATTGATCAGCCAAACGCCGTCGGAGTGGAACTCAACAGCGGCGATAAGCTGACCGCTCGCGGTCAGCTTATCAGAGTTAATAAATCTAAAAATTTTCTATGGTATTAGAGTATATGTCTGGAAAAAATATCCATGTATCTGTATATTAATTATGGTAATATCTCTCTCGACTATTATTTAATAATCTATTCTTAAAAAGAATATCCCAAATATATACTATAAAAAAGATGTAGAAAGCAAGATAAAAGTTAAACCGAATCCGCAACATCGTTTAATGGATAAAGTCTATTAAGTTGTTACGATATTATCAATATTCATACAGGACAGAGCAGACTTATTTTTCCTGGATATTTTAGTATGTAAACTTTTATGATGGCCAAATTGAACCGTTAGATTATTTTGTCAATTGGGCGGGTAAACCGTTACTATATCCGTATTCTAACAATCCTTGTCTCTGAAAATACTGCCTTTGAACTGAGGCTATATCGCGAGCTTGGGACCACAGAAGGAAATCTTTTCTTTTTATCAGGCATATCACTCAGAGGTCGGGAAAGCCCACTACCGTTTCAGGGGCGGTGTCGGCCAACCAGAATCAGGAAAGTCGGGATATCAGGGCCTCCAGATAACGTGATTTTACCTGGTCGGTGGCCATGGCCCGCTCCACCGGTGGCAGGCGCAGGATCGCACCCAGCGCCGCAGATAGGGCCCGATGGTGCCACAACACGCGGTTGTCGAAAAACAGATTCTGCAGTTTGCCCCGCTCCACGGCCATCAGCACCGCCCGGTGGATGGCGTTTTTGGGAGTGAGTACCCGTTTGGGTCGGTGCTTCAGTGAGAGGCTGTCGGTTTTCGTGCATCCGTGAAGGCATACCCCGCAGCCCAGACAGCGGCTTTCATCCACGCGGGCCACTTTTCTGCGGGGCAGCTTTGGGTCGTTGGCCGACACCAGGGTCATGGCCTCCACCGGACACAGCGCCACGCACTTGCCACAGCCGCTGCAGGTGCTCTCGTCCACTTGGGGTAGGAAATGGGTGGTGTGGATAGGGTGCATGACGGCAAACCGGCGCGCGGCGATCATCGCCTCGCAGCAGCACCCGCAGCAGTTGCAGATGAAGTTGACCCCCTGCCGCACATTCTCACCAACCTGAACCAGGTTGTTCTCCCTGGCTTTCGCCAGCAGTTCCATCCCTTCGGGTACATCCACCGTCCGCGCATGGCCGTGGCGGATCAGAGATTCGGCAGCCATGTTAAAGGTCATGCAGATATCCATGGGGGCCGCACAGGCACGATCCATGTGCATCATTTTGTGCCGGCAGTAGCACATGCTGATGCCCCGGTGGGAGGCGCTTTTGATCACTTCGCTGGCCCGCTCATAGTCCAGGACATGCAGGGCGTTATCGTCCGACAGAACTGGCTCATGGACAAAGGCACGTCCCAGCTGGGTTTCCCCATCGGTGAACAGTGACCGGACAAAGTCCTCCTCCTTATTCAGGTATTGATAAAACAACTCCGCCAGCAGTTTCTGATCGATATCCTTCCGGATGCGCATCATGGAAAACTCAAAAAAGCCCGCCATGGGCGGCGGCAGCACATAGTTCATCTCTCCATCCACTTCAAAGTCAACCAGCAACGCCTTTGCCGCCAGCTGAGCCAGGATCTTTCGGGCCGCACGCACTGGCATGTGCCAGACACCTGCGGCCCGCGTTGGCGTGAAGGGCCTTATCGGCAGCAGCGAAACCAGTTCGGCCTCCTTTCGATCGAAGAGCATCATCAGTATTTTGGTGAGCAGTTCAGAGGGCGGAGCACCCTGGGGAAAGCGGTTGAGGCGTTCGGTGAGACGGTGGTATGCGGATTGAGCGATCTTATGGGCCATGGTGTTTTCCTTTAAAAGACCGGTCGTTTAAAAGTACCATCGCGACCGCATGTGTGCCCTAGGAAAAACCCAAAATGAGTCCGGATTGATAAAGCAAAAGGGAGGCGACCCAAGCGACCGCCAGTCCCAGGAAAAAGGAATACAGGGTAACCGTCCATGATCCGGATTCAATCCTGATTGCAGCAATAGTTGCCACACACGGCGTGTAAAACAAGGTGAATACCATGAAACTTAAGCCCTGCAGCGGGGAGATGTGCTGGATGATCTGATTGGAAAGATCGCCACCACCATAGATGACTGCCAGCGCACCGACGACAATTTCTTTGGCAATGAAGCCAAATAACAGGGCAACAATTTCCTGCCAATGGATACCGAGTGGATGAAACAGTGGTGAGAAAAATTGCCCCAGTTGGCCTGCCCAACTTTCGGCGCCGGCAGCCGGTACATCCGCCGGGAAATAAGTCAGGAACCACACCACGATGACACCGGCTACGATAAGCGGTGCGGCCTGGCATAGAAAATCTTTCAATTGCCGCCAGGTTCGCAGCCACACGTTGTTGAATGTCGGCATCCGGTAGGGTGGGATCTCCATGATAAAGGGCTCGGACTTTCCAGCCATACGGATTATTTTTAAAAACAGTCCGATCACAATAATTGCGATGAAACTGCCAAGATAAAACGCAAATAGGATCCACGGCGCAACAGCCGCTGAAAACAGAATGGTTGTTAAGAACACAAAGACCTGGAGGCGGGCAGTACAAAGGCTGAACGGGACCAATAGCATGGTGATTACCCGATGATGATGACTTGAGAGGATGCGGGTTCCCATAATCGCCGGCACATTGCAGCCAAAACCGAGGAGCAGATTGATAAAAGCCTTGCCGTCGAGGCCCAGTCTGTGCATCAGGTTGTCCATTAAAAAGGCCGCGCGGGCCATATATCCGCTGGCTTCAACAAGAGACATGCAAATAAAAAACAGCGCGATGATGGGAAAAAAAGCGGTTACCACACCCAGTCCTTGCCAGAAACCATCGAAAAGAAAACTCTGCAGCAAGTCTGATTGGCGGCTGACAAGCGGCTGAACCCGCAGCCATGCCTCCGCCGCATCAAAGCCCTGGCCGACGAAATTTTGCAGCGGCGCACCCAGGCCATAGATAACCTGAAACAGCAATAACATGATCAGCAGAAACAACGGTAAACCGACCCAGCGGTGGAGTAGAATATGATCGATACGTTGACTGTTCTCATCGGGCGGGGGTGGCTTTTGGTGGGTGGCCTCGAGCACCAGGCCGCGGGCGGCATTAAATCGGCACTTGGCGCAGGTTATGGCAATCGCCTCTCCCGTGGACTTTTCAACCTGACTGCGCCATTTTTTAATGCAGTTTTCCATCCCGGTGTTGCGGATGGATTGGGGAAGTGTTTTTTCTTCCAGCAACCGCATCGCCAAAAAATTCGCATTCATTTTCGCCAACGGCCCGCCGGGAATAATTTTTTCCGACAACGCTCTGCTGACCGCTTCCAGGATCGGCGGGCAGGAGATATGCGGAATGTGGGTGCGTTCCGGATCTTCTATCACCCGGTAAAGGGTTTGCTTCAACTCGGGTATCCCCCGGCCGGATCGGGCGGAAATAGGCACGACGGGTACGCCCAGGTGGGTGGATAGGCACGGGATATCCAGTTGACTGTTTTCATCCATCATATTGACAGCCACAACCATGGGCAGACCGCTCATGCTCATTTGCAGGGTTTGTCCCAGGCAGCGATAGATATTGCGGGCGTCGATAATATTGAGCACAATGGCAGGTGGAGTCTTGAGGAAATAGGCCCGTACCACCTTTTCTTCTTCGGTGACGGGTGATAACGCATATGCGCCGGGCAGATCAACCAGACTGATTTTGTACTCCCCCAGGGGGAAGTGGCCGACCTTTTTTTTCACGGATACGCCGGGCCAGTTGCCGGTGGTTTGGCTGGAGCCGGTCAGGCGATTAAACAGGGTCGTTTTCCCTGTGTTGGGAATGGAACTCAAGGCAACGACAATTTCTTCTACATGTTCAACCACCGGTCACCTTTACAATGATTTTATTCGCTTCGCCCCTGCCCAGTTTAACGATTTCCTCCTGATCAAGGCGCTGAACGCGTATCGGGGACCCGGTTTGATCGAGGATTTTGATGAAGCAACCCGGCTCAATGCCGCGTGCCTCCATGCGATGACGAAATGTTCTGCCGCCGGCGAGGCGATGAATACGATAGGTCGTGTGGGGCGGCCCATCGACGGCTGTCAGCGGAATCGCCACGATCTCGCACTCCAGAGCAACGAGTTCACTGTTTCTCATGGCAAAGGATTGTCCACCGTCTACAGAGACTTCTATCGTTGTGCCAAGGGGCGCCAGCCGTACGATATGCAGCCTGGCCCCCGGCAAAATGCCCATCTGTGCAAGCCGTTGAGCAATCATTTCGTCGGAGCCGAGAGAGTGAATAATACACTCGACTCCCGGTTGCCGACTGAATTTACAATCTGTCTTTTTCATTATCCTGACAAAAGGAATGTACCATCATATCGGACATAGTCCTCAAGTGTTTGCTGGTGAATCGGCACAAGCGATTCAGGCAGTTCTGAAATCGAAAAAAAACGTACTGTGGAGCCTTCCAGACCGTCCGCATGGGGGGTGCCTTCCCATTTATGGACGATAAAGGCAACGGCGAAACACTGCACCCGGTCTCCGTTGGGATAGGAAAATTTTTGGTGTGGACCGCAGTAGAGGGCCATCGGTTCGGCTTCAACCACTTCCAAGGCAGTCTCTTCTTTCACTTCCCGTTTTAACGCCTCGATGGCAGTCTCATCGATTTCGACAGAGCCGCCGGGCAGCCCCCACAAGGTGTTATCTCTCCGATGCTGAAGTAGAATACTTCCGGCATCGTCAACAATAATGGCCCGAACACCCGGGACAAAAACCCTGCGCGATCCAATCTCTTTTCGTATCTCTTGAAGGTAGCTCATTATTATTTCCAATATACAATATCTCGCGGGCTTTATCCAGGCCCTGCTTAAACTTATTATAATCGAATACAGAAAAATCCTTATCAAAAACTTCGTCCGCTTCCCGGTTCAGATCAAAGTTCCCATAGGCGCCGAAATCGATGATGTTTCCGGCAATCGCAATCCATATTGCCGTGTCGGGAGTCTAACAGTTGCCTTTTCTACCCGGCTTTTCAAATAGGATACGAGGTATGTTTTCATTGACTCCTAAAGCCATTTAGGGGTTTTTGATAGATGTCCGATAAAATATGCCCCGACGCTGTTTTTCGGTTTGTACCTTCTGGTCCGCTTCCAACACATCCAGGTATTTATTGATTTCGTTGGGATGCATGCCTAAAATTTTAGTTAGGTCTTCCAGTGTGCAAGGACGTCTGGCGATGGTTCCCAAAATGGCGGATTGAACATCGTTTCGGTAAGCGGGGAGGCCTTTACGCTCTGGCGCCTTGGCGATAATCGAAGCGTTTTCTATTTTCCAGAAATCGAGAATCCACTCCAATTCCTTCCGGGTGGCGGCGCGAATATCCGCTACAACACCTGGTCTGTCCAAGGTATTGAGTTGCACGCGATCGGGATTAATTTTTTCGATGGCCCGTTTCAGAGCCAACAATTCCGCTTTGGTGTCGTTTATCCCGGGGACGACAAATACTTCCAACCACAATTGGCCGGTATACACACCACGAAACCGGATGATTCCGTCAATGAGCGTATTTAGGTCCAATTTCGGATGAGGTCGGTTGATTTTTTTGAATACAACGTCTGTAGCCGCATCCAAAGATGGGATAACCACTGCAGCGTCTTTTAGTTCGCTCCTCACCTTTTCATCAAATAGCAGGGTTCCGTTGGTGAGCACCGCTGTCGAAATCTCTGATGTTTGCGATCGAATGAAACGGATTACATCGCCGATACGCGAGTTTAGCGTCGGCTCTCCTGAACCTGAAAAGGTAATATAGTCCGGTTTGGGATGATGGGTTAAATAGTTGGATAATTCTAAATAGATTACATCTATGGGCACATACTCCCTACGAGCCAGAGTAAGATGAGTGGTTCGGCCGCATTCACAATAGATGCAATTCAAGCTGCATGTTTTCATCGGGACCAGATCGATTCCCAAAGAGATCCCCAAGCGTCGGGAAGGCACGGGGCCAAATAGATATTTATACTTTACCGTCTTTTTCATACTTGGCCGCCTTTTTGATTAAAGATACTTTCAACATGAACTACCGCCGTTTTCTGCTATAACGGTCACAGCATAATTGGTGCCACCGGACATGAAGCAGGCGGAAATTCGCTTTCTTATATATAACTGACTATATTATTATAAAAAATTTATAATGGGATTGCGAGCATAATATAGGTGATTTGATGTCGTACCGCTTAATAGGAGAAACGATATCAATAGCCGACATTTGGTAACGTTACGTAACGGTTGTGTGGCTTCTCAACAAGCTCGGTAGTAAACAGATCACTCCCCCTTATTTTTTCAGAGGCCCTTGCCTTGATCGCTTTTATGACATCTGTTATTATTTTTCTCAACAAACTCATCGATATAAAATAGACAGGTTAAAACGATTCGGTAATGAATCAAATGGAAAACATCGACGCCGCCGAAATCGCCCGTTTTTCCGCAATGGCCGACATCTGGTGGGAACGCAACGGCGAATTCAAGGCCCTTCACGACATCAACCCGGTGCGCCTGGCCTACGTGCGCGACCGGGCCGAGCTGGCCGCCAGGCAGGTATTGGACGTGGGTTGCGGCGGCGGGCTGCTGCCCGAGGCGTTAGCTTCGTGCGGCGGCCGGGTTACCGGCATCGACATGGCCGAAGCGTCGTTGTCCGTTGCCCGCGCACACATGACCGCAAGCGGCCTGACCATCGATTACCGGCAGACCACGGCTGAAACGTTGGCAGGCGAAAGTCCGGGCCATTACGACGTGGTGGTCTGCATGGAACTGCTCGAACACGTGCCCCGGCCGGCATCTATTTTAGATGCCTGTGCCCGCCTGGTTCGGCCCGGTGGCGATGTTTTTTTCGCCACGGTGAACCGTACCTGGTTGTCATGGCTGCTGGTGATCATTGCAGCCGAACATGTGTTGGGAATCGTGAGAAAAGGCACCCACGCATACAGAAAGCTGGTCAGGCCGGAAGAGCTGGAAAGGTGGGGCAGGGCGGCCGGTCTGTCCCTGGTGAACCTGTCCGGCCTGCGGTACGTCCCTTTTAGCGGGCACGCGGCCCTGTGCCGCAGCGCCAGGATGAATTATCTGATGCATTTCAAACGGGATGAAGCATCCGGACGCCGATTTGCGTTGGAGAAATGAAAGTTGGACGATTGAAAACACATGCATCGTATGCTACCCTATGTTGAAACCCGGATGACTTATGAAAACTGAGCATTCCGGTGCCTTGCACAGTTTTGAAGAAAATTTCTGATTATAACGGATTTAGGGGACCCCCAAATCGATGCTTTGATTTAAAAGTATTCTTTGTTAATTCAATAAGTAATGATGTTTCGGGTTTTGCCGCAATAGAGTATGCATATGGCTGCTATTATAAAAATATGATCATAAAGGCCAGCTTAACAGGTGTTCACAATACATAACCATTTGATTTTATACAGATTATATCCTCCCCTAAATCCGTTATAATCAGGAAAAAACACAAAAACCAGAATTAAGGAAGCC